>JACQPP010000073.1 GCA_016207465.1 Methanobacteriota archaeon
ACCGCCACCAGGGCCTCCATCTCCACCCCGGTGCGCTCCCGCGCCTCCACCCCCACCCGGGCCTCCACCCCGCCCTTCGCCATGCGGAGGTCCACGTCAATCCGGGTGAGGGCCAGGGGGTGGCAGAGGGGGAGCAGTTCGCTGGTCCGCTTCACCGCGGTGATGGCCGCCACCCGCGCCACCCCCAGCACATCCCCCTTGGGGACCTGCCCCAGGCGGAGGGCCCGCAGGGTCCCCGGGCGCAATGCAATCCGCCCCGAGGCCACCGCCCGCCGGCGGACCCGGGGCTTGGAGCCCACGTCCACCATGCGGACCTCCCCCCGGCCCCCCTTCTGCGGCTTCATGGGGGCACCTCGAGGGTGAGGCGGTTGTTGGTCTCGTCGGATTCCGGGATGCGGTTGTCCGGGTCCACCTCCACGGTGACCTTCTGGAAGGCGGTCTCGGCGAGGACGTTCCGGAGGCTGAGGTTCAGCCTCTGCCCGAATTTCATCTCCTGGGTCTTCCGCTCGTCCACCGTCCGGCCGTCGGCCTGGATGCGGAGTTCCGCCGGGGGGGAGTCGAGGAACCCGTCGTTGCGCACCGTGAACTGGATGTTCAGGTAGTGGCGGTCCCCGGTGAGGACCTTCTGCACCACCCGGGAGGCCTCCCCCTGCGCGATGAGCAGGTCCACCCGGGGCTTCTCCCGGTAGATGGGGAGCAGGGGGGCCACATCCTGCTCCAGGGGGGCGTTCACCGAGACCGAGGGGGTCGTCACCTTGGTGAACATCACGCTCCTGGGATAGGTGGAGTGGTCCAGCCCGAGGGAGTGTCCAATCTCATGGAGGGCCACGTTGGTCATGTCCATGTGGGTGAGGGGGGCCCCCTGCTGGCTCTGGGTCAGCAGTTCGATGACCGCCGAGGTCATGGCCGTGCGGGGACTCGATGGGGGGCCGAAGGTCTCGAAGTGGGTGTTGGCGTTCCCCAGCCCATGCTCCCCGGTCACTCGCGAGAGAACGGGGGGCCAGATGACCGTGATGTCCGCCCTCCGGTCCTCCACCCGCCGGAAACTCACCAGCCCCCCGGTGGCGTTCTCCCACATCCGGAAGGCCTCCCAGGTGTCCTCCATGTAGCCGGGGTCATCCCCCGAGAGATAGACCGTGAGGGGCATGTGGTTCCACCGGATGCCCCGCTGGGTCAGCGGCGTATCCGACGGCGGGGGCAGGGGGGCCTCCGGGGTCGCCTCAGGGTTCACCCGCGAGACCACCGGCCCCGCCTGGGGAGACTGGCTGCACCCCGAGAGGACCACCGCCAGCAGCAGGGCCGCCGCGAGGACGTGACGCGCCATGGCACACACAGAAATCCCCCCTGGGTTAAAATTATATGCCCCGCGTCCTGCTGTTCTACGGTCCCCCATGGCCGCCGAGGACATCCTCCGCTCCAAGGAGCGGCTCACCAAGCTTGCCAGCGGCCTCGACCGGGTCACCTCCAAGGACCTCCAGCGGCGCATCGAGTCCATCGAGCGCCGCATTGACGACCTCTCCGCCCAGTCGGAGCGTCCCCGCACCATCCTCCTCTCCGACGAGCTCCTCACCCGCTTCCGCACCCTGGAGGCCCACATCGTGGACGCCGAGATGGACTCCAGGCTCCTCGCCGGCCAGGTGGAGGAGAGCCGCCTCCGCGCCGAGCGCCAGGCCCACGAGGCCACCACCCGCCTCAACAGCCTCGAGATCGGGCTCCAGGAGACCCGCCACAGCCTCGAAGAGCGCGCCGGCCACCTCCTCACCGCCATTGACGAGGCCCGCCGCGAGCGCACCGAGCTCGCCCGCACCCGCGACCAACTCCAGCGCAAACTCGGGGAACACGAACTCCTCGCCAAGAGACTCGGGGAGGCCGCCCGGCTCCTCGACGAGGCCACCCTCCAGCGCCTCCGGGACCTGCCCCAGGCGATGGAGGCCGCCCAGATGCAGAAAATCGCCCTCGAGGCCATGCACAAGAGCCTCGACGGGGTCGCACAGGAGGCCCGCCAGGCCGCCGCCGACCTCGGGGGCCTCGCCGGACTCCCCTCCCGCGTCGAGGCAATCGAGGCCACCCTCGGCGGCCTCCCCCCGCGCCTCGACCAGATGGAAAAAGCCCGGGAGGCCCAGGGGGCCCACCTGGGCCGCCTCGAATCCGAACTCCGCCTCGCCCGCGACGACACCCGCCAGGCCCTCCAGGAGGCCCAGGAGGAGCGCAACACCCTCAAGGGACGCCTCCCCGCCGCCGAGGAACTCCAGGGATACCGCGACCAGCTCCAGCAGCAGGGGGCCCACCTCCAGGAGGCCCGCCGCACCGCCCACGAGGCCCACGAGGGGATGGCCGCCCTCCGCCAGGAACTCCGCGCCCTCCGCGAGGCCACCCCGGACCTCCGCCGCCTCGCCGGACTCGAGACCCGCATCACCGAGGCCGAGATGGTCCTCGGCCGCCTCCAAGGGGCCGTCGAGGGCTCCCTCAACGAACTCGCCCGCATGCGCGGCCTCCTCGGCGCCCTCGAGCGCCTCGAATCCCTCCCCCGCCTCGAATCCCAGGTCCAGGAGCACGACAAGGGGCTCGGCCACCTCGCCCAAATCCAGGAGGAACTCCTCCACCAGGCCGCCCAGATGGCCCAGGGGGTCCAGGAACTCCAGCGCCTCCCCCAGGAGGTCCGCCGCCTCGCCGAACACGAGGAGCGCCTCGCCCAGCACGACAACGCCCTCGCCAAACTCGGGGCCTTCGGCGAACAGGTCCTCGAACAACTCGAGGCCCTCCGCGCCGCCGGGGGGACCCCCCCGGAGGTCCGGCAGGCCCTCCAGGAGGTCCCCCGCCTCGCCGAGAAGACCCGCGAGACCGAACTCAACCAGGAGCGCCTCACCCGCCTCCTCGAAGCCACCCAGACACAGGTGGACCAGATGGACAGCACCGCCCAGGAACTCCGCAAGGGACTCGACGCCCTCCACCGCACCGGGGCCCTCGAAACCCGCCTCAACGAACTCGAACTCCAACTCATGAAATACGGAGAACTCGGCGAGAGCCTCCTCCGGGAGAACGAGGAGACCAAGAGCACCCTGGAGAAACTGCGGAGGATGGTGCAGCAGAGGACCGGGGAAGAGTAGTGCCGTGAATCACCCTGCCTTCAGGCCGGGGTGATTCACAGTCCCGTTCTGAACACGTCAAGCCATTTTCTTTCCCGGCGGCTCCCACCGGGAGCCGCTGGCGAGCGGACGAAGTCCGCGAGTTTTCCGAATTACACTACTTTCGCCGCCCCCCCGTGCCGTGTCCTGCGTGGCCGGATGTTGACGACGACGGGCCTCTCGATGTCCCCCGAGACCACGATGGCGGTTCCCGGGGGCAGCCGGCGGAGTTCTTCTCCCATCTCGTCGGTGAATCCTTCGAGGCTTTTGCGGAGGACCTGGATGTCATTGGGGTTGGTGACGCGGAGGATGATTTGGGTGCCGCACTGGCTGAGGACGTTTTTGTCCACGCGGGCGGGCCTCTGGCTGACGACGAAGAGGCCGAGGCCGAATTTGCGGCCCTCGCTGGCGATGGTGCGGAGGATGTCGCTGGACACGGCTTTTTTGAATCCTCGCTCGGGGCAGAACTCGTGGGACTCCTCGACGAGGAGGAGGACGGGGGGGATGCGGTTGAGTTTGCGGGCCTCGAAGAGTTCGCGGCCGACGACGGCGACGACCATCTCCTGGATGCGGGGCTCGAGTCCTTTGAGGTCGAGGACGCTGGCATGGCCGGGCTGGACGAGTTCGTCAATGGTGGTGGGGCTGTCCGACAGTATGCCGGAGGACTGGAGGGATTCGAGGCTGGAGAGGAGGCCCCATCTCTCGTTGGAGGTGGATTCCTCGACGGCCTGGATGATGTCGGGGAGGCTGTAGAGTTCCCGGGCGGCGGCCGCGCGGCGGACGGCCTGCTGGAGGAGGGCCATCTGGCGGCTGGTGACGTCGGAGAGCATTCCGGCGAGGGTGCGGGCCTTGAGGTTGACCCCGTCGAGGCGGAACAGTTTGTCGGCCTTGGGGTTCACCGCCCGGGAGATGGGGGTGTAGATGGTCACCCGGTCGGCGTAGTCCCCGGGCTCGATGCCGAAGCGGGCCATGGCCCCGGTGTCCACGGCGGGCTCCTTGAGGCTGGGGTATTCCCCGTGGGGGTCCACGATGACCAGGGGGGTTTCGCGCTCGAGGAGTTCCTCCATGATGACGGCTGCCGCATATGATTTTCCGGCGCCGGTCTTGGCGAGGATGGAGCCGTGGCGGGTGATGAGGGTGTTGGGGCTGAGGTGGACCCGCACCGGGGTGGAATCGAGGTGGCCCAGATAGATGCCCTGCTCCCCGAGGCCGAGGGTGCGGGCGAGGAGTTCGGGCTCGGCGGTGAAGACCCGGTCCCCCGGGGAGAAGGGGGTGCGGGGGAGCCGGAGGGGGCCGCCGGGCTCCTTGAATCCGATGACCCCCGCGCGGGCCACCGTGGCTTCCCGCCACACTTGAACGCCGCCCCCTGTCCGGGGGGCGGCGTTGGTCGGCGATTCTCCTTCGGAGAACTTGGAGATGGAGAGCACCTGGGAGAGGACCCACCCGTCGGCGGAGTGGAACACCTTGAGGTACTCGTTCCTCCGCACAGGGCCCGTCACGCGGAATGTGAACTCATTCAGCGTCACCTTCCCGGAGATGGCCCCGAGTTCGGTCATGGTTTCTCCCGGGGGAGAAGTTCCGGGGGTGCCCCCGCCAGTGTGCGGAGGGCCTCGGCCTCCATGAAGTGGAGGCTCCCCGGCAGGACCAGCACGTGGGGGGTGGGGCCGAAGTCGAATCGAGCCAGTTGCTGGGGGGTGTCGGCGTGGACCGCCGGTTCGGGGGAGCCCGCGCGGGCGACTCCGGCCCAGAGGAGGTCCATCAGGCCGCCTCCCTCGTTTTCTTCGGCGCGGGCGAGGAGGCCGAGGGCCTCGGGGATGGCCATGCCGAGGTCGAGGAGGAGGAGGGTGTGGAGGCCCCGCCCGTGGTTATCGCGGGCCGCCCGGTAGGCGTCTCCGGGGACCCAGCCTCGACCAACGCCGCTCCCCGAAGGGGAGCGGCGTTCCAAGGGAAGGGAATAGGGGCGGGAGACGGTCCCGCTACGGCCGAACTTGTAGGACTGGAGGCCGAGGAGGCCAGGGGTCGCGCCGGCGATGCTGGCCCCGTGGAGAATGCACACGGGGATTCCCCGTTCTTGGGCGCGGAGGCGGAGGTCAATGTGGGTGGTGGCCACCATGGGGTCTCCGCCGACGAGCAGCACGACCGTCCCCCTCTTCGCCCTCTCCAGGAGGGGGCCCGGGTCGTTCTCAATCTCCTCCCTGCGGAGTTCCGTGATGGGCCGCCCATAAATAGTTTCCATCCTCCCTCGGTCCGCCCCCGGGAGGGTGGAGGTGTAGAACTCCGCATAGATGTGGTCGGCCCCCCGGATGGCCTCCAGGGTCTTCACGCTGAGGTCCTTCTCGTCCCAGAGGCCCAGCCCGGCGAAGATGAGCATCGCCCTCTACTCGCCCCGCCGGGCCATGAACCTTCAGCCTCAGGCAAGGAACCGGAGGCCCGCCAGGGTGGCCCCGGCCACCACTCCCCCGGAGAGGAGGAGCCCATGGGGGCTCCAGCGCGTGTGGACCAGGTAGAAGACCGCCGGGGGGAGGACCAGCCAGCCCGCCACGGCCCCCAGGGAGGCCCCCAGCAGTGTGGGGAGCCCCGGGGGATAGGTCCAGAGGTTCCAGAGGTGGGCCCCCAGGTTCTCGGTCACCAGGGCGATGACCAGCCCCCCGGCGGAGGAGAGGATGAGCCCCTCTCTCCATCGGTTCCCCCGGAACCACTCCGCCTCCCCGAGGAGGAGGCCGATGGCCCCCGAGAGGAGGAGGACGCCCACCCCGTCGGAGAGCACCATCAGCGTCTGGAATCCGGCCACGCTCCACCCCTCCCGGTAGCCCAGGAAGAGGGGGGCGGCGGCCTCGCCGGGGAGGTAGAGGAGCAGCCCGGTGAGATAGAGGCGGAGGGCGACACCCGGGGGGAGAAGGGGGAGCCGCCCCGCCGCGGTCACGGGGTCCCCCACAGGAGGCCCATCCAGAGGGGCTTCGACAGGGTGAGCCCCAGGGCGGCCAGGGAGAGGATGGTGAGGATGACGAGGAACCCCTTCTGCCCGGTGTGGCCCGCGTGGTGGCGCCCCGCGAGGCCCACCCACACCGCCCCCCACAGGTAGGCGAGGGCGTAGACGGTGGGGATGAACCCGGCCCAGTGGGTGAAATAGACCCCGTAGCGGTTCCCCACCACCAGGGAATACTCGGGGTGGGAGGCGAAGTAGAGCCAGTCCTGCAGGGTGACCCCGAGGGCCCCGACCCCCAGCCAGGCCACGAAGAGCCGCAGGGCCATGTCCACCCGCTCGAAGGAGGAGACCGCCATGAGCAGGGGGAGGCAGAGCCCCAGGTAGAGGAGGGGGAAGAAGAGGCCGAAGATGTAGCCGTGGTAGACGCGGAGGAGAATCTGGTCCCCGGTGGAGAAGAGGGCGGGGAGGATGTTCGGCATCTCGAAGAGGATGGGGTCCACCCCCCCGCTGCCCACCTGGATGGCGATGGAGACCGCCGAGGGGTAGAGGAGGAGGGCGAGGATGAGGACCCCCACCGACGGGAGCGCCCCCGGCAGGCTCAACCCGAGGGGCCGGCCGAGGAGCCACAACCCCAGCCCCCACGCCAGCAGGATGAGCCCCGTGAACACCATCACCAGGGGCCCCGCCAGGGGATGGCGGAAGTAGAGATGGAGCATGGCCTCCGCCGGCCCGAAGAACGCGAAGCAGACCAGGAGCACCGCCCCGGGAACCAGCAGATACCGGGGGGCATAGGAAGACTCGTAGCCCATACCCCTGGAATCGGCGCCCCGAATAATCAAATGCTCGACCCGCGGGGCCCGGAGACCCAGGGGGAGTCCGCCGCGTAGAACCGGAGTGGGCGGCGGAGGTCCCGCGACACGCCGATGCGCCCCGACCTGACCACCCGCAGCCCCCCGGGGTTCCCGCGGGCGAACCAGACCCCTGTGCGGGGGTCGGTGACATCCATGCGGTTGATGGCACGGGTAATCCCCATGGCCTCGGTGAGCCTCCCGGGCCCGCGGCAGAGGTCCCGCTCCGGGACGATTCGGCCCGAGCCGAACCCTCGCGCTGAAGACGTCCTCCGCCGCGCTCGGGCCTCACCCCGGCGGCGCCGCATCGCATCGAGGCCCACCTGGGGCTCCACGGCCCGCAGCAACACCGCGGCGGGCTCACCCAGGCGGCCGCAGACCGCGTTGAAGAGCCAGCGGGCGTGCACCATATAGACAAAGGCGGTCCCCGGGGGGCCGAACATCGGCTCCGACATGGGGACCCGCCGGTAGGCCCGGGAGGCCGGGTCCCGGGGCCCATAGTAGGCCTCGGTCTCCACGATGCGCCCCGCGCAGAGGGAACGGCCCGCCATTGAAACGAGGCGGTGGCCCAGGAGGGCCCGGGCCACCACCGCGGGGTCCCGGGCGAAAAACCGCGCCGCCAATGGAGAACCGGGGGCCATCACTCCCCCATCTCCGGAGAACACAAAAAGAGAGAGGAGAGAAGTGGGGAAAGTTTTACTATCCCCCGCAACGGGCTCCCCCCTGTTCCCCCGCCATGCCCGCCGCGAAATTCCCCGACGCCATGAAACTGGACTCCTGCCGGGTCTGCCGGGGGAAGAACCTGGAGACCTTCCTGGTCCTCGGACCCCAGCCCCTCTCCAACAACTTCCTGAAGAAAGAGCAGCTGGGGGGTCCGGAGCCCTTCTACCCCCTTGACGTCTGCTTCTGCCCCGCCTGCCACATGGTGCAGCTCACCCACGTGGTGCCCCCGGAGGTGATGTTCAGCGAATACGCCTACATCACCTCCTCCTCCCGCACCATGCCCATCCACCTGGCCGAGCTCGCCGGGGACGTGACCCGCCGCTTCGGCCTCGACGGCAAGAGCCTGGCGGTGGACATCGGGAGCAACGACGGCTCCATGGTCCTCGGCTTCCAGAAGCTGGGGGTCCGGGGGCTGGGCATCGAGCCCGCCTCCAACGTGGCCGCCATCGCCCGCCAGCGGGGGGTGGAGACGGTGAACGACTTCTGGTGCGAGCGCACCGCCCGCCAAGTGCGGAAGGAGAAGGGCCCCGCTGGCGCCATCCTGGGGACCAACGTCTTCGCCCACTGCCACGACCTCGACGACTTCCTCCGCGGGGTCAAGCACCTCCTCGGCCCCGGGGGGGCCTTCGTCATCGAGGTCCCCTACCTGGTGGACCTCCTCCAGCACACCGAGTTCGACACCATCTACCACGAGCACCTCTCCTACTTCGCCGTCGGCCCCCTCCAGGCCCTCTTCCGCCGCTTCGACATGAGCCTCGTCGACGTGAAGCGGGACCCCATCCACGGGGGCTCCATCCGCGTCTTCGCCCGGCCCGAACCAAACCTGCCCCCCTCCGAGGAGGTCCAGAGGCTCCTCCGCCTCGAAAAGGAGAACCGCCTCGACTCCATCGAGACCTACCGCAGGTTCGCCCGCGACGTGGCCTCCATCCGCGACCGCCTCGTCCCCCTCCTCCGCGACCTCAAGAAGCAGGGCAAGGTCATCTCCGGATACGGGGCCCCCGCCAAGGGCAACACCCTCCTCAACTACTGCAAAATCGGCACCGACCTCCTCGACTTCGCCACCGACACCACTCCCTTCAAGCAGAACCACTACACCCCGGGGATGCACATCCCCGTCCACCCCGACACCCGGTTCAAGGAGAACCCCCCCGACTACTCCCTCCTCCTCGCCTGGAACTTCGCCGAGGAGATACTCAAGAAAGAGAAGGCCTACATGGAGCGCGGGGGCAAATTCATCGTCCCCGTCCCCCACCCCAAAATCATCCCTTAACCCTCCTTTCCCACGACTTCCCGCAGGGCCGAGAGGACGCTCCCCCCGATGGCCCCGGGGGTGAAACGACTCCGGTAGAGGGCCAGCCCCCCGGCGGCCAGCCTCTCCCGCAGCGCGGGGTCCCCTTGCAGGTGGAGGATGGCCCGTGCCAGCGCCTCCCCCGAACCCGCGGGGATGAGCCAGGCGTCCTCCCCGTGATGGAAGACCTCGCGGGCCGCCGGTGTGTCCGCCGTGACGAGGGGGCGGCCGCAGGCGATAATCTGGTAGGCCTTGGTGGGGACCGCGCGCCCGGCCTTCTCGGTGGTCCCGAAGATGCCCAGGCACACGTCCGCCGAGGCGATGCGGTCCGGGAGGCGCTCCAGGGGGACCCGCCCCACCATGGTGGCGTTGGGGGGCCGGGGGATGTTCCCGTAGATTCCCCGGTAGGAGGGCTCCACGAAGTCGTGGCCGATGATGGTGAAATGGATGTCCCCGTGGGGCTCCAGGCGGGCCACAGCATCGAAGATGGCCTCCATCCCGTGGACCTGGATGTAGCTCCCGTAGAAGAGGACCTCGAAGGCATGGGTTCCCCTCGCCGGAGGCGTCTCCGGGGGATGGAAGATGGACTCGTCGGCCCCCACATGGATGGTGCGCAGTTTCTCCGGCGGGAGGCGGAAGGTTTCGGCGAAGTACGCACCATGGGTCCGGGTGTCGGAGAATACGATGTCCGCCAGATGCATGGAGATCCAATCCAGCCGGTATAGAAGCCGGCCCCTCGGCGAGCGGGGGGCGCACTCCCGCCGGTCGTGGACTGCCGTGTCATAGAGGGAGATGTGGGGGTCGAAGAGCAGGGGGATGCGGCGCAGCCGGCAGAGGAGCCAGGCCAGGGGGACCACTGCGTGGCTCTGCTCCCCCACGATGAGCGCGTCCACTCGCCCCACCCGGCGGAACTGTCCCCGGAGCCGGAGCCACCGCCGCAAGAGCCCCCGCGAGGCGTCGTGGCACTCCACCACCTCCACCCCGTGGGCCCGGAGGCCCGCCTGGATGACCTGGTGCCGCCCCGGGCTCAGCAGGCTCTTGTCATAAGAGCCCATGTAGCAGACCCGCATATCCGCGGGAACCGCTGGCGGAATGCAGAATAAACGTTTTCCGAAGTTTCAGGCGGCGAACTGCGTGTAGGGGACCACGCTTTCGGCCACCCGGGGGTCGTCGAGGGCCTGGATGAACTCCTGGCGATTCTGAATCGGACGGCGGGCCAGAATCCGGGCGGCCCTCCGCTCGCCGATGCCGGGGAGCGCGGAGAGGGCCTCCGGGGAGGCGGTGTTCACATCGAGGGGATGGGGGACCCCCGTGACGCTGCGCATGCCGTGGCCCACCACCGCGGCGTCCAGGTGGACCCCGAGGGGGTGGCGGCCGGGGACTCCCACCAGCAGGGGATAGGAGCCGATGGGGCGCGCCAGGGTGAGGTTCCCCTCATAGGCCTCGGCGCGCAAATCCCGGAGGACGGTGCCCCGGGGGGCCACCCGCTGGAGCATCGGGTGGTCAATCTCCCGGCGGATGCGCTCCTTCCACCGGTGGAAGAGGTGCTTGTGTTTCCGCAGGACGCGGTCCCCCACCTTCTCCATCCCTGTGCCCTGCATGGGGGCCACCTGCCGGAGGTTGATGCGCCGCACCATCCAGCCGGAGTCGAGGACCCCCCGGAGGAACTCGTAGTCCAGCTGGTAGGTTCGGGCGGTCTCCCCCTTGAGGCCGAAGACGAAGTTGAGGCCCGGGAGCAATTTAGGGAGCCCCGTGGCGTCCCGCGCCCCGCCCACCTCGTTGAGCAGCCGGATGGCCCCCAGCACCTGCTCCGGAGTCGCGTTCAGGCTATTGCGCTTCACCACCTCGGGGTCCGCGGTCTCCCCCCCGAAGGCCGCCACGTCCCCGCCTGTGTTGTATTCCACAATGGTCTTCGCTATCTCGCGGGACTCCCCCGGGTGCTCCATCATGTAGGCGGGGTTGGCGTTGTCCATATGGAGGACCCGCAGCCCCGGGGCCACACGCCGGATGGAGGCATAGAGATGGCGCACCGCCTCCGGGTCCGGCCCCTCCCCGTCCCGGGCGCCGTAGGCGAAGAGGTCGGGCTGGTCCCCCAGGCGGAAGCAGCGGGCCCCCCGCTGGTAGAGGGCCTCCACCTCCCCGGCGATGTCCTCCACGCTCCGCATGTCCGGGGCCCCATACTGGGGCTCCACGCAGAAGGAACACCTCCGCCACTGGCACCCCCGGTAGGTCTCCAGCTCGCACATGGTGTCGGGGAAATCCGGGTGCTGGGACACAATCTCCGCCCCCCGGATGGCCCACCGGCCAATCTTCCACCGCGGGACCCAGGCATCCGGATTGATGCTCTCCGGCCTCTCCCCCCGCGCCAGGTCGAAGACCGCCCCCTCGATGTCCCCCGCCACCACCAGGTCGAAGAGGCCATCGGGCAGAGACAGGGCGCGGCGGCCCCCGGTCATCCCGTGGCCGAATCGGGCCAGCGGCCCCCCGAAGACCTTCACCGGCCCCTCGACCCGCGACACCAGCCCCGCAATCTCCCGGGGCCCCGCCGGGGTCCCCCCCAGATACTTGCCGGGGACCGCGACTCCCCCGATGACCACCAGCAGGTCCCGCCGCGAGAACACCTCCAGCAGCGCGGGGTCGCGGCGCACCTGGTCCACCGTCCGGTAGAGCACCTCCCGCGTCCCCGCCTCCCCCAGGGCCCCCGCCACATAGCGGGGATAGGTGGCCAGATACGGGGGGACCCCCAGGCAGGAGGGCTCATCCACGTAGCAGTCCAGGATGGCTGCGCTCCCAAACCGCGATTCGGAGGACATGGCAAGACTATTTATCACTATCACTCTTATGTTGTTTCCCCCGAAAGTGGGAAACAACCAGCCATGGCCGCCGAACTCGGAAAATTCCTCGCCATGAAATACAACGACGAGAGCGCCATCAAGGAGGTCCTCGAAAAGGTCCCCCAGCCCATCCGCGACAAGGTGGGGGAGGCCCTCGGGGACCACTTCCTCCAGGCGAGCCGCGAGCAGGTGGCCTTCACCGCCTACGCCGCCTCCGGGGCCTACAAAAAACTGCTGGGCGTCGGGGACAAGGCCCTCGAGAAGGGAAACATCGCCCTCGCCAAGAAGTCCTACCGGATGGCCGAGGAGCACAAGGCCATCGACCGTGAGCGGAAGGACGTCTACGACTTCCTCTGCACCGTCATCGCCCCCGAGCCGGGGGCCGAGCCTGCGAAGAAGAAAGAGGAGAAGACCAGCGCGGCCGACATCCTCGGATTCTGAAGCATCCTCTCGGAGAGAAAGTGGAGCGCGAAGACGAAAGAGGGTTCCGCCCCCCGGGGAGGATGAGGGAGGGAGGAAGTAGGCCGGAGACCGGAACCACCTCTTCGCGCTTCAACCTCCACCTCCCCGGGGAGATAATTAAGGGTTTTCCGCAGGTTTTCCCAAATCTGTCCCCGGTCCAAGTAAAATCCACGGTTCCTTAAAGCCTCCAGGGCTCCCGACCTGCCTCCCCTCTCAAACCCTGGATGTCGCGGCGGGCCCGGCGGAGGCGCTCCAGGTCCAGGTCCACCCGGAGGAGCTCGGGGCGGGTGTCGCCGCGGGCCCGGGCCAGGAGCCCCCAGGGGGCGGCGGCGAGGCTGCGCCCCGCGATGGGCCAGCGGGGGCTCACCCCCCCGGCCTTGAGGAGATAGTAGCCGTTGTCGAAGGCGCGGGCGACGAACATGGCGTTGCGGGCCTCTCGCCCCCCGTCTTTATCGCGGCGCCGGGAGACCACCGGGTTCGACACGATGTCCGCCCCCCGGAGGCGGGCGCAGGTCTCCGGCCAGAGGACGTCGGCACACACCAGGGTGGCGAGACGGGTCCCTCTCTCCGTCGCCCAGGCCACCCGGGACCCCGGGGAGACGCCCCAGGCCCGCTCGTTGGGCGTCGGGTGGAGTTTCCGCTGGCGGGACAGCACCCGGTCCCCGCGGACCCAGAGCCCCACATTGTAGTAATGCCCCCCGGAAGCCTCGGTGAGGTTGCCCGAGAGGAGCAGGCCATGCTCCTCGCTGGTCCGACGGTAGAAGTCAAGGACCCGCCCCCGGGTCAGGGCCTCGAACCGGAAGACCGGGTGGGCATAGGGGAAGCCGAACCAGTATTCGGGGAGCACCGCCAGGTGTGCCCCCATCCGGGCCGCCCGCGCCGCCATCTCCCCGGCGGCCTCCAAGTTGGCCTCCAGGGTGTCCCACACCGGAACCTGGAGGAGGGCCGCCCGCAGAGCAGGCATGCTTATGGGGTCTCCCTATCACAACTTATACCCGATGAGCAAAGCCATCGGCACCCCCCCGAACCCCGACGACGCGCCAGACCTGAACGCCACCCCCGAAGGGGGTGGCGTTGGCCAACCGATAGTGCTGGACGCCGTGGGGTTCATGTGCCCCGTCCCCATCTTCATGCTCGCCCAGAAAATCCGCGAGATGGAGACCGGCCAGGTCCTCGAACTGTGGGCCGACGACCCCGCCGCCAAGGAGGATGTCCCCGCCTGGTGCCGCCGCACCGGCAACCTCTGCCTGGGGATGAAGGAGGAGGACCCCCTCAAGTTCTACGTGAAGGTCCGATAGGGGAAGATTTATAACCAAACACTAACCTTAGGTTAGTGTGATGGAGGCGTCGCAGGTTTCCTCATATCTGCTCTCCGAGCGGGAGCAGGAGGTCCTGCGGGTCCTCGGTGGGCCGGGGGCGGTGGTGGCATTCCAGGGGCTGCGCCGCCACCTGGGGCTCCACCCGGAGATTCTCAGCCGCACCCTCCGCCGGCTGGAGCGCGGCGGGTACGTGGAGCGCACCGAGGGGGGATACCGGCTGGGCGCCCGCGCCCCGTCCCTGGAGGAGCATCCGGCACCGGCGGGGGTCCCCGTGCTGGAGGCCCATCTCCCCCCGGGGGTCTCCCCGGAGTCCATCGCCCAGGGGCTCCAGGGGAGGTGGCTCGGCCCCCTGCGGTGGCAGGCCATCCGGGACGAGAACACGCTTCTCCAGTGGACCTCCGGGAAGGGAGAGTTCCGGGTGGACCTCCGGCTGGGCGCGGAGACTCTCACCATCGAGGTCTATGCCCGGGAGGGCTCCTGGGCCGACGCGGTCCGCGCCGCCTACGCCCTCTTCGGTCACCTCGCGGGCGAGCCCCGGGGGGACCTCGCCTACTTCGAGGCCACGCCTTCCCGGGCCGGCTGAGCCGGTGTGAGCGGGTCGGGGAGGCCCCGCTCCATATCCACCCGCGGATGGACTTCTTCTTCATGGAAGCCTTCCAAACCCCCCCCTGCCCCTTGGTAACCCCGGGCATTCCGCCTCTGCCCCCGGGGCCTGTGCCCCCATCTCCCCCCATCCCGATAGGACCCGGTCGCTGAACCTCTGGATATTTTATTAAACCCGCGGCTCCTAGAGTGTGCCACCCCCATGCAGGAAGCCCTCTCGGAGGTCCTCCCCGAGCCGTCCTTGGTGGCCCCGCGTCGCCTCGCCATCGTGGCCCACTCGGGGACCTGGGACAAGCTCTACCAGGTGGTGGCCCTGGCCACCAGCGGGGTGACCATGGGATACGAGGTCCACGTCTTCCTCTCCTTCTGGGCCCTCCGCCGGTTCGCCGAGGAGGACCTTGACAAGGTGGATGTCCCCGCCTCGGAGGCCTCCCACCAGCCGAGGCTCGCCCGGGGGATGCCGAAGGCCCGGATTCTCCCCCTGGGCCAGATGCTCCAGGAGGCCCGGGACCTGGGGCCCGTGCGGCTCTACGCCTGCTCCACCTCCGCCCGCATCTTCGGGCTGGAGCCCCCCCGGTTCAAGAACAAGGTGGACGAGGTCTTGGGACTCACCGCATTCCTGGAGAGAGCGGAAGGCGGATGGCTGGTGTTTGTCTAAATCTGTATCCCGTGCTCCTCTTTGACCACGTTGAGGGCCACCATGGTGTAGGTCTTCTTGATGGTGGGGTTGGCGAGGAGGCCCTTGATGAACTTGTTGAGGCCGGCGCGGTCCTTGAACTTGCAGACGAGGACGGCGTCGTATTCCCCGGTGACGTCATAGACGGCGGAGACGGCGGGGTCCTTGGAGATTCTCTCCTCCACCTCCTGGAGCTTGCCCCCCTCCACCACCACCCCCACCACCGCGAGGAGGTCGTATCCGAGCTTGGAGAAATCAATGTCGGGGATGAACTTGCGGATGACCCCCATCTCGGTGAGCTTGTTCACCCGGTTGTAGACGGTTCCCTCGGCCACATCGAGTTTCTCGGCGATGTCCCGGTAGGAGGCCCGGGCGTTCTTCTGGAGCTCGCGGAGAATCTTGAGGTCCAGGTCGTCCACCTTGGAGGACATGGAGAGGGAATGGCCCCGGGTGTATATTAAAGAATCCTCAGTCCCCTTGGAGTCAGTGGGTGACGGGGGCGGGCCCCGGGACCTGCCGTGCCCGGAGGGCCGAGGCGATGACCGCCAGGAATCCCATGGCGGTCAGCAGGTGGACCCCGAGCAGGCTGGAGTCGTGGTGGTCCCAGTGGAACTGGTTCACCAGGAGGTGCTCCAGGGTGGAGCCGAGGGCGAGGAGGAGGAAGGCGATGGAGAGCCACGCCATGGAGCGGTAGCGGGTCCGGAGGTAGGCCCGGGCGGTGACCCCGACGGCGAGGGCCCCGAGGAGACCCAGGGCAGAGAGGAGGGTCCAGTCGGTCGGGTCGAGGGTCATGTCGCAGCCTCCGGGGAGTCAGTGGACGGAGTCCTCCTCGGGGAGGGGCGGGGACGCGAAGTCTGCCCCAGGGAGGCGGCCCACACCCGGGCCAGGGAAACCCCGGGGTCCCGGCCGTCCCCCGCCGACAGGACGAGGGTGGCCTCGCACCGGTAGACCCGGAGGCGGCGGTCCCGCAGGCCCGAATGGGAGGAGACGAGGCCCGCCTCCTCCAGCTCGCGGAGGTGGACGGAGACGGTGGACTTGTCCCGGCCCAGGGCCTCCACGATTTCCCAGAACTCCATGGAGCCCCCGCGGAGCAGGGCCATGAGGCGCATCTTCTCCCCGGAGACGGCCACGACCCCGCGGGGGGCACGATAGAGGTGGAACTCGGAGAGAAGCATCGGGGAAAAGGAGGATGGCCGCCCATATAATTCCATCGCATGTTGGGCCGGAGCCCAACAGTTCCCGCACCGGGAGGGCTTCCGGGACTCCGCCCGCAAGGGATATCCACCGGGGGACGGAGGCTTCTCCCATGCGGTTCTCCCTCCTCTGCCTTCTCCTCCTGGCGGCTGTCGCGGCCTCCGCCAGCCACCCATCCATCACCCCCGGGGAGGCGGTGGCGGAGCGCAAGGAGACCTTCACCGCGTGGGTCCCGGTCACCGGGGCCCTGGAGCACGTCGAGGTCAAGATTCCCAGGGACGCCGCGGGGAAACCAATCTTCCACGTGGAGTTCGTGGAGCGCCCCTCCGGCTGGACCGTCGAGACCCGGAAGGCCGGAGACCGCATCAGCGAAATCAAGTGGGAGGCCCCCAAGAACACCTACAAGAACGGGGACCTCGTGGCCCTCCGGTTCATGGCCGAGACCCCCGCCACGGCGGCCGCCTACAAGTTCGACATCGAGCGCCACCAGACCGGGACCGCCGGGGCCCACGAGGAGGGGGAGACGGAGGAGCCCCCAGAGGTCAAGGTGGTCTCCAGGTCTACCCTCGACACGCGCCTCGACGCCCTCGCCACCCAGGTGCAGCAGGTCCAGGCGAAGGCCGACCAGGCTCAGGCCGCGGCCACCCAGAAGCCGAAGAGCCCAGGGATGGAGATGGGCCTCGCCCTGGCGGCCGTCGCCGCGCTGGCCATCGTTGGGCTCCGCCGGAAGAAGTATGGGATGGCCGCCTCCAGACCCCCGGGGAGCCTCCCCTCGGTGCTCCTCTTGGTCCTGCTTCTTCCGGCCCCGGTCCTCGGCCACGCCGGCATCGAGCCACGGGAGGCCGTCGCCGAGCGGAGGCTCGTCCTCACCCTCCTCGTCCCCGCCGAGGTGGGACCCGTTGCCGAGGTCCGCATGAAGCCCCCGGCGGGGTTCCGAGTGGACTTCGTGCAGGCCCCCCCGGAGTGGGCTCTCGCCGCCGAGAGGGACGCCGGAGGCAACGTGACCCGGGCCGTGTGGAAGGCCGCCGCCCCCATGCTCCGGGGCCAGTTCGCCGAGTTCCGGTTCCGCGCCGAGGCCCCCGAGAAGGCCGGGGACTACGCGTGGAGCGTGGAGGAGCACGTCGCCGGGGTCGAGGTCTCCATGGACGAGGAGATGAAGGCCCACGCCGAGGAGACCGGGAAGGCGGGGGCCCACTCCCACCAGGCCGAGGGCAACGTGCGGAAGTGGGAGCCCAAGGTCACCGTGGTGGCCCAGGACACCACGGAGAGAACCATCGCCAACCTCACCCGGGGCCTGGAGGAGGCCCGCGCCCAGGCCCGCCAGGCCCAGGCCAGGGCCGACCAGGCGGCTGCGGATGCATCCAGGCCCACGGGCGCAGGCCTCGCCCTCGCAGCCCTTGCCGTGGCCATGGCGGCCCTCGCGCTGGCCCGCCGGAAGAGGTAGAGTGCTTAATCCCACTCCCGGGAATCTACAGGACAAGATGACCCGGGACCTCCTCTGCCTCCACCTCCGCGCCTCCATCCTCTGGCTCCTCGCCGGGGTGGCGATGGGGGCCTTCTACGGGGCCCCCGCGGGGTTCGAGGCCCTGAAGGGGGTGGGCCACGACTTCGAGATTGTCTTCGCCTCGGTCCACAGCCACATCGTCCTCCTGGGGGGCCTCACCAACACCCTCATGGCCCTGGTCTATGGGCTCCTGGGGTCGAGGCTCTACAGCCCGAGGCTGGCCCGCCTCCAGTTCTGGACCCTCAACATCGGGGTGCTGGGGATGATGGCGGCACTGGCCGCGGGAGGCGTGGCGGGCTCGCGGGCCTACGTCGCCGGGAGGGATTCAGGGGAACTCTTCGGCCCCGGCAACGTGTATCTCCCATATGCTGCCCTCCTCGGGGTCCTCCGGCTGGGGTTCCCCTTCGCCCTCCTGGTGGGGCTCTCCGTCCTCGCATTCGCCGCCAATCTGTGGTGCAGCCTCGGCCTCTCCCCCAGGTGGGCGGGGCTGGCCAACCGCCTCCTCGGGACGGCCCCGGGGCTGGGGCGTCTGCTGGGCCTCGGCCAGGTCCCCGAGGCCGGGCCCCGGGAGCCCCACTGGGGCTTCCTCCGCGCGGGGGCGCTCTGGCTGGTGGCCGGCGTGTCCCTCGGGGGAATCCTCGGTTCCCCGCCGGTCTTCCTCTGGCTGCGGGAGGGGGGATTCGACTTCGGGAGCCTGTTCGTGAGCCTGCATATGCACATGACGGTGCTGGGGTGGCTGGGCAACGGCACATTCGGAGTCATCTATCTCACCCTGGACCGGCCCGGGGGCAGGGGGTTCCCGTGGGCGCGGCGTCATCTCCTCCTCTACAACCTGGGGCTCCTCGGGGGCCTCGGGGTGGCGGCGGCGGCCGCGTGGAGGGGGCGGGGACTCTACACCAGCGGGGCCAGCCTGGAGACCCTCTACCTCCCCCTCCAGGCCACCGTCGAGGTGCTGCGGCTCGCCGTCCCCTTCGCGGCCACCGTGGGCATCGCGCTGCTCCTCTATCTCCTGGGTGTCCGCCGGGCCCTCGCCGGATGGCAGGCCCCCCGGGCGGTGCGGCTCCTGGTGGGGTTCTCCTCGGTGTGGCTCGCCGTGGGGCTCCTGCTGGAATTCCTGTTGAACCTCGACCCCTTCTTCTTCTGGCAGAAGCGGGCGGGCCACGAATTCGAACTGATGCTGGAGGCGGTGAAGGATCACATGGTGATGGTGGGGGGCCTCTGGGGCCTTCTCGCCGCCGCCCTCTACGCCCACCTCCCCGGCTGGACCGGGGCCCGACCCGGGGAGAGCCGCTGGGCAGGGCTCCACCTCTGGGGGGTCACCTTGGGCCTCGCCGGCTTCTTCGCCATCTACGCCCTCGCGGCATACGCCGGGGGCCAGATATTCCAGACCGGGGCCAACCCCTACGGGCCCACCCGCGAATACATACCTTACGTAGAGGCGCTGGGCGTCCTCCGGCTGGGGGTCCCCCTCCTCATCCTCATGGTTTTTGGCCTGCTGGGTTCCATGGTGAACCTCTGGAGGTCCACCTCCCGAGCCCCCGGACCATGACCCGCCTCCCCCTCGCCTTCCTGCTCGCACTGCTGCTGGCCTCCGCCGCCTCGGGCCACTGGGCCGACGTCAAATTCCGGGACCTCAAGGCCGAGCCCCTCGGCGACGGCCGCCACAACCTCTCCGTCTACGCGGTGAACACCGAGGGGACCACCAACTCCAACAACGTCTCCTTCGAAATCCAGTGGAGGGAGGCGCCGCAATACGAGTGTCCCCAGCATCTCTCCCTGCGGCCCTTCGAGAAGCGGCTCCTCACCTGCGAGGCCCGCCTGGACCCCGGCGACTACTCCATCGTGTTCCAGAGCGAGCGGCTGAAATACCCGGTGCTCCCCGGGGCCACACCCGCCGCGACCCCCCCTCCGATTCCCGCCGCGACCCCCGCGCCCGCGACGCCCACCCCCACCC
>JACQPP010000074.1 GCA_016207465.1 Methanobacteriota archaeon
CGACACCGACTCCAGCTACGCCGACACCCTCACCACCGCCACCTGCTACCAATACCAGGTCGTCGTCCAGAACGGGGCACGGGGCAACACCACCTACACCACCGGCAACATCCTCAAAGTGGACAGCAGCGGCCCCAGCGGAGGAAGCATCACCTACTCCAATGCGAACCTGACCACCACCAGCACCGCCATCTCCTGGAGCAACGCCTCGGACGCCCAGAGCAACATCAACGCCTCCCACCTGGAGCGGGGGGTCGCCACCTACAGCGGCGGGACCTGCGGCGCCTACACATACTCCGGGATTGTGGCGAACGACACCGACTCCTCCTACACCGACAGCAGCCTCTCCTCGGGCTACTGCTACATGTACCGCGTCGTCAACATGAACGGGGCCGGGGGCAACAACTCCCCCATCACCAGCAGCAACGAGGTGCGGGTGGACACCACGGCCCCCGCCGTCTCCATCACCGGCCCCGGCGCGGGGACGTGGCAGACCGCCGACTTCACCCCCACCGGCACGGACAGCGACGGGGAGTCGGGGCTCCGGACCTGCTACTACGCGGTGGAGGAGAACCGCGACGGGGTGTGGACCGAGGCGGTGAACTCCACCCGCGCCTGCGGCTCCGTCCCCCAGGTCACCGTGTCCACCGGCGGCACCTGCCACGCCGAGGGCTCCAACAACTGCACCCTGAAACTGTGGGCCCGCAACTGGCACAACGTGAACAGCACCTTCCCCACCCGCAACGTCTCCATTGACTACATGACCCCCATCGTGGGAACCCCCACCTTCGGCAACGGCTCCGACATCAACATCGAGGCCTCCCAGTGGGCCAACATCACGGTGACCATCAACGACTACAGCCTCAAGACCGGCGGGTGCCCCGGCAACAACGCCACCTGCGGGGTCGTGGTCTCCATCGAGGGCTACAACGGCGGCGCCAACGTCACCATGACCTGCGTGGGCTCGAACCCCAACTACACCTGCTACAAGGCCTACATGCCCACCGTCACCGACTCCAACACCACCTACACCATCTGGGCCAACGACACCGCCCCCACCGGGACCTCCGTGCGCTACGCCTTCTCCCAGGCCAGCCTCCGCACCATCATCCGGAAGCCGGTCCTGGTGAACCTCACCAACCACCTCACCGGCCTCCCCCTGGACCCCTGGAAGACCGTCTACGCCGGGGAACTCTGCAACTGGTTCGACGAGTCGGGCCCCAGGCCGAACACCGTCGTGAACTGGAGCCGCACCGACAAGCAGTGGGACAGCGCCACCACCTGCCTCTGCGGGCTCTCCAACTGCGGAGGCGCGGCCCGCAACTTCACCGTCATGCCCGGCTACGGATACTACGTCTCGGGCTCCTCCACCTACACCATGACCCTCACCGGGGGCAACTTCACCACCGTCAGCCACAACCTGAACACCACCCCCACCGTCGCCAACTCCAAGGGATGGAACCTGGTCTCCATCACCACCAACCGGACCTCCAGCCAGCTCTGCAGCGACGCCGGGAGCCCCGCCTCGCGCGTGGCCTGGTACAACGCCTCCACCAGCGCCTACGACACCTGGGTCTGCACCGGCTCCGGGGACACCTTCACCGCCCGCAAGGGAGAGTCCTTCTGGATGAACGTCACCAGCAACACCACCTGGGCCCAGAACGGGGATTAACGAGTCCCACCCCGATGAGTCACAATCCGCAGATTTCGCAGATGGCGCAGATTTTTAATATCCCATCTGCGGTATCTGCGTCATCTGTGGATTCCTGCTCGCGCCCCGGCCGCCGGTGGCTGATGTCTCTCCTCCTCCTGGCGTCGGTATCCCTCGCCCAGGACATCCCCTCCACCCCGGACGTCACCCTCCACGGCTACGTGCTGGACGCCGCGGGGGTCCCCCTCCCGTGGGCCCCGGTGGCGGTTCGCAACCTCCGCACCGGAGAGGAGACGAACGAGATGGCCGGGGAGAATGGCCTCTGGACCGCCCTCCCCGCCAACCTCCGCCAGGGATACCGCCCCGGGGATACATTCTCCATCACCTCCACCATCGGGGAACACCGCCGGGAAACCCGGCTGACCCTGAACGCCACGGAGTCCCTCCCCCGCGTCGAGAACCTCACCTTCCCCCCGGGGGTGCGCCCCCCGACCCCCACCCCGACGCCCACGCCTGCGCCCCCGAAGGCCGCCGCTCCAGGGGGAAGCCCACGGGGTGGAGGCGCACCACCCGCGGGGACATCTCCTCCGCCCCCCGGGGGGCCGGGTGGTGCGTGGATGGTCCCGGTGGTCCTGCTGGGGGCCACGGCGGCGGCCGCCGCGGTCCTGTGGAGGCGCAGATGACACCGGGGACGAATCCGCAGATTTCGCAGATTACACTGATTATCATCTGCGGATTCGTCGTCGCCACCGGAGGGGCCCTGGCCCAGAGCCAGAGCGCCCCCTCGGAGCCTGTGGCATTCAGCGGGTATGTGGTGGAGCAGGGGAACGGGAGCGGAATCAACGGGGCGGTGCTCTACATCCGGAACAACACCACCTCGGTCGTCTCCCCCCTCATCCTGACGGCCAACGTGCCCCCGCGGGGAGACGGTGTGTGGAGCCAGTCCCTCTGGACATTCATGAACTACCAGAATGGCGACATCCTCCATGTCAACGCCACCGCCGACGGCCGGACCTCGGGGGTGAACGTGACGGTGGTCAACTCCACTCCTGACATCCAGGTTTCCAACTTCACATTCGACACCCAGCCCCCCGTGGGCTCGGGGCAGGGGCCGAATGGCTCCGTGTGCCTCCCCTCGGCCACCGTCTCCGTGGACGTCACCGACGCCGGGGCCGGGGTCAACCAGAGTTCCATCCGCGTCGCGGTGCAGGGGACCAACGTGACCTCCCAGTGTCCCCTGACGGCGGTTTCCGGGGGCCATCGCTACTCCTGCGCCCTCACCTTTCCCGCGGCGGGGAGTGTCTCCGCATCCCTCGAAGCGAGCGACACCCTGGGCCACGCCATGAGCCCCTACAACTGGAGTTTCACCCTCTCGGACTGCCCGACCCCGACTCCCACCCCCGTGCCGGCGGGTGGCGGCGGTGGAGGTGGCGGGGGGAACCTGCCCCCGGCCCAGGTGGTCTCCCATGCGGAGTCCACCCAAAGCCAGGAGGCCCGCGAGGTGAAGCCCGGGGCCCCGGTGGTCCTCTCCTTCCCTCGGGGGGAGGTGAGCCGGGTCACCATCGAGACCAGCGCGGGGGCCGCCCTTGTGCAGGTCACGGTGAGTTCCCTCCGGGGGCTCCCCTCCAGCGTCCCCACTTCGGCCCCCGGCCGGGTCCTCCGCTACCTGAGCATCGAGGCCAAGGGACTCGACGCGGGCTCCATCCGGGGGGCCGAGGTGGAGGTCCAGGTCCCCCGCTCGTGGCTGGAGGACCAGCGGCTCGACCCCGGGCGGGTGCAGGTCCAGCGCTACACCGGCCGCTGGGAGCCCCTGGAGACCCGCCGGGTGGGCGAGGACGCGACCCACATCCGGTATGCCGCCCGGACCCCCGGCTTCTCCATCTTCGCCATCACTGGGCTCCCCGCGGAGGCCACCCCGAGCCCCACCCCCACGCCACC
>JACQPP010000075.1 GCA_016207465.1 Methanobacteriota archaeon
GGGGCCGGACTTCCCCACCGCGGGCATCATCCACGGCAAGACCGGCATCCGGGAGGCCTACGAGACCGGCCGCGGGCTCATCAAGGTCCGCGCCAAGGCCGACATCGAGGAGGACAAGCGGGGCCGCAGCCGCATCATCGTCACCGAGATTCCCTACCAGGTGAACAAGACTTCTCTGCTGGAGGCCATCGCGGACCTGGTGCGGGACAAGAAGGTGGAGGGCATCTCGGACCTGCGGGACGAGTCGGACCGGGATGGCATGCGGGTGGTGGTGGAGCTGAAGGCAGACGCGAATGCGGAGATTGTGCTGAACCAGCTCTTCAAGCACACGCAGATGGAGACCACCTTCGGCATCATCAACCTGGCCCTGGTGGGGGGGGAGCCCCGGGTGCTGCCCCTGCGGGACCTCCTGCAGCAGTTCGTGGACCACCGGAGGCAGGTCATCCGCCGGAGGACCCAGTTCCGCCTCGCGAAGGCGGAGAAGCGGGCCCACATCGTGGAGGGGTTGCGCACCGCCATCTCGAAGCTCGACCAGACCATCGCCCTCATCCGGAAGTCCCGGTCGCCGGAGGAGGCCCGGGGGGCCCTCATGGCGAAGATGGCCCTCTCGGAGGAGCAGGCCAACGCCATCCTGGAGATGCGCCTCTCCCGGCTGACGGGGCTGGAGCGGGAGAAACTGGAGCAGGAATATGAGGAGCTGCGGAAGACCATCGCGCGGCTGAAGAAAATCCTGGCCTCGGAGAAGGAGATTCTGGGCCTCATCCGCGAGGAGTTGCAGGAACTCAAGTCTAAATACGGGGACGAGCGGCGTACCCGCATCGTGGAGCGCACCGTGGAGCTGGGGGTGGAGGACCTTATCGCCCAGGAGGAGATGGTGGTCTCCATCACCCACGGGGGCTACATCAAGCGGCTCCCGGTGGACTCCTTCCGGCGGCAGCGGCGCGGGGGCAAGGGCATCGTGGGGATGGAGACCAAGGAGGAGGACTTCGTGCGGGACATCTTCGTGGCCAACACCCACGACCACCTCCTCTTCTTCTCGAACCTGGGGAAGGCCTACTGGCTGAAGACCTACGAGGTCCCCCAGGCGGGGCGGCACGCCAAGGGCAAGGCCATCATCAACCTCATCAAGGTCTCCCCGGGGGAGAGGATTACCGCCTCCATCCCGGTCCATGAGTTCGACGACAAGCGCTACCTGTTCTTCGCCACCCGGCAGGGGACGGTGAAGAAGACCCGCCTCGACGCCTTCAGCAATCCCCGGTCCAGCGGCATCCGGGCCATGGGCCTCCGCGGGGGCGACGAGCTGGAGGACGTGAAGCTCACCGACGGGAAGCACGAGGTCATCCTCGCCACCCGCCTGGGGCAGGCGGTGCGCTTCCATGAGGAGGAGGTCCGCGACATGGGGCGGGGGGCCGCCGGGGTCCGGGGCATCCGGGTCTCCCGGGGGGACCGGGTCATCTCCCTGGAGGTGGTGGAGCCGAAGAACGTCCTCCTCGCCATCACCGAGAAGGGCTACGGGAAGCGCACGGAGGTGGCGGAGTACCGGAAGACCGCGCGGGGGGGCAAGGGGGTCATCAACGTGAAGGTCACTGACAAGACCGGCCCCGTGGTCTCCATCCTGAACGTGACCGACGAGGACGAGATTATCCTCATGTCATCGAGGGGGCAGACCATCCGCACCGTCGTCAAGCAAATCAGCCTCCAGGGGCGGGCCACCCAGGGGGTGCGGGTCATGAATCTGGAGGGGGGAGACCGGGTGGTGGCCGCCGAGAAGGTCATTGAAGAGGGGAACGGGAACGGCGAGGAGTAGGATTTCCACAACGCCTTCGTATCCGCAGATTTCGCAGATGAACGCAGATTAAAAAACGGGCAAAATAACTTTGTGTAATCTGCGTAATCTGTGGATAGGCCAAGGACTTTCAGAATGGAGCACTAATCCGGGACCACCACGACGGGCACCGGGGCGCTGTTGATGAGGTCCTGGGCGGTGCTCTGGTGGACGAAGCGGAAGGCCTTGTCGTATCTCTGGTGGCCCATGACGAGGAGGTCGTAGGTCTTGGCGAGCTGGGCGAGGTAGGCGGGGAGGGAGTCGCTGCCGTGGGGGACCTCCACGGCCTCGTAGGTGACGGGGATGTTCTGCTTGCGGCAGAGTTCGGCGAAGCGCTTGAGGCCGTTCTTCTTGAGGGCCACGATGTCGGGGATGTCGCCGGGGAAGAGGGCGGTGATGAGGTGGACCTCCGTCCCCATCTGGCGGGCGAGGCGGATGGCCACCTGGCCCACCTTGGTCATCTCCTTGCGGAGGGGGTTGACGGGGACCAGGATTCTCTTCATGGCGACGGAGTCGGAGGGCGGAGGCATGTCCTGGGATTGGGGGACCACCGCGACGGGGATGGTGGCGAGGTTGATGAGGTCCTGGGCGGTGGACTGGTGGACGAAGCGGTAGATGCGGTCGTATTTGCCGTGGCCCATGAGGATGAGGTCGCAGCCCCGGGCGTGGCGGCAGATGCGGGGGGCGAGGGCCTCGTTGCCCCCCTCCACCTCCTCCACCTGGAAGGTGGCCTCGACTCCCTGGCTCCGGCAGAGTTCCTTGAGCCGGTCGAGTCCCTGGCGGCGGAGGTCCTTGATTTCCCTGACCTCGCTCTGGAAGTTGAGGGCCACCACGCGGAGGGTGGCGTGGAGGCCGCGGGCCCACTCGATGGCAGTGGCCATGACGCGGTCGCCTCCTTTGATGGGGTCCACGGCCACCCGGATTCTGCGGAACATTTATCCGAGTATCTGTTTGATTTTCTCGGCGGCCTTCTCCATCTCGACGAGGGCGAGCCCGAGGCCGGCCTCGGGGCGGGCCATGGCGACGAGGAGGGCCTTGGGTCCGGCGCCGGCGGCGATGACCTTGCCCTCTTTGGATTCGACGACTACGCGGTCGGGGATTCCTTTCTTGAGTTCGCTGGTGGCGGTCTCGGCGGCGCCGAGCATGGTGGCGCTCATGGCGGCGAAGGTCTCGGCCCGGATGGAGCCGGTGATGTTGGAGGCCATGAGGAGGCCGTCGCGGGAGACCACGGCGGAGGCCTCGATGTCCCCGACGTTCTTGAGGTCGTTGAGAATCTTCTCCAGCATCTCTCTGGTGGTGGCCATGGGTGTGGTCTCCGCCCCTAAAACGACCTGGGGGGTCTTATAGTCCCTCCATGATTCGCTTCAGGAGCATCTCGAAGGCGTCGGTGACCCCGGTCTTGGAGGTGGCCACCGCGGGGAGGATGGGGATGTCCCGGGGGAGCTTCATGCGGTCCCGGAGGTCGTCGGGCTTCATGGCCCCGGAGAGGTCCTGCTTGTTGGCGATGACCACCGTGGGGAGCCCGAAGGTCTTGGTAAGTTCGAGCATGGTCTTGGCGCGGGGGAAGCTGGTGGGCTGGGTGGAGTCCACCACCAGGAAGACCCCGAGGGCCTCGCCTCCGAGGAGTTTGAGGATGGGGTCGAAGCGCTCCTGGCCGGGGGTGCCGAAGATGTCGGCGGAGATGCCGCGGTGCTCGATGTGGCCGTGGTCGAGGGCGATGGTGGTCCCCAGGCGGTTGACGGAGACGGCCCGGGTGGAGATGGAGTGGATGAAGGTGGACTTGCCCGCGTGGTAGGGGCCGGTGACCAGGATTTTGGGGATGAATGCCTTGACGCCCCCCGGCTTGATGACCCGGAAGAGCATGGTGGCATCCTTGGTCTGGGTCCAGTCCACCTTGGAGACCCCGTAGTATTGGCCGAAGATGACGCGCTCGGCGATGCCCCCCACCTTGACCACCGCGTTGAAGAGCTCGTCCTTGATGCGGCGGATGGTTTCGTCCGAGTAGGGCCAGGCGGTGAAGTTGCAGATGGACACCGTGTCGTAGAGGACCAGGACCTTGTGGAAGTCCTGGAGGAGCTGGAGGGTGTCCTCCTCCCCGGCCAGGTCCATGATGTTGGAGAGGGACTCGCAGACCAGGAGCCCCCGGGGGTTCTCCTCCAGGGCCTTCTCCACGGTCTTGAGGATGCTGGCGGTGTCCTCGGGGTCCTCCACCAGGTAGCGCTCCTCCGAGTCCTGGCCGATTAGGGCGCTGTAGGCGTCCACGATGATGAGGTGGTCCCGGTGGGAGTTCAGGTCCCAGCCGAGTTCCTCGAAGCGGTCCCGGATGGCGTGGGGCGAGGCCGTGGAGGTCACGTAGATGCCCTTGACCCCCTTCTCCAGGTTGTGATAGAGGCTCTGCATCCCGAAGACATCCCCCTCCACCCCCGGGTGGATGAGGTAGACCAGGGACTTGCCTGTAGGGATGCCTCCGTCGAGGTATTCGTCGAGCTTCGGGATTCCGGTTTCAATCATCCAGCAGTCCAGGGCCCCCGGGCCCCCTCCCCCACGATGTTCCTTGTGCTGGTCATACGGTTCCTGTGCATAAAAAGCCTACGGCGGCGCGGGCCTCACATAGGAGTACTTGATGTTGATTTTCGAGCCCTCGACCTCGTACTCGTACCACTTGGTGGGCTTCTGGGACATCCCCATTGCCCGCAGGAAGCAGCTGTCGTTCTCCACCTTGACCTCCAGCACCCCGTCCAGCAGCTGCTTCAGGGTGTTGATGGTGGCATCGTCGTGCATCCCCTGCTCCACCACGTAGATGCCCAGGGCATCGGCGGTCTTGATGCGCCCCGTGAACACGTGGAGGAAGCGGAACACCGTCTGGAGGTTCGAGTACATGAGCATGGTGCTCAGGGAGTAGACGCAGAGCCGCGCCTTGCGCACCTGCTTCTTCATCCAGAAGTCCTCGAAGAAGTTGGTGATGCCCACCGAGATGCCCGTCAGGTTCACCGGGCTCGACACCCGCTTGATGTTCTCCGTGTCCCCGATGGCGAGGCCGATGGTCTGGGACATGCAGTCCACGATGCCCAGCCGCGGCTTGTGGGGCTCTAGGTCCAGCCCGTTGTCCTTGAACCACTTCAGGGCGTCCTCCCCCGACATGCTGGTGGTCACCAGGATTCCCGACTCCCCCTGGGCCAGCCCCGAGTAGAGGATGTTGTTGGCGATGACCTCCTTCCCGCTCATGGGGGGCCCGATGAGCATGATGTTCGTGCCCCCCTTCACCACCGGCACCACCTCCTCCAACCCCGGGATGCCCAGCTTGTAGTCGCTCATGACGGTGGGTAACAATCGGGGGAGGGTGCTTAAATGGTTTTTCCCCCGCTCGCTTCGCTCGCGGGGGGTGTCTTTTCCCTCGCTCCGCTCGGGAAAAAACACATATGCCTGATTTTTACAGGCTCTTCAGATACGCCACGAGGTCGTCCAGCTGCTCCGGGCTCAACTGGTCCTTGAAGGTCTTCGGCATGACTCCGGGGGGAAACCCGCTGACCACCACTGCATCCGGGCTCACGATGGACTCCCGGATGTAGGCGTCCCCCTTCGACCCGACTCCCTTCAGCCCCGGTCCCACAATCCGGCTGTCGCCGGTGGCGTGGCACGAGGTGCAGGCGGGGCTGGCCACCTTCTCGAAGATGTCCTTTCCCCTGGCGGCGTCCCCCCTGGCCGCCGCCGGGGTGGCCGCAGGGGGGGTCTCGGCCCGGGGTGTCGTCTGGCCCAGGGGCTGGGCGAGAGGCGGCGAGGCGAGAGGCGGAGGGGTGTGGTGGGAACACCCGGCGATGACCACCGCGGCCACCACCACCAGGAGGAGAAGGAGACGCCGGGCCATACGGGGGAGGTGTCCGGGAGTGGAAATATAAACCTTCCCGGCCATACTGAAGCGAGCGCAGAACGCCCAGGCGTTCACGCCGGGGATGAATGCGCTCGCGATTTCAATCTTCCGTGCTTGCCTGCTGGGCGCAGCCGCGAGGCGTTGGCCGGCGCCTCGCGGCGAGCACAGCATGAGGACCGAACGCGAAACAACATACAACATAGTCGGCAATACGCAATGTTCAGTTCGGTCCGAACAGCCAAGACGCCCCGGCCTTCAGGCCGGGGTGATTCACGGCGGGGTGCCGTTCATCCGGCTGCGGATGGTCTCCTCGTACTTGCTGGGGCACTTGGCCGCGAGCCGGTCGGC
Organism: Methanobacteriota archaeon; assembly: GCA_016207465.1. Classification (GTDB taxonomy): domain Archaea; phylum Halobacteriota; class Syntropharchaeia; order JACQPP01; family JACQPP01; genus JACQPP01. The sequence goes on from JACQPP010000075.1 coordinate 6,042, forward strand.
CTCGAAGGTCCCGTCGGGGCCGAGGCGGCCGATGGCCACCACCCCCAGGTCCTCGCGGAAGATGCCGGGGAGAGGCCCCCGGTGGCTCACGTTCATCTCCCGCAGGCCGTCGGTGAGGCGGAACCGGGCGGTGTCCCCCTCCCTCTGGAGGCTCCCCCGGACGATGACGGCGGCCACCTGGACCGTCTCGGTGCGGTAGCGGGGCTGGTCCACCACCTCGCTCACATACTTGAAAGGGGAGCCGAAGGTGGTGGCGCTCAGGCCGATGAGCAGCAGCACCAGCACCAGGAAGACCCCCGCCAGGACGCGGATGCGCCGGTTCCCGGGGGGCAGGGGAGGGGACTCGGAGGCCATCACGGGGACGGTGGCCCCCCGGGGGTCTTGAATCCTCCCCGCCCCCGGAGATGCCACCGGAGCCACAGGAGATACCCCGCCAGGAGCCCCCACAGGATTCCGGCCGACAGGAGGATGGACTGGCCCACAGTATGGCTCATCCCCGGCCTCCTGATGCCTGCCATTCCCACCGGAGGGCTGCCATGGAGAACCCCGCGAGGCTGGCCACCATGAGGACCGCCACCCCCCACATGGGGGGCTCCAGGCCGATGGAGGCGCTGGTGGGATGGAGGGAGAACCCCGCGATGCGGGTGGAGAGGTAGGTCATGGGGACCGACACGTAGCCGAAGACCCCCAGCACCGCGCTGAGGCGGGCGCGGGCCTCCGGCTCCTCCACCGCCCGCCGCAGGGTGAGCAGGCCCGCATAGACGAACCACATGGAGAGGGTGGAGGTCTCGATGGGGTCCCACGTCCAGTAGAGGTTCTGGTGCTCGTACCAGGTTTCCCGCGCGAACAGGACCCCGGTGAGCAGGGTGATGGTGCAGAAGAGCAGCCCCAGCCGCGCCGAGCCCTCCGCGACTCCATCCCACCGGAGGCTGCGCGTTCGGAGGTAGAGCAGCCCCGCCGCCAGGGTGAGGGTGAAGAGCCCGGTGGCGAGGAGGGCGCTGGGGAACTCGAAGAAGAAGATGCGGTAGGCCTCCCCCAGCACCCGCGCTGGGGCCAGCGCCGCCAGCGCCCCCCAGGTCCCCGCGGCCCCCAGAGCCACGGATGTGAGCAGTAAAATGCTATTCTTCGAGGACATATTCCGCCGTGAGCCATGCGAGGATGGTCATGGTCCCGGTATAGACCAGGAGGAGAAGAACCTCGCGCCCCGCATCTGCCGCGTATCCCTGGAGGACCTTCCGGAGGGCCCCCACGGAGGCGAAGGCCAGGGGGAGCAGAAGGGGGGCCAGCAGGACCGGGAGGAGCATCTCCCGGGTTCGGGTGTGGAGCAGCAGCGCGGAGAGGGCAGAGGCCGCCACCACCAGGCCCGCCATCCCCAGGAGGAGGACGCCGAAGGCCAGGAGGGGGTCCCCCGGGTAGGGGTAGCCGAAGAAGACCGCGAAGAGGGGGAAGAGGACCGCCTCCAGGAGCGTGAGGAGGAGGAGGTTGTGGAGCACCTTGCCCGCCATGATGGCCCCGGGCCCGATGGGGGCCCCCCGGAGCCCCCCCAGGGTCTCGTCCTCCCGCTCCCGGAGGAAACTCCGGGGGACCCCGAGGAGGGCGGCGAAGACCATCACCAGCCAGAGGAGCCCCGGTCCCGCCTGGGCCGCCGCCGGGGAGAGCCCCAGGGTGGCGGAGAAGAGGGCCGCGGTGAGGAGCCCGAAGAGTGCCATGAGGTGGAGGGCCTCCCGGGTCCGGAGTTCCACCCGCATCTCCTTTCGGAGAATCACCAATACTGCATTCATTCTATCACTCCACCTTCCTCCAGCCGGGCCTGGCGGCGGCAGAGGGAGGCCTCCCCCGGGTCCCCGGTGGTCAGGAGGATGGCCCCGGGGAAGCGGGAGAGGAGCCCGCGGAGGAGTTCCTTCCCCTGGACATCCAGGCCGGCTATGGGTTCGTCGAGGAGGAGCACCCCGGGGTCGTGGAGCAGGGCCCGCGCGAGCCCGAGCCTCTGCCGCATCCCCCGGCTGTAGCCGGAGACCCGCTCCCCCCCGCGGGGCCCGAGGCCCACCGAGTTCAGCAGTTCGGGGATGCGCATGTGCAGCTCCCGCACCCCGTAGAGGTGGCCATAGAACTCCAGGTTCTCCCGTGCGGTCAGCTCCGGGTAGAGGAAGGGGGCATGGGTGAGCAGGCCCACCCGGCGACGGGCCCGCGCCGACACCCGCGGGTCCTCTCCCATCACCCGCACGCTCCCCCCGCCGGGGCGGAGGAGGCCACCGCACAGTTTCACCAGGGTGGTTTTCCCCGAGCCGTTGGCTCCCACCACCGCGAGGGACTCCCCCCGGGCGATGGCGAAGTCCACCCCCTGCAGCACCGGGCGCCCCCCGTAGGCGCGGGAGAGACCCCAGGCTTCCAGTGCAGGCGGGGAGGAAGACATCGGGGAGTCTATATCTTCCGGGAGAATAAAGGGGGTAGAGTCCCCCATGCCCCCATCCCACTCCGGCCCGATGGCCGGTGGTGAACCGGGCCACCCCCGGGCTCCCCTCCCCGTGAGGCTCTACACCAAGCCCGGCTGTCCCCTCTGCCTGGAGACCGAGCGGGCCCTCTCCCACTGGGGCCCCCGGATGGGCCTTCAGGTGGAGACCGTGGACATCACCCGGGACCCCGTCCTCCGGGTGAAATACGGGCGCTACATCCCGGTGGTGGAGGTCCGCGGCGAGGTGGTCTCCCGCGCAGGCACCCCCGAGGCCCGCCTGGAGCGCAGGCTCGAGGAGATGGCGGGCATCCGGGAGCGCAAAATCACCGCCATCTTCTCCGGACGTGGCTGACCTCCACCTTGTCACCGGCGCCCGCGGGGTCCTGGGCCGCGCGGTGGTCGCGCGGCTGCTGCGGGGGGGCCTGCGGGTGCGGACCCTCGACCTCTTCCGGTCCTACGAGTTCCCGGCGGAGGTGGAGCAGCGGATTGGAGACGTGCGGGACGCGGACGCCGTGGGCCGCGCGGTCCGGGGCGCGCATGTGGTCCACCACCTCGCAGCCCTCCTCCCCCAGAAGCGGGCCCCCCGCCAACTCATGCAGGCCGTCAACGTCGGGGGAACCCGAAATGTCCTCGACGCCTGCCTGCGGGAGGGCGTGGGACGGCTGGTCTTCGCCTCCACCATCGAACTCTACGGGGCCCGCCCCGACCTGCCGGTGGCCGAGGATGCCACGCCCCTCTTCACGGGGGAGTACAGCCGGAACAAGTGGGAGTGCGAGGGGTTCCTCCGGGAGGCGGCCGAGGACGGGAAAATCTCCTGCGTGGCTTTCCGGATGCCGATGATTTTCGGCCCCGGCTTCTACCACGAGCGGGCCATGCTCACCCTCTTCGACTGCATCCGCCGGGGGCTCCCCATCCTCCTCCCCGGCGACCCCCGTGTGCCCTTCACCGGCCTCTGGGTGGACGACGGGGCCGAGGGCTTCCACCGGGCCTCCACCCGCCCCGGCCTCCGCTGGCTCGCCGCCAACCTCGCCGTGGCCGACGCCCCCCCGGCCCTCCAGCTCATGCGGGACTTCGCCGGGGCGGTGGGCTCCCGCTCCCGGGTCATCCCGGTCCCCCCCTTGCTGCTTCGCCCCGGCGTCTCCCTCTTCAAGGCCACCGGCCTCCCCGTCCCCGTGACCCGCACCCCCCCGGAACTCCTCGACTTCATCTTCACCGGGGGCCACTACGACATCACCCGAGCCCGGAAGCAATTGGGCTGGTCCCCGACGAGGAACTGCCTGGAGATGCTCACCGAGACCTACCGCTGGTACATCGAGAACCGGAGGGTCCCCCCACGGGAGCGGCGCCTCCACGGGTTGAGGTGACCCCATGCAAGGCCCTCCAGGGATTGCCATCACCGCCACCGACACCGCAGCGGGCAAAACCACCGTGGCATCGGCCCTGCTCCACCACCTGCGCTCGCGGGGGGTGGACGCTGTGCCCTTCAAGCCGGTGGAGACCGGCTGCCCCCGCCGGAGGGGACGGCCATACCCGCAAGATGCGGCGCGGCTCCGGCGGGCATCCGGGACCCCGGAGCCTCTCGGGGCCATCTGCCCTTACCCATTCCATGCCCCCCTCGCCCCCCTGGAGGCCGCCCGCCGCGAGGGGCGCCCCATCGAGCCCCGGCGCATCCTCCGGGCCTTCCGGGCCCTCGCGGCCCGCCACGAGTGGGTGGTGGTGGAGACCGCCGGGGGGCTCCGGGTCCCCCTGACCCCCCGCTGCTCCAACCGGGAGCTCCTGCACGACCTGGGGCTCCCCGCCCTGGTGGTGGTCCCGAACTGGCTGGGAGCCATCAACCACACCCTGCTCACCCTGGATTCCCTCCAGGGGGCCCGAATCCCGGTGGCGGGGGTCATCCTGAACGACCTCCGGCCCCCGCGGGGGTTGGCGGAGAGGAGCAACCGGCGGGTCCTGGAGGGACTGGGAATCCAGGTCTGCACGTTTCCCCACATTCCCCGGGGACGGCTTGAGGCAACCTCAAGGAGGGTCCCCTGGAAATCCATTCTGCACCATTGTAAACGATAGCGGTGGACCCCGATTTTGCACAAACCTTATCTACCCCCCTGTCCCCCTTTACTATGGAGCCATCATGGTCCTGCTCACGGTCACCGACTCGGCAGCCGCCAAAATCCAGAACGTCCTCCAGGGGCTGGGGAAGCCCCAGGGGGCCCTCCGGGTCTCCGTCGTCGGCGGGGGCTGCTCCGGGCTCTCCTACAAGATGAACGCCGCCGACGGCCCCGCCAAGGGGGACACCCTCGTCGAGGACAAGGGGGTCCGGGTGGTGCTGGACGCCAAAACCCTCCTCTACATCGCGGGCTCCCAGATTGACTACAAGGAGGGGCTGGGCCTCGACGGCCAGGGCTTCCGGGTGTCCAACCCCAACGCCAAGACCACCTGCGGCTGCGGAGAATCCTTCTCTGTATAGGCCGGCCCATGACTTCAGCGGCCTGTCCCAAGTGCAATACCCCGGGTGAGGCCGTCTTCTGCCCCCGGTGCGACACCCTTCTCCCCCCGCGCGAGCTGGACCACTTCACCCTCCTCGGGGCCCCCCGTCGGCCCTGGCTGGAGGAGGGGCCCCTGAAGGAGGCCTACCACCGGCTCAGCATGAGGCTCCACCCCGACCACGCGAGGGAGCGGAGGGAGGACGCGGTGGTGTGGTCGAGCCATCTGAACAAGGCCTACGCCACCCTGCGGGACCCCCGGGACCGCCTCCAATACCTGGTCTCCCTGGAGACCGGCTCGAACCCCCTGGGGCCCGGGACGGCCCCGGTGACCCCAGACATGATGAAACTCTCCCTGGAGGTCCAGAAGTTCTGCCAGGCCTTCGACCCCTGGTCCAGCCGGCCCCCCCGGGCCTCTCCCATGCTGGCGGCGGGCCGCGCCCTGGAGAAAGCGGAGCATGAGAAGAGGCTCGCCACCCTCCAGGCCGCCGTCGCCGAGCGCCGCCGGAGGGTGATGGAGGAAATCCGGGCCCTCGACGCCCGGTGGACCACTGGCGAACGGGCCCCCCTGGGCAAGAAACTCGCGGAGCAGGCCTCCTGGCTCTCCTACCTCAACAAGTTCGACTCGCTGCTGGCCGAGCGGCTCCTCGCCCTCCGCTCCGGGACCCCCATCGCCCCCGAGCCCTTCCATTAAATCCCTTTTCTTTCTTTTGCCACGCCCGCCTTCGGCGGTCTAACGGAGGGCTCGCGTTGTGCTTCGCAAAACGCGAAGCCCTCCTGCAAAAGAAAGAAAAGCGATTTTATTCGGAAAAGAAAGAGAATGGTCGGATGCGTTCAGAACGGAAGAGAATCCCCGATGAGTTTTTCCCCGAGGGCGAGTGAGTAAGAGAGCCATCATGGCACAAAGAATCCTGGGAATTGACCTGGGGACCAGCAACTCCAGCGCCGCCGTGCTCCGGCAGGGCAAACCCATCACCATCCCCAGCCGGGAGGGGGCGAGCCCCTCGGGCAAAAATTTTCCGAGCGTCATCGCCTTCACCCCCGGGGGCCTCCTGGTGGGGCTCTCCGCCCTGCGGCAGGCCGCCGCCAACCCCCAGGGCACCGCCACCGCATTCAAGCGCAAGATGGGGAGCCCCCACAAGTATGTCTTCCAGGGCAAAGAATATGCCCCGGAGGAACTCTCCTCCATCCTCCTGCGGAAAATCCGGGAGGACGCCGAGACCCACCTGGGGGAGAAGGTGGGCAAGGCGGTCATCACGGTGCCCGCCTACTTCAACGACTCCCAGAGGCAGGCCACGAAAAAAGCGGGGGAGCTGGCGGGCCTCGAGGTGGTGCGCATCATCAACGAGCCCACCGCCGCCGCCCTCGCCTACGGCCTCGACAAGAAGGGGAGCCACACGGTCCTCGTCTTCGACCTCGGCGGGGGCACCCTCGACGTCACCCTCCTGGAGTTCGGCGCAGGGGTCTTCCAGGTGCGGGCCACCAGCGGCGACACCCAGCTGGGGGGCACCGACATGGACCGGGCCCTCGTGGACCACCTCGCCGGGGAGTTCCAGAAGAGCGGCGGGGCGGATATCCGCGGGGACCCCCTCGCCATGGCCAAGCTCCGCGAGGCCGCCGAGCAGGCGAAAATCATCCTCTCCACCGAAACCCGGACCGGGGTCAACATCCCCTTCTTCTCCAGGGACCCCCAGGGGGCCCCCCTGCACCTCAAGGTCCCTCTCACCCGCGAAGTCATGGAGGGGGTCCTAAGGCCCATCGTGGAGCGCTGCCGGAGGCCCCTCCTCCAGGTCCTCGCCGACGCCAAGATGGACCCCGCCGGAGTGGAGAGCGTCATCCTCGTCGGCGGACCCACCCGCATGCCCCTCGTGCGCCGCTTCGTCGAGGGAGTCCTCGGCAAGAGGCCCGAGGAGGGCATTGACCCCATGGAGGCGGTCGCCCAGGGGGCCGCCATCCAGGGGGCCGTCCTCTCCGGGGAGACTGGGCAGGTCCTCCTCCTCGACGTCACCCCTCTCTCCCTCGGCATCGAGACCCTCGGGGGCCTCATGAACACCATCATCCCCCGCAACACCACCATCCCCACCAAAGCAGGCGAGCTCTTCACCACCGCCATCAGCGGACAGAAGCACATCCTCATCCACGTCCTCCAGGGGGAGCGGGAGATGGTGCGGGACAACTTCTCCCTCGGCCGCTTCATGTTCGAGGTCGAGCCCGCCCCCGCCGGGGCCCACCGCGTCGGAGTCCAGTTCACCATTGACGAGAACGGCATCCTCCACGTCCTCGCCATGGACACCCGCACCGGAAAGCGCGTGGACCACACCATCCAGAGCGTGGTCAACATCGAGGAGGAGAAGGTGGAGAAGATGGTCCGAGAGTCCCTCGAGCACGCCATGGAGGACATGAAGGCCCGCCAGACCGCCGAGACCCGGAACGAGCTCGACCTCATGGTCCGCGCCACCGAGACCGGCCTCGCCGACCTCGAGCCCCGCCTCAGCCCCAGCGAGGGGGAGACCATCCGCGCCAGCCTCGCCGAGGCCCGCGCCGCCCTCCCCACCGACGACTACACGCGCCTCAAGAACGCCCGCGAGCGCCTCGACAAATCCACCCAGAACCTTGCCCGCCTCATGATGGACGAGATACAAAAGAAGACACAGGGGGCCCCCCCGGGGCCCAAATAGGCCCCCCTGCGGGTGACTAACAACCGGAACCGCTATCGGTGAACCTTCTTGCGCTCGTGACTATTTAATGCCCCGGAGCGGGCTACCCTGAGGTGGTGGGTGATTAGACATGAAGAGACTATTCCTCGTCCTGCTGGTATTCGGGGGGCTGGCCCTCGCCTCGACGGCGGCCGCCGACCACGACGGCGCCATCAAGGCGGGCCAGGTCCAAGTGAGCCTGCAACAGGTCCCCCTGGGCGGGGGAGACTGGGTCTACAACTACGACTTCCACTCCAAGGACATCCGGGCCGACAACGTGGACTGGCCCGTGACCCTCGTCTTCTGGAACAACGCCGAGGTGGACAAGGTGAAGAACGTCTGGTGCCCCTGGTACGACACCCAGTGCTGGGCCCCCGGGGTCTACGAGTATATGTACCTGAAGGACGGGAGCAGCCCCGCGTGGGACCAGGACACCGGGAGGAAGAAGCTCCTCAAGTGGTACGACTGGGACGACACCTGGCACGTGCGCTTCTACGCCCCCTCCTCCACCGACCGGGGCTACAACCTCCAGATGGGCTACTGGGTCGTTGCCACCACCCACAAGCACATTGACGAACTGGGCGGCGACGCCACCAAGCGCACCGGATACAATGAGGAGACCGAGGGCAAGGTGGCCAGCGTCTTCAAGGGCAAGGGCTACCAGGTCCAGGAGGACTCCCTCCCCATGGGCAATGCCCAAAATGTGTGGGTGGGACACCACTACCTGGAGTCCGACGGCCGCGCCACATTGATTAGGATTCCCTGAAGAGACTCCCGCGTGGAGCCATCCATCGCAGGACTTGTCCTGCTACTGCTGGTTGCCCTCGCCGGCACCGCCCAGGGGCAGGCCCCACTCCTGCCCCCCGACGAGGGCTCCCTCACCCTCCGGGACCTGGGCCACGGCGACGTCGTCCTGGGGCCCGGGGTGGAGAACCGGACCCTCGAAATCCAACTCCCCGGCAACGCCTCCCAGGGCCCCGGCCTCTGGTACCGCATCCACCTCAACCTCGAAATACGGTTCAATGAGAGCATGGTCCGCGAGGCCCCCCGCTCGCTGGCCTACATCAGCGGGAGCCTCAACGGCTGGGCATACGCCTCCGCCAAACTCGACTTCCCCCTCCCCGGGTCCGTGCGCTGGGACTTCGTCAACGTCACCGGGACCTACCGCGAGACCGCCCCCCTCCCCCGCCTCACCCTGGACCTCTCCAACTACCCCCCCATCCCCGCCGTCCAGCCCGGAGCCGCCCGCCTGGAGTTCCGCCTGGAGACCCTCGGGGCCCCCGTGGTGGAGGAGGCCCGCATCCTGGCCACCTCCCGCATCGAGACAACCCCCATCGCCCCCCCGAGGCTCCGCATCTCCCGCGTCGAGGGGCCCCCCGCCGGCCTCCGGGCAGGGGAGGAGTTCACCCTCCGGGTCCACCTCCGCAACCTCGGAGGCCTCCCCGCCAGGAATACCCGCGTGGACCTCCGCCTCCCCGACGGACTCCGTTTCCTCTCGGGGGCCCAGGAGACCCAGCGGTTCGACTTGGTCGAGAGGGAGGCCCAGGCCGAATGGAGACTCCGCGCCATCGAGGCCGACCAGGGGGCCCTCCAGGTGCTGGTCCGCTCCGAGAGCAGCGACTCCTCCCCCACCCTGGAGGTCCCCATCTCCATCCGCCCCCCCGATGTCCCCCTCCTCCTGGGGGTGGCCCTCGCCGCAGCCATCCTGCTCCTGGTTCTCCTCCGGCGCCTCCGCGGGCGTGGATAGGGGGCCCCCCGGGGCCTGACAGAGACTAACACCCGGAAACCGGCATCGGGAAGCCCCCCGCTGAGAGACACTATTGATACCCCCGGCCGGAGGAGAGGAGGGCAGTGGTGGTTGGGAGGTAGATTATGAAGCGACTGTTCCTCGTTCTCCTGGTGTTCGGGGGGCTGGCCCTGGCGCCCGCCCAGGCGGCCGACGGCGACAGCGACGGCCTCGACGATGGCCTGGAGCAGTCCCTCCTCTCCCGCTTCCGCCCCTACATGGTCATGTCCAAGACCGACAAGGAGCCCGGCCCCGTCTACTTCCAGAAGAACAACCCCAGCCCGGTGGTCACCGGATACGGGGGGCTCTACGGCGTCGTGAACCCCCGGCCCGGCTACGGGTGTCCCAAGGCCGCCGCGGCCCGCGGGATGTGCGCCCAGGCCCAGGTGAGCGTGGAGATGAAAATCTTCGACGTCTGGGCCAAGGACCACGGCGTACCCCCGGAGGGCTGGTCCTGGTACACCCCCTGGTGCATCCCCGGCATCACCAGCCACACCTGGGACCCCGAGGGGGGCATCCGAGTCCTCGTCAGCGCCCCCTCTTGGGACTCCCCGCCCGACCAGTGGCGGGTCTGGAAACTCGGCTACCACCGCCACGGCTTCTTCGAGGCCCGCGACTCGGCCCCCGGCATCGGGGAGAACGATGGGCAGCACGTCGGCATGTGGATATCCAAGAACAAGCACGGGGCCTACGTGAGCCAGAAGTCCGCCGAGCGCAACCCCGACTCCTGGTTCTGCGACCGCCTCAAGGACCCCGGCACGCCGAGCCGCGCCTCCATCCCCGAGAACGTGGGCGCCCTCGGAAAGCCCCTCAACGGCAACCTCTGGACCGCCTGGTACGCCGACGACGGCAACGAGTTCAACAACCGCCTCTGATTCACTCGAATATCCTCTGGAACACCCCGAGGGCCCCCCGGGTGGGAAACCAGGAGACCCGGTCCCCATAGTCCAGGATATAGCGGTTCTCGGAGAGCAGCCGCCCCGCCTGCATGATACGCAGGTGGATGCGCGGTGGCCGCGGCCCCCGGGTGTCCCACACAAACTTCACATCCCCGAGGTCCGCCACGCTGTCGGGCCCCACATCGCACATGAGATGGTGCTTCAGGGGGGTCCCCTCCACCTCCACCTCGACGTTGAGCCTCCCCAGCGGGCGCCGCAGGTCGTTGATGACCTTCAGCCTCGCCACCACACCCGGGGGATTGGGCCGCAGGGGAAAGATGAGGATGGGGAGAATGGGCTGATACGAGCGCCGGACCTCCTCCCACGCCATCTTCGGGGTCCCGTCGTGCTCCACGATGGACCACGAGATGCACGGCCACGGCTCGTTGAACATCCAGAGGAGACACCCCCCGCATGCGTATTTGCGGGACCGGTAGTGCTCGATGGCGGTCTTCAGGGCCACCGCCTGGGCCCTCTGGGCGGCCCCGGCGAACCCGGCGAGGGAATCCACGGGGACAACGGGGCGCAGGGGGCGGATATAACGCTTCATCTTGGGCCAGGAAATCTTGTGGAACCTCCAGAGCCCCTTGTCCGGGGGCCACCCGAGCCCCATCCTCTGCAGGGTCTCCGGGCGGGGACAGGCCTGGAGGCCGAACTCGCTCGCCATCGCCCCCATGTCCCGCCGGTAGGACTCCACGGGGGCGAAGAGATGCCAGACGGTCCAGTTGTGGAAGTCCCCCCGCCGGGGACTCGATGGGTGGTAGAACCGGAGGGGGTCGGCCCCGCGGCACGCCCCCTCGATGCGCTCGAAGAGCCCCCGGTTGCGCCAATGGGAATACTCGTTTCCCCCGCACCACAGAAAGAGAGAGGGGTGGTTGCGGAGGACGCGGGCGATTCCTCCCACCTCCTGCTCGGCCAGCCGCAGATACGACTCCGAGCGGGGATAGGTCTTGCAGGCGAAGGGGAGGTCCTGCCAGACCAGAATCCCCATCTCATCGCACAAATCATAGAACTCCCGCTTCTCCCGCAGGCCGCCCCCCCACACCCGCAGCACATTCATGTTCGCCTCCCGCGCCCGCCCCAGCAGCCTCTCGTAGTCGGGGCGCCGGAGCCTCCCGAAGAGGGAGTCCGCCGGGACCCAGTTGGCCCCCCGCAGGAACAACCGCTCCCCGTTGAACCGGAACACCCAGGGGTCCCACCCGCGCCAGGCGCTCGGGTTCGCCTCCCGCGCGGTCTCCACCAGCCCCACCCGGGTCCCCGCCGCATCCGAGCCCGGCACCTGCACCTGCAGATAATAGAGATGGGGTTCCCCCAGCTCCCACGGGTTCCACCGCCGGGGCTCCTCCACCGGGATGTCCACCACCGCCTGATGACGCCCCATCGGGATGTCCAGGTCCACCGCGCTCTCCCGGGCCACGCCACCGGCGTCGGTGAGAACCGCCCGGAGCCTCCCCCGCCAGTCCACCGCCGCGTCCAGCTCCACCTGGGCCCGCAGCACCTTCTCCCGTGGCTCCCAGCGGGCCGCCAGGTCCCGAATCAGGACAGGCCCCGACTCCACCAGCCACACCTCGTCCCACAGCCCCACCGTCACCAGACGCGGGGCGAAGTCCCACCGGTAGGACATCTGGCACTTCAGCGCATGCCTCCGCTTCTCCGGCGGAGGGTCGAGCCGCACCGCAATGGTGTTCTCCCCCTCCACCGCCGCCGTCACCTCCACCAGCCACGGTGAGAACATCCCCACATGGGTCCCGTGGGAAAACCCGTTGACCCACAGCGAGGCCCGGTAGTCCACCCCCTGGAATAGCAGATGATAGCGGTGGTGCTCCTGGGCCCCCAGAGAGAACCGGTGGCGATACCACCACTCCCGCCGCGGGACCCAGTCGAACCCCCGCGCGTTCTCCCCCACATACGGGTCGGGGAGACGCCCCCCCCGCACCAGGTCATCCTGCACATTCCCCGGCACCCGCCCCACCATCGAGGGCCCCTCGTATCCCACCCGGTGGGCCCCCTCCCTCTCCCCCCGGCCCGGCTCGAACTCGTGGAGACTCCACTCTCCCATCAGCGAGCGCGCCCCCGGACGGTCTAAAACCATGTTTTTTCCCTGCTCGCCTCTGGCTCGCAGGGAAAAAACATAAAGAATCGTATCGGGTCCCCGCCAGCCCCATGCGACTCTTTTTGCTTTTCCCGAGCGAAGCGAGGGAAAAGCACCATGAACGCCATCGTCGCCCGGGGAATCGAGAAGCGGTTCAAGAAAACCGAGGCCCTCCGCGGGGTGGACCTCGAAGTCCCCGAGGGAACTGTCTACGGCCTCCTCGGCCCCAACGGCGCCGGCAAGACCACCCTCATCTCCATCCTCTCCACCCTCCTCCTCCCCGACCGCGGAACCGCCGAAATCATGGGCATCAACGCCCTGCGCCACCCCGAGCGCGTCCGCGGCCTCATCAACCTCACCAGCGGCCACCCCAACTTCCTCTGGAGCCTCACCCTCCGCGAGAACCTCACCTACTTCTCCATGCTCTACGGCCTCGACCGCCAGGCCCGCCAGGCGCGCATCGCCGAACTCGCCGCTCTCCTCGAACTCGGGCCCCACCTCCACACCCGCTTCGAGGCCCTCTCCACCGGCCTCAAACAGCGAATGGCCCTCGCCAAGGCCCTCCTCAACCGCCCCCGCGTCCTCTTCCTCGACGAGCCCACCCTCGGCCTCGACCCCGACGTCGCCCTCCGCGTCCGCGAATTCATCGCCCGCCTCCACCGCGAGGGACAGACCACCATCCTCCTCACCAGCCACAACATGGCCGAAGTCGAAGAACTCTGCGAGCGCATCGCATTCCTCCGCCAGGGCCGAAAAGTGGCCGAGGGCACACCCGGGGAACTCAAGCGCCGGGTGCGCCTCGACACCCGCGTCCACCTCCGCTTGTCATCTCCCGACATCGGCTTCCTCCAGGGGGCCCCCGGCCTCCGCTCCATCAAGACAGAGGACCGGCTGGCGACCCTCGTCGTCGAGGGACCCTCCGCCATCCCCGGGCTCCTCTCCCGCCTCGACGCCCGAGGGGTCCGCATCGAGGAGATGCGCGTGGAAGAACCCGACCTCGAAGACGCATTCCTCGACCTCGCCAAAGGAGGAAACCCATGAATCCGCGGATTCGTTCCGTCCTCCAGCAACCAGCCCCGGAGGCGAGGCGCACCATGAGCATCCCGCTTCGCCCATGGCTCCGCGCCGTCGCCGGATTCGCCTACCGCGACCTCCAGGTGGTCCGCCGCAACTTCTTCGCCTTCTTCGAGATGTTCTTCTGGCCCCTCTTCGGACTCGCCAGCGTCGGATTCCTCTCCACCTACCTCCAGGCGGGGACCCCCGAGGCCGCCACCATCCTCACCGGGGCCATCGCCCTCTCCGTGCTCCAGGTCTCCCAGATTGACACCGCCTACATCCTCCTCTTCGACGCCTGGGGCAAGAGCCTCAAGCACACCTTCCTCGCCCCCGTCCCCGACGGGACCTTCGTCGCCGGGGCCTGGCTCGTCGGCACCCTCCGCGGCCTCGTCGTCTTCACCGTCCTCCACACCATCAGCCTCACCGCCTTCGGATTCAACGTCCTCCAGGCCGGTCCCCTCCCCGTGGCCCTCTTCCTCTTCGGCATCTTCCTCACCGCCGCCCTCGTCGGAATGCTCGTCTGCGCCCTCCTCCTCACCTTCGGCCTCAAAGCAGAAGCCGCCGCCTGGTCCATCTCCATGCTCCTCCTCTTCTTCTCCGGATTCTACTACCCCGCCACCATCCTCCCCCCGCCCCTCTACCAGTTCAGCCGCCTCCTCCCCACCTCCCACCTCCTCGAATACCTCCGCGGACAATTCACCGGGGGAGCCGGCCTCGAACAGGTGGCAATCGCCTACGCGCTCACCGGAATCTACCTCGTCTTGGGGCTGCTGGGGCTGAGGTGGACCATACGGAGGGCGAAGAGGACCGGGTTGCTGTTGAGGCTGTCGGAGTAGTCAGCGCTTCTCCTCTTTTTTCTTAAACCCCAACGCCAGGCTGTTGATACAGTACCTCATCCCCGTCGGCTCCAGCCCATCGTCGAACACGCGGCCCCGCGGCCACCATCTTTATATTCGAGAGTGATAGAGTTGGTTCCAATGAAGGCTCTGATTCGCGTATCCAAGGAAGGCAAGTACTTCGTCGCCGTGGACCTTGTCACCCATGTGGCCGACCAGGGAAAAACGAAGAGAGAGGCCATCTCTCGGCTGAAGAGAGGGTTGGAGAGTCACTACCAAGTCCTCATGGAGATGGCCCGCAAAGACCGCAGGGCCTCCGTTCTCGAACTCGACATCCCCCATGCCGAAACTCCCGGTCCTGTCGGCTAAGGCCGTCATCAAGGCCCTCCATCGCGCGGGTTTCCGGCAGGTGCGGCAGACCGGGAGCCACATCCACCTGTGGCACGATGAACGGAAACTGCTGGTCACGGTCCCGTATCACCCGGAGCTGGCAAAGGGGACCTTGCTGTCGATTTTGAGACAGGCGCGGATGGAACGAGAGGAGTTCCTGAAACTTCTGTGACTGTGGGAGAACCCCGACACAGGGGGACGTGAATAGAAGGGCATAGCCGACTCTTTCAGAATTATTTCGATTCGGCTACGTTTTCCCCTCTCTTTTCTTGAACCCCAGCGCCAGGCTGTTGATGCAGTACCGGAGTCCGGTCGGCTCCGGTCCGTCATCAAACACGTGTCCCAGGTGTCCCCCGCACTTCTTGCACATGACCTCCACCCTCCGCATCCCGAATGTGGAGTCGTCCTCCTCCCGGATGCAGGTCTCATCGGCGGGCTTGTAGAAGGAGGGCCATCCGGTGCCGGATTCAAATTTGGTGTCGCTGGTGAAGAGGTCGGCTCCGCACCCGGCGCAGATGTATGTGCCCGGGTCCTTGTTGGCGAGCCATTTTCCGGTCCACGGGCGCTCGGTGCCCTTCTCGCGGAGGACGTGGTACTGGGCCGGGGCGAGTTTTTTGCGCCACTCGTCGTCCTGGGGGTCTTTGCGCTTCAGGAGCATGGGGTGGGCATGTGGACGCCGCCCTCTGGCCTCTTTCTGCCGGTGATTCTCCTGGCGGTCTTCTTTCCCTGGTGGGCGGCGACCTCGATGAGTCCGGCGGCGATGAGCCGCAGGAGGGCGCGGCGGCGGCCGGGGCCCCGGTTGCTCTTGAGCATCTTGCGGGCAATCTGGTATTGGGTGTATCCCTTCTGGAGGTCGTCCACGTCGAGGGTGAAGTGGAGGGTGGCGTCGTTCTCGACCCCCTTGGTGGTCTTGATGTATTCGACCTCTTTCTTGTTGGTTTTGAGGATGAGGCTCATGACGGGCTCCCCCTGGTGGCGGGTGGTGACCTGGATTTTCTGTTCGCCGAGGATTTTGAGGAAGCGGCGCATCTCGACGACGTCGTTGAGTTTGACCCGGCGGGTGTATTCCTCGGTGCGGGGGGTGGTGTAGCCGTCGAGGGCGATGAGGGCGTGGCGGATGAGGCGGTCTTTCTGGAGGCGGTCGCCCACGGTGCTGGCGAAGTGGACGCCGAAGACCTGGTTGGAGATGAAGCGGACGAGGCTCTGCTTGCGGCCGGTTTTTATCATGCGGACGCGCTCCTGCTCGATGTAGGTGTCCATGCCCCAGAAGCGGGCCATGTTGAAGGTGGCGAGCTCCTCGATGCGCTCGGAGGTGAGGCCGTCCACCTTGAAGGTGCTGTGCATCTCGTCGAATTTCTCCCAGTCGGTCTCGAAGATGCGGCCTTGGGCGTGGAGTTCGTTCCAGAACTCGGTGCCCGGGTAGGGGGTGGCGATGCCGTAGGCGGTCCCCTGGAGGCCGATGGACTTGGCGTAGTCGGGGAAGGTCTTGATTTGCTCCTCGGTCTGCCCGGGGAGGCCGATGACGAAGGTTCCCCCGCTGGCGCCTCCCCAGCGGTTGATGTTGCCGGCGGCGATGTGGTGGTACTCGGTGGTCTTCATCCCCTTCTTGGTGTTCTTGAGTTCCTCGGGGTTGGTGGTCTCGATGCCCATCTCGTATCCGCAGATGCCGGCGCGTATCATCTTGCGGACCAGGTCGGGGTATTTGGCAATCATGTCGGCGCGGGCGTGGCCCCCGAACTCGATGTCGTAGTCGCGCTCCAGGAGGAGGTCCACAATCTGCTCCATGATTTTGGGGTTGCCCACGAGGTTGGGGTCCACGATGAAGGTGCAGAGAGGCCGCCCCCGGTGGTAGGCCACCATCTCGTCCACCTCCCGGATGATGTTCTGGGGACTGCGGAACCTCTGTCGGGCCTCGCTCATCATGGGCTCGCAGCAGAAGGTGCATTTGGCCCAGCAGCCCCGGGAGAAGGTGATGATGTCCCGGCCCCGGTCGGGGTCCCAGTAGATGGAGTACTTGTAGCGGCGGAGGTGGCGGGCGGGGAAGGGGATGGAGTCCAGGTCCTTGATGAAGGGGCGGTCAGGGTTGTGGGATATTCTCCACTCCTTCCCGTTGCCGTTTCCGTTCCCATGGCCGTTGCCGTTCCCGTGGCCGTTGCCGTTGCCGTTTCCCGGGAGCAGGTTCAGGTCCCCCTTGGGAATTTTCCCGCTGGTCCACTCGAGGTAGGAGAGTCCGAGGATGTCCTTCTTCTCCCGGCCCTGGACAATCTCCTTGAAGGTCTCCTCCCCCTCCCGGCGGACCAGCATGTCGGCGTAGGGGAAGAGCCGCTCGAGGAAGGAGGTGGCGTGGTATCCGCCGACCACCGAGGGGACGCCGTAGTCGCGGATTTGGCCCAGCATCTCGAGGCCCCGGTAGTGCTCCCCGGCGCTGTGGATGGCCACACCCACGATGTCGGGCTTGAAGGAGCGGAGGATGCGGTCGAAGGACTTCTTCTCCTTGGCCATGTCAATGACCGCCACCTCGTCCACGTGGGGCTCGATGTAGGAGGCGATGTATTCCAGCCCCAGGGGAATCACATCAATGGCCATCCCGAGCCCGTGGTTCGTGGTGGGGGCTGCAAGCAGTACGCGGCGGTAGGGGTCGCCCATGGGTCAATTTTCCACCGGAAGGTGTGGGAAGTGGCCGTGGCTACTACTTATAGTTTCCTCACATGGCTGTCATTTCCCTTAGAAAGCGGGTTTCTTTTAGAAATCCTTTAAATCCTGGGCGATGCAGTATGGGGTGATGGTTCGCGCCGCCGAGGCGGTCCCTGCCGTCGAGCCGACGGGTGGGGTAGTGATGGACGCCGAGCTCCGCCGGAAGTTCGAGGACCTCCTCCGCTCCTCCGAGGCTTTCTTCAAGGAAGTCCAGGGGCTCATCTCCAAGGGGCGCAGCCTCGACCTCCGGAAGGAGGCCCGGGTGAACAGCGAGATTGCCCGCCAGGTGACCTCCAAGTGGAGCGTGGAAATCATCTTCCTCCTCTACATGGGGGGCCCCATGGGCTTCGAGGAGCTCCGCCGCACCCTGGGGCGCATATCCTCCCGGACCCTCTCCCAGAGGCTCCAGACCCTGGAGCGCCTCGGCTACCTCGAGCGCAAGCTCTTCATGGCCCGCCCCATCCGGGTCCGCTACTCCCTCACCGAAAAGGGGCGCTCGGTGGCCACCGTGGGCTCTGGGCTGTTCCTCTACCTGCGGTATGTGGAGGGGCACCTGGGGGGCCGGTAGCCGGGCGACAACAACGGTTATTACCCGGCTCCCCCAACGAGGGGAGACGGAGCCCTCATGAAATACATCGTCATCCTCGGCGACGGCATGGGCGACTACCCCCAGCCCTCCCTCGGCGGGAAGACCCCCCTGCAGGCCGCGAATACCCCCAACATGGACCTCCTCGCGCGGGAGGGGCGGTGCGGTTTGGCCCGCACGACCCCGGCGGGGATGGAGCCGGGGAGCGACGTGGCGAACCTCTCCATACTGGGATACAATCCGGCGGAGGTCTACACGGGGCGGGCCCCCCTGGAGGCGGCAGCCCAGGGTATCCAATTGGGGCCCCAGGATGTGGCCTACCGGTGCAATCTGGTGACCATCGAGAACGGGGTGATGAAGGACTACAGTGCGGGTCACATCACCAGCGGGGAGGGGGCCCCCCTCATGCAGGCGGTGGGAGCGAAGCTCGGGGCCCCGGGCATCGAGTTCCACCCCGGAGTGTCGTATCGGAACCTCTTGGTTCAGAGGCCGGGGAAGGTGGTGGACTGCACCCCTCCCCACAACATCTCGGGGAAGCCCATCGAGGGCCGCCTGCCCCCGGATGCGCACCTCAAGAAACTCATGCTCGACTCCCCCCCTATCCTGGCCGACCACCCGGTGAACCAGAAGCGGCGGAAAGCGGGGAAGAACCCGGCGACGATGATATGGTTCTGGGGCGGGGGCACCCGGCCCCGGCTGGAGTCCTTCCAGGAGAAGTATGGGGTGCGGGGCTCCGTCATCACCGCCGTGGACCTCCTCCGGGGCATCGGGGTCTACGCGGGGTTCACCGTCGTGCGGGTCCCCGGGGCCACCGGCTACCTCGACACCAACTTCGAGGGCAAGGCCGAGCATGCCATCCAGACCCTGCGGGACCACGACTTCCTCTTCCTCCACGTGGAGGCCGTGGACGAGGCGGGCCACGAGGGGGACCTCGACCACAAGCTCCAGGCCCTCGAGATGCTGGACAAGCGCACCATCGGCCGCCTCCTCGACCTCCTCCCCGACCTCGGCGAGCCCGTGCGCATCCTCCTCACCACCGACCACTACACCCCCATCGCCCGCAAGGCCCACACCCCCGAGCCTGTCCCCTTTGCCCTCTGGGGCGCCGGCGTCGAGCGCGATGGAGTCAAGACCTTCGACGAGGCCAGCGTCAAGCAGGGCGGCCTGGGGCTCGTGGAGGCGACGCGGCTCATGGACCTGCTCATCCGGGGCGGCGCGTGAGGCGCGGCAATTCAGAGTTTCAGTGTCCGCCGTATCTCCATCTCCACGTCCCACGCCACTTTGTCAAGGTCCCGGTTGGCGTCCACCACCACGAACCTCCAGGGCTCCGCCAGGGCCAGCTTGCGGTAGTTCAGCTGGACCACCCGGAGGAAGACCTCCCTCTCGAACTTGGTCTTCCGGCGTCCCTCCATCCGGGAGATGGCCTCCCTGGGGTCCACCACCAGCAGGAGGGTCTGCTGGGGGGCGATGGTGATGGGCCGGTGGAGCTCCTGGAGCCACTGGAGGGGCTCGGAGACGATGTCCCGGAGGGTCACCGACTGGTAGGCGTAGCGGCTGTCGCTGTAGCGGTCGGAGATGACCGGCCGGCCTTTCTCCAGAGCGGGCCGGAGGGTGAGGGCCACATGCTCCGCGTGGTCCGCCACGAAGAGGAGCGCCTCCGCGAGGGGGTCAATCCTGTGGCCCCGAGCCAGCCCCGCCCGCACCAGCCGCCCCAGGGGGCCCCCGGTGGGCTCCTTGGTGAACACCACCCGGCGGGGGAGATTGTGGCGCAGGCGCCGGAGGATGGTGGACTTCCCCGAGCCATCAATGCCCTCCAGGGTAATCAGGGGAGCGGGCATGGTGTAACGCTCTCTGCGCTTCGGGAAAAAGCATTTTGCCTTACATTCCCGCGAACTTCCGCAGGGCATCCTCGCAGGTGTATCGGGGCTCCCAGCCGAGTTCCCGCCGGGCCTTCGCGCTGCTGACCACGATGCCGTATTTGCAGTATCCGAGCCACCCCGGGTGGACCCCGGAGAGCCGGAGCCTCCAGAGGAGCCGGTTGAACCCCGCCACGAGGGGGTAGGGGACCCGGATGCTCTTCTTCTCCAGGATGGGACCGATGCGGCTCCACCGGACCGGGGGCTCGGCGGCGATGTTGAAGGCTCCCCCAGGGCTCCGCCGGAGGGCCAGGTGGAAGGCCCCGGCCACATCCTCGTCCCACGTGAACTGCACCTCCGGGTCATACCCCATGAACACCGGGCTGCGCCGGAGGGTGAGGAGACGGCCGAAGGGATTGTTGATGGTCGGCCCCACGAAGAGGCTGGGCCGCAGCAGGGTCACCTTCACCCCCGGGTTCGCCTCGCGGAACCGGACGATATGCTCCTCCACCCGGGCCTTGGTCTCGCTGTAATAGAACCCCCGGTTGGGCCGCAGGGCACACTCCTCGGTGATGAGCCGGGGGTTGTCGGGCCAGTTCCCGTAGGCCGCGATAGAACTCGCGTGGACAATGTGGCCCACCCCTGCCCGGGCCGCGCACTCGAACACATTGACAGAGCCCCCGACATTGATGTGGTGGATGGCCCGGTCATTCTGCATCCGGATGGCCCCGGGGGCCCGCGCCACCACGAAGGCCAGATGGACCACTGCATCACACCCTCGCAGGGACCCCTCGATGGCCGGCTCCCGCACATCCCCCGCGATGAACCGCAGTTTCGGGTGCTCCCCCCGGGGCGGCTGGAGGTCAATGCCCACCACCTCCTCCACCCCCGGGTCCCCCTCCAGTAGCCGCAGCAGGATGCCACCCAGATACCCCGAGACCCCCGTGACCGCCACCCTCATGCTATCACCATCGTTCTGAACGCATCAAGCCATTTTCTTTCTTTTCCGAATGAAATCGCTTTTCTTTCTTTTGCAGCAGCCGCCGACCCCTGTGGGTCGGCGGCTGCGTTAGCCCGGCCTGCAGGGCCGGGCGTGGCAAAAGAAAGAAAAGGGATTTGAGCCTGGCGCGTAACTCCGGGGTTCATCGCTGGCCTTCGGCCTTCTTCCCGCCGGTAACCCTCGCGCCAGGCCTGTGCCGCTCCGGGGTATTTCCGCACTCATTGTCTGCCATGTGGCATCTTGTGCGAAGACCGTTCCGGGCGGCTGTGGCCCCCATCTTGCATCCGGGTTTGGTCACAGCGGGGCTTGGCCCCGGCTCCCCCCGGTCCTCAATGGGGGCAATGAGATAATACGAGGGCCCCCTATTTATACTCCGCCAATGACCCGGCCTCCGGTGGAACGCCGTGAATTCGACTACGGCGGGCTCCGCCTGGTCCTCTACGACGGGGTCTACGTCCCCAGCGACGACACGATGCTGCTGGCGGAGACCCTCCGCGTCCCTCCGGGAGCCCGAGTTCTGGACATGTGCACCGGCTCCGGCCTCCTCGGACTCCTCGCCGCCCGCCGTGGGGCCCGCCGGGTGGTGCTGGCGGACGACGACCCCCTCGCCCTCCGGTGCGCCAGTGAGAACGCCGAGAGGAACGGCCTCAAGAACGCGGAGGTGGTGCGGAGCGACCTCTTCCAGAAGGTCCAGGGCCGGTTCGACCTCATCCTCTTCAATCCCCCATACCTCCCCCAGGAGAACAGCGAGGACCTCTACCTCTACGACGAGAAGTTCGAGAAATGGCGCAACATCGGAATCCACGCCTGGGACGGAGGCCCCGACGGAAGACGGCTGATAGACCGCTTCCTCCGGGAATACCCCCCCCACCTCGCCCCCGGGGGACGCATCCACATGATAGGCTCCAGCCTCAGCGACTACGAGAAGACACGACGCATACTCAAGGCCCAGGGGATGGAGGTCAAGATACTGGGACGGCAGAGGTTCTTCTTCGAGGAGATTGTGGCGATGGGGGCGCGGCGGGGGAGAGGACGGTAGAATTCTTGCGATTTAGCACAAGGTTTATAACGCCGGACAGCGCATGTAAGCCAAGCATTGCGCAAACGAGTTTTGCCATTGGTGTTCTCCACGCGCGGAGACCGCCATCTGTCAAGCCCTTTTTCGGAGTGCATGATGAACCCACGAGAACCCGAGATTCCCCATGACGACCCTCACATTGGCCCATGGCCACGCACCGCTGTCCCCATCTCCTGCGCCCCTGCGGGGTCGCCCCATGTGCGAGTTCTGCGGCCGAACCGGTGGGGTCCGCCGCTACCATCTCCGCGAGGGCACCCGTATCCCCGATTTTTCACTCGTCCATCCTCTGCGCCTCTGCAGAGGGTGCCACCCGGATGTGGGGGCCCACATCCGGGAGAGCCAGGGGCTTTACAGCCTCCGGGTGGACCGGCGGAGGCTTTGGAGGCGTCGGCTCCCCTCCGGCCTTCCCCGTGGGGTCGCGGGGGAAGTGCCGCGGCCTCTGGCGGCGGTCCCATGAGGTGCACCTCCTGCGGGGGCCTCCTCCTGGTGCCTCGCGGCCACCGGGGCGCCGTGTCCTGCACGTGCACCGGATGTCAGTTCACCATCCTCCGCACCGTGGAAGGCTTGATGCCGGGGTTCGGGTGGATTCCCCTATGAGTTTCACCTACGGGTCCTCCCGCTCCCAGGTCTACTGCCGCTGCGGGTTCTCCTGTAGCAGCACCCACATCCTGTGGAAGCACATCGGGCGGTGGGAGTCCGAAGGCGCGGGAAAGCACGTGCGGGTCACCGGTCCCGGGGGAAGCCCCGTGGAGCGCGGCCCCGGGCGCGCGGCAAATCGAGTGAGATCAGGTCCTTTACCCGGCGAAAGGACATTCAGCGGGGATTAGAGAATCTATATCCTCTGCGTAATCTGCGGATTTCTTGTCCGCCTGTCAGGAATCGCCCCGACCCCGGCCGTGCCAGGACCTCCCCCTCTCGCACCGCAATCTCCCCCCGCCGGACCACCACCTGCGGGAAGACCCCGGGGCGTCCCTCGTAGGGGCTCCACCCGCATTTGGAGTGGAGCCGCGACCCGCGGATGGTTGTTCTCCGGTGCATATCATAGATAACGAGGTCACCATCGAGCCCCGGCCGCAGTTCGCCTTTGGGGAGCCCGAGGAGCCGGGCGGGCCTGCGGCAGGCCGCGTCCACCAGCACCCGGAGGGGGAGGCGGCCCCGGTGCACCTCCTCCAGCATCAGGGGAACCATCGTTTCGACCCCGGGGACCCCCGGCGGGGGCTCCCGGCTGCGCTTCTCGGCGGGTGTGTGGGGGGCGTGGTCGGAGGCGAGGATGGGGATGCGGCCCCGGCAGAAGAGTTCCCAGAGGGCCCGGCGGGTCTCCTCGCGGCGGATGGGGGGGTGGGTGTGGCCCCGGGGGCCCAGGCGGGCCACGTCGCGGGTGGAGAGGAGAAGGTGGTGGGGGGCGGCCTCCAGGGTGGTCCCGAGCCCTCGCGCCAGATGGACCCCGCGGGGGGTGGAGGTATGGGCCACATGGAGCCGGAGCCCTTGGGGCACGCAGATGGACTCGAGGGCACGGGCCTCGCACTCCTCCGGGCGCCTCTCCCCGTGGGTGGGCTCCGCGGAGTGGCAGGCGATGCACCCCGGGTCCTCGGCGTGGAGGATGGCAAGGGCCCCCAGGCGCCGGAGGGCCCGGAGCCCCCGCTGGAGCGCCCCGGGCTCCATCTCGTACATGAATATCTCTCCGAAGGCCATGGCCCCCGCGCGGTGGAGGGCGGAGAGGCCCCGGAGGTTGTCCCCGGTGTATCCCCCGGCGAGGGCGTAGTCCACCCGGGAGCCCCGGCCCGCGGCCTCCTGTTTCCGGCGGAACGAGGCGGAGGTGGTGACGGGGGGCCGGGTGTTGGGCATCTCCAAAATGGAGGTGACGCCTCCAGCGAGGGCGGCGGCGGAGCCGGCGGCCCAGGTCTCCTTGTGCTTCTGCCCGAGGTCGCGGAAGTGGACATGGAGGTCCACCGCCCCCGGCAGGACCAAGCGGTCCCGGGCGCCGAGGCGGGGGACGCCGGGGGCCCGCAGATTGCGCCCCACGAGCTCGATTTTCCCACCCCGGATGAGGATGTCGGAGTCGCGGAGCCCCCCGGCGGTCCAGACCCGTCCTCCTCGAACCAGCAGGTCCCTGTCCCCCATGCTAGCAGGTTCCTCCCGCCTTCAGGAACACCTCGCGCACGTCGAGCCGGGGCCCCGGCTGGGAGAACACCCGCCCCTCGAAGACCGAGACCCGGGTCCCCTCTGCCAGCCAGGCATCCGGGGGGAGCCCGGCCTTCATGCAGGTCTGGCAGAGGAACTCCTCCGCGTCCCACCCCTGCTCCACCGGAACCTGGGGAAGCAGGAGGCCCCCGCGGGGGCCACGGCGCACCAGGAGGCCGTGGCGTCCCACCTCGACCCTCTTCGGGTAGTCCCGCGGGGCCCCCTCCAGGGCCACCGGCGGGGAGAGAACGGTCACCTCCACCTCCAGGTCCTCCAGTTCTCCAGGGGAGAGGGGGGGAAACCGGGGGTCCTCCCGCGCGGCCCCGCGGGCCGCCTCTCCCAGCGCCCGGGCCAGCGCCATGCGGGGCTCCGGGATTCCGATGCACCCCCGCAGGAGGCCGCTCCGCTTCAATGTGACGAAGACCCCCGCGGGACGGCCATAAATCCCATCGGTCCCCTCCAGCCCCTCAGGGAGCCTCTGGCCCCGGGCCGCGGCCTCCACCGCCCCCCGGGCCCATTGGACCGCCCGGCTCCCCTGCTCCAAGGTCAGCATATCTCCACCTTAGGGTGGAGACACTACGGTTTAATACCTTGGGGCCCCCAGTCTCCCCGGGGAGAGTGGAAGGGCCGCCGCCGGTCCCGCCCGCAAGGGCAGGGCCGAGGAAAGTCCCCCCACCACCCACATCGGGTTCGCCCGGTGTGGAAAAGGCGGGCCCCGAGATGGGGCGCGGTGAGAACCGCGGCTCTGGCACAGAAACGATACGGTCCCCCTTGTGGGCGATGACACCGCAAGGTTGAGGTCGAGGGAGGGCCGGTGAAACGGCGAAACCCCGCCGGTGCAAGTCGCTCCGACGACGCCCAGACCAATGCGGCCAGGCCCGAACCCTCCGCCCCCGCCGCCGCGTGCGGCAGGGACCCGGCGCAAGCCGGGGGAGAACCGGAGACCCCTGAACCTTAAACGGGGACGGGGTGAGGGCCGAACAGAAGGGGGCTTACTCTCCACACTCCCCAACAATAGATTTAAGACCGAACGGTATCGGTTGACTCTATTGGGGGCATAGAAATGGGCCGAAAAAATGGGGAGGTATATAAACCCTGGGGGGACACCGAGCCCAAAATACTCCAACTCCTCGACGACAATACCCTACCCCCCGAGACCCGCTCTCACCTCGCCCACCACTCCAACTCGTTGAAGGACAAGGGCTGCGTCTACAGCCACCGCCACAAGGAAATCTACCGCGCCCACCGCTTCCTCACCTGGTGGAAGAAGACCAAGACACCCACCCTCGACGACGTGAACCGATTCCTCGGCGGACTCCGCTCCCAAGGCCACAAGGAGAAGGACATCGCCCACTTCGCCGGCTCCATCAAGCGCTACTACACCCGCGCCAACAAGGGCATCCCCCCCGAGGCCCTCCGGCTCCTCTCCACCACCCCGCGCGAGAAGCGCAAGAACCGCCCCCACTGGACCCAGGAGGACGTCGAGAAGATGATCACCGCGGCCGACCACCCCCAGAACCGCGCCATCATCATGGCCCACATCGAATCCGGGGCCCGGCCCGAAGAATTCCTCAAGCTCTCCATCGGCGACTTCACCTTCGCCCCCGACCACAGCCACGCCAAGGTCAACCTGCCCACCGGAAAAACCGGCCAATACACCCAGACCTGGGTCCGCACCATCCCCTACCTTCTCCTCTGGTTCCGCCACCACCCCGGCCCCAAGAAACCCGACGGCACCCTCGACCCCGCTGCCCCTCTCTGGGTAAGCCGGACTCCGCGTGCCCGGGGACAGCGGCTGAGCTACTCTGGCCTCTACCACATCCTCCAAGACGTAGGGAAGGCCGCGGGCATCCCCCCGGAGAAGCGCAACCCTTACTCGGCCCGCCGTGGAAACGCCACCTGGCTCCTCTCCCAAGGATGGACCAAAGAGAAGGTCAACATGTGGCAGGGCCGCCTCCCCGGCTCCCGCCTCATCGACATCTACTCCCAAGATTTTGACCTCTCCCAGGAGATGCTCCGAATGACCGGGCTCCTGACCGGCAACGAAGAAAAAGACAAACCCGACCGCCTCCGGCCCATTAAATGCGAATGGTGCGGCCACATGAACGAGGCCGTCCCACCCCCCAAAGTCTGCCAATGCGGAAAGCCCCTCAGCATCGAAGCCGCCCAAGAGTTCGAGGAGAAGAGCCAGGCCAGAATCAAGAAACTGGAGGACCAAGTCGCAGAATACCAGCATCTTAACCTCACCGTGCTGAAGGGCATGGAGGAGCTAAAGTCGATGTTCCTGAAAGACGCTATCGAGGCCCGCGCTTTCGAACTGCTTCAGGAGCAAATGGTGGAGGGAAAACTCGATCCCCTCGCTTTCAAACTGGTTATGGCGCAGGTGATGGAGGGAAAACTCGTTCAGAAAGCGGAAGCCAAAGCCGTTCCTGCGGTTAAAGGCTCGTGACGATGACTATGGTCTTCGTCGTAGAAGTCCGGGGAATCCCGCCCTACAAACAGGCTCCGGCAGACGTATCCGAGAGGAGAAACCAACAAGAGAGGAAGGCCATCCTAAAACATCAGTCCGAGGAGGCTCTCCGGGGAATCGGGGCCAAGTTCGATAAAGACGAGAGGCTGGGAATATGGGTATCCTACCGGAGAAAAAAGGGTAGAGCAGATGCCGCCAACATCATTGGCGGCATCGCAGACACCCTTCAGGGTCTGGTCTACTCCAACGACCACCAGCTCCGGCAGATCCACTACGAGGAACAACCTGGTGAGGTGGATGGTTATACCGTCAAGGTTTCTGTCCTTGATGGGTAGGCTGCTGCTTCTACGGTACGGACCCGGTTACAACCGTGTTCAACGCCCTCAAGAGGCTTCGCAGAACCCGGCTCCCTGCGATAATGCCACCTACTCCATCTTGCGCTGCCCCACTTCTATCTTTTCCTTTAGGATTCTTGTTATTCCTTCCGGAGTCAATTCAACTTCTTCTCTTTCGATCAGAAGCCTTACCGGTTTCTCCTTGAGCTTACTCCATAGCCAATTACCCAATATACTGGCTGCCACACCTGAGCCAAAAGATAGAGTGAAATAGAAGATCTCTGGTGCGCCATCCGCATCCATCGCAAATGAGCGATTATATTCGATAGATGCGTCATCCCCAATCTTCTGAGCTCTATCAGTCCCAAACAATTCTGAGAAGACGCTTGAGTCCATCGTCTCGATAGTTCCCTGAATGCGAGTCATCCTACCTCATACACAGTACCTGCCCGGCATTAGGATTTCGATAGGGGGGTGAAAGTGTTTGGTACGTAGTGACGCCCGCCTGCGGCGTCGAACTACATCACTGGTTGAGCCAAGTGTTCCCGCTGCGGGCTCGTAGCCAGCCAGACAGGACAAGGGCGACCAGGCTTATGCGGTAGGGGTCGTTTTCCGTGGAGACATCAAAATATCGTAGAAGCCACCTCACGCCCTTGTTTCTGTATCTGAGGAGCCTCCGGTCGGGTCTCGTCCCCATGGAAGCCTCGAAAAGGGCGAGAAGGGCCCAGCAGGTGTCGACGAGAGCGGGGCGGGCACCGGCCGTAGGACCCCAGGCCATGTGAGAACGGTCGAAAGCGTCCAGTACATGGTCGACGCAGGCGGCCGCCATACTCTCCCGCTGTGCGGCAGAGAGAACAATCGCGGCCTCGCCCATGTAGCGAATTCGCGGAGCCTCGCCGATGTCCTCCGGAAATCCTCCGAAAAGACGGTATTGCTCCTCCAGCCATCGCAATGCCCGCCCGATACCTCCGGGATAGGGCCCTTGTTGCTCGACAATCCGGTCGTCGATGCTCCTCGACTCGCCGGAACACACCCAGGTCTCACCCGCATCCACCCCAGGGGCCAGCAGACTTCGAAGAACGTAGAGCGTCTTTTGAATGGGATTTTCGATCCCCCACTGGCCGGTTTCCTTCTGGATATTTTTCAGATGCCGGAGAGCGTCCTCTAGGACTCCCTCTTGGTCCTGCGGCTTCAGATGGTCCTGGAAGACACCACAGCTTAGGACCACATCCGCGGAGTCCATGATGATGGGCCACGTTCCCGACCTCCGGAACTCCCTCCATCTTCCGGTCACGAAATCCAACGCTCGTCCGATGATTCGCGCCTCGGGATTCGATGCTCGCCGGATGGCCAGCAGACTCCAGGCGGTGTCGCGGAGCGTAGGATCCCGGTAGCCCCACCCTCCACGGCCATCGAGCGGGATTTGGAGCCGAACCAGTCGCTCTACGCAGGCGCTGAAGACGCCCAAGACCTGCGATTCCCGAAGAGGCAAAACGATACTGTTCAGCTCGTTCACGAATCGGCGGGGGCCGAACCAGAGGAGGAATGCCTCGAACAAGGCCAGAAGACCGACCAGTACCCCCATCTCCTCCAGCACCATCAGGGCCTCCGATTACTCCCCTTTCGGCTTAAAAGCACTGTTGCCTCACGTGTAGCATAATCTTGTTCCCTCAATGTGCAAAAAGACTCTTTCGTTCCCCATAGTCACTGAACTACGCACCCCCTAAAGGGGGTGGGGCCTGGAGCCCGGGGAGGCTCCCCTTGACTCCCTTCTACATCGCGTAAGTCCCCAGTCGTGTCTGCCGCGTGCGACACCTCCCCGCCACGGATTTCGAGTTCTACCTACCGCCTGCCTCTTGGACTTCTCCAACTGCTCCTCCGCTCAATTCAGCTCCCCGCAAATATGGAAAAGGAATATTGTCCTCCTGCTGGCGGAACCCCCATTCGGAGGTATCTATGGACTTCACTACCGCAATCCAACAATTCCTTTATTGCAGGAGGGTCGACCGGAACCTATCCGAGAAGACCCTGAAGGCGTACAACTCGGATCTATCGAGCCTTCAGGAGTTTCTGGGTCAAAGAAGTGTGGAGGAGGTCGGAATCCACGATTTGAGGGGTTACATCGCCCGTCAAGGGACACGCTGTCTAAAGGACACGACAATTCGCAGGAGGATTGCCAGTATCAAAGCCTTCTTTGCGTATCTGGAAGAGGAGGAGACCATATCTTTCTCCCCCGCCCGAAAACTCCGCTACCAATTCAAGGTGACCCGCCGACTGCCACGGGTCCTGTCCCGGAACGAGATTCGCAGGCTTCTCACAACCGCCTCGCGGATGGCACACGGCGTTGGGA
>JACQPP010000076.1 GCA_016207465.1 Methanobacteriota archaeon
CATCTACTGCACCCCCCCCACCCGGGACCTCATGGCCCTCCTCACCCTCGACTACCTCGAGGTGGCCAACCGCGAGGGCCGAAAGGCCCCCTACGACTCGGCGGCCATCCGGGAGGCCATCAAGCACGTCATCCCCGTCGAGTGGGGGGAGGTGACCGACATCGCCCCCGACATCAAGCTCACCATGAACAACTCGGGCCACATCCTCGGCTCCAGCGTGGTCCACCTCCACATCGGCGACGGGGCCCACAACATCGCCTTCACCGGCGACTTCAAGTTCGAGCGCACCCTTCTCTTCGACGCCACCTACAACCAGTTCCCCCGCCTCGAGACCCTCGTCATGGAGGGGACCTACGGGGCGCCCAACGACCTCCAGCCCAGCCGCCGGGAGGCCCAGAACCACCTCGAACAGGTCATCCAGAAGACCCTGGGCCGCGGGGGCCGGATGCTGGTCCCCACCTTCGCCGTCGGCCGCAGCCAGGAGGTCATGCTCGTCCTCGAGGACTCCATGCGCCAGAAGCGCATCCCCGAGGTCCCCGTCTACCTCGACGGCATGATCACCGAGGCCACCGCCATCCACACCGCCTACCCCGAATACCTCAACAGCGACCTCCGCAACCGCATCTTCCACCAGGGCGAGAACCCCTTCCTCTCCGACCGCTTCATCCAAATCGAGGGCCCCAGCCAGCGCGAGGAGGTCTTCGAGGGGGGACAATGCATCGTCCTCGCCACCAGCGGCATGATGAACGGCGGCCCCATCATGGAACACCTCAAGCACTTCGCCCCCGACCCCAAGGCCAGCCTCGTCTTCGTCGGCTACCAGGCCGAGGGCACCATGGGCCGCCGCATCCAGCGCGGATACACCGAACTCGAAATCGGCAAAGACAAGGTCAAGATGAACATGGAGACCGCCACCGTGGACGGATTCAGCGGCCACAGCGACCGCCACGAACTCGTCGAATACGTCCGACAGGTCACCCCCCGCCCCGAGCGCGTCATCACCTGCCACGGAGACGGAAGCAAATGCATAGACCTCGCCAGCTTCATCTACAAGAGATTCCACATGGAGACCCGCGCCCCCATGAACCTGGAGACCATACGAATGGTGTAGCCTACCTCTTCGCCGGAGGCTTGGACCGCACGACCCCCTCCAGGTGGGCCATCATCTCCTCCGCCACCCGGTGGAAGCGCGCGGCCGTCTCCGGGTCGGGCACCTTCGCGCCGTACTCGTAGGGAGCCTTGAGGGACTCGACCATCCCCACCCCCTCGGCCAGCGCCTCGGGGACCCGGTACCGGAGGGCCAGGGGGGCGACCTCCTCGTGCCGCACCCGGCCCCGCTCGTGGGAGAGGAAGTTCCTCAGGGCGATGACGGCGTTGTGGACGGCGAGGTGGCTGGGCTCCACGGCGAGGACCGGCTCCTTCGCCCGGATGGCCCGGCGCGCCTGGTCGTGCCAGTAGCGGGCCTTATCGAGGGGGGTGTGGTAGTGCCGCATCGTAGAGGCAGTAGCCTGGTTTCACCTCGTAGTCGAACCACCCCTCGTCGAACTCGCTCGCGTCCACGACCACCGGCCCGAGGGGGACCCGGCCGCCGGCCAGCGTGATTTGGAACACCGCCTTGAGGACCCGCTCCTGGACCCGGGGGGCCCGGCCCCGCTTCGCCAGGATGTAGAGGTCGAGGTCGCTCTTCCCCGGCCGGAACCGCCCCGTGACATAGGAGCCGAAGAGGTAGACCTTGAGGATGTCCCTTCCGAGCATGGGGCGGATGAGGCGCATGAACTCCTCCAGCTCGGGCTCCCGGGGGGCCCGCGAAAGGAGGACATCCCCCTCCCGGGCCCCGGCGAAGAGGACATCCCCCTCCTGCAATTCCAGTCGCCGGCAGAGGTCGCCGGGGAGGAGGACCCCCAGGGAGGTCCCCACACGCCGAACCTTTGTTTTCATTATAATATAATAAGAGATAGATTATAATAAGTTTTCGCTTCACCCGGAGGCCCACGGGCTTCCGGGACTCACTTCTTGAACTTCGTATACCCGCACTTGCCGCAGGACTGCCGGTTCCCGTGCTCGGCCAGGTGGACCCCCGCTCCGCACCGTGGGCATGGGCTCCGCAGTTTCTCCAGTTTGGGGCCGGCCACCTTGTAGTAGTCCTTCACCGACAAATCCTTGGGGGCCTTCGCGGCGGCGGTGGGCATCTATTTCTTCTCCTCTTTCTTGGCGGGGGCGGCGGGCTTCGGGGCGGGCTTTGCCTCCTTCTTTTCCTCCTTGGCCGGGGCCTTCGCCTCCGGCTTGGCGGTTTCCTTCGGGGCCTCGGGCTTCTTTTCCTCTTTCTTCTTCTCCTTCTTCTGCCGGGGCTCGAAGTTGCGCTGGAGGATGTGGGGCCTCTCGATGACCTTCATGCGCTCCGGGGTGGTGTAGACCTTGGCGTAGCCGGTGGCGCGGCGGGCGCCGTAGGAGGACTCCACGTGGTCCAGCACCAGCAGTTCCGGGGGTGTCTTGAGGGCGTCGGCGAGGGCGGCGCGCACCTCCGCGCGGGGGGGGCTGGGGCCATCAAATTGGAGGGAGAAGTGGACCTCGCGGCGCCCCAGGAGGGGGTTGTCCCGCTCCCGGAGAACCTGGACGGTGGGCATCGGGGTTCCCCTTGGGGGCGGGGGGATATAAAGGTTCATCGGGAGACAATGCGGTGGGTGTGCCATGGCCGCGTCCTCTCCGCTCCGCTATGTCCTCGGCATCGAGGGGACCGCTTGGAGCCTCTCGGCCGCGGTGGTCTCCGAGGCGGAGGTGGTCGCGGAGGTCTCCCGTCCCTATGTGCCCCCCCGGGGGGGCATCCATCCCCGGGAGGCCGCGCAGCACCACGCGGAGCACATCGGGGGGGTCCTGCGGGAGTGTGTGGGGGAGGCCGAGAGGAGGGGTGTGGCCCGGGGGGACATCGGGGCGGTGGCCTTCTCCCGGGGGCCGGGGATGGGGCCGTGCCTGCGGACGGTGGCCACGGCGGCCCGGGCGCTCTCGGTGTCGTGGGGGGTCCCCCTGGTGGGGGTGAACCACGCGGTGGCCCACATGGAGGTGGGGCGGTGGAGGTGCGGGGTGTCCAATCCCATCGTGCTGTATGTGAGCGGGGGAAACACCCAGGTGGTGGCCCACCGGGAGGGGAGGTATCGGGTGATGGGGGAGACCCTGGACATCGGCATCGGGAACGGGTTGGACAAGTTCGCCCGGGGACTGGGATTGGGCCATCCGGGGGGCCCCCGGGTGGAGGAACTGGCCCGCCAAGCCTCGCGTTATCACCCGCTCCCCTACAGCGTGAAGGGGATGGACCTCGCCTTCTCCGGGCTGGTGACGGCGGCGGAGGAGATGGCCCAGCGGGGTGTGCCCCGGGAGGAGGTGTGCTACAGCCTCCAGGAGACCGCCTACGCCATGCTGGTGGAGGTGGCCGAGCGGGCCATGGCCCACGCGGGGCGCCAAGACCTTCTGCTGGCCGGGGGGGTGGCCGCCAATCTCCGGCTCCAGGAGATGTGCCGCGTGATGTGCATGGAGCGGGGGGCCCGCTTCCACGTGCCCGAGCGGAGATATCTGGGGGACGCGGGGGCCATGATTGCCCACACCGGGCTGGTGATGGCCCGCCACGGGTTCACCCTCCCGGTGGAGGAGTCGGGGGTGCTCCCCCAGCAGAGGGCCGACCAGGTGGAGGCCCCCTGGGTGGGCCCGGCGGAGGAGATGCCCTCCCTGCGGGGGGCCGAGGCCGAGGTGCTCCTCCGAGACGGCGCGGCAGCGTCGGCTTCGCCGTCGCCCACCCCGCTCCCGCGGACCGGGGTGGCAGCGCCGACCTCGTCGTCGCCCACCCCCCTCCTGCGGACGGGGGTGGCAGTGAAGCGGCGGCTCCCCAAGTCCTACCGCCACCCGGAGGTGGACCTCCCCCTGCGGGGGGAGCGGGTGCGCCGGGAGGCCCGCTGGCTGGCGGAGGCCCGCCGCGCCGGGGTGGACACCCCCATCCTGCGGGGCCTCGACCTGGAGGAGGCGGAGGTGGAGATGGAGGCCCTGGAGGGGCCGAGCCTCCGCCACGGCCTCACCCCGGAGGAGTCCTGCCGCGCCGGGGCCCTCCTGGGCGGTCTCCATGGGGCCTCCATCCTCCACGGGGACTACACCCCCGGCAACCTGATGCGCCACCGGGGGCGGGTGGTGGTCATAGATTTCGGCCTCTCCACCGGGGGCGTGGGGGTGGAGGAGCGGGGGGTGGACGTGCGCATCTTCCTGGAGAGCCTCCGGGCCCTCTGGCCCGACCGGCCGCATCTCCGGGAGGGGTTCCTGGAGGGATACACCCAGGGGTTCCCCGGGGCCCCGGAGGTCCTCCAGCGGGTGGATGAAATCGAGAAGCGG
Source organism: Methanobacteriota archaeon (assembly GCA_016207465.1). Lineage (GTDB taxonomy): Archaea > Halobacteriota > Syntropharchaeia > JACQPP01 > JACQPP01 > JACQPP01. The sequence continues at coordinate 4,369 of JACQPP010000076.1, forward strand.
AGGCGCTATTCAACCCAATTTTAACGAATGTTTTGCGGAGAGGTTCTGTTCACTCTACGGGAGATTTGACCCATTTCTCACCCCCTGTTTAGTGGCGGGAGATGTCGCCCGCTTCGCATTTTCAATGAGAGACATCCAGCGGTTCCCCTCGGTCGGAACCGTGATAGTTGCGGCTTGGGCCGGTGTCATGCCATCCAGCCCCATGTGGGGCCGGACATAGTTGTAGTAGAACCTCCAGCCCTCCAATGTGGCCCCTGCGGTGGCCTCTGCGTCGAACCCCCGCATGACCTTCAACCGCTCCCTCACGGTCCCATTCAGGCGTTCAAGGATGTTGTTGTTCGGCTTGGTCTCGAAACTGGAAAGGCGGATGTGCGGGTTGTGGATGGGGCTCCGCTTGTCGTAGAACGCCTTGCTCACGGCCTCTTGGTAGGCTTGGAGTCCGTCCGTCACCATGAACTTGGGCCTCTCTCCGGTGCGCCTCTTGGCGTCCTCCAGAGGCTTCCGGGCGTCCTTGGCGTAGCGGGTCTTGGAGATGCGGCAGGCGAGGAGAAACCGGGTCTCGCTGTCCATCAGGTTCCACACCCATTCGTAGTTGTTTTCCTTGCCCTTCTCGCGCACGTTGGCGGTCATCTCGTCCACATGCCAGAACTCGCCAACCTTGGGCTTCTGCTGTTCCGCATAGGCGGAGAGGAGTTTCAGGTATTTGCGAATCCAGAGGAGAGGGGTGGCGGTGGAGACCGTGATGCCGTAGAACTGCTTCAAGTGGTCCTGTATCTTCCGAATGGAGACGCCCTTGAAGTAGAGGTCCACTACGGCGGTGATGGCCTTGGGCTCGGTTTTCATCCGGGAGAAACCCCGGTCCACGGTGAAGCGGAAGCCGCAGGGCTGACAGAGGAACCGCTGAACAACCCCGTTCTTGGTCTTGCGGAGCCCATCCCGGACCATCTCGGAGCCCCCACACTTGGGACAGGCGTTGGGAATAGGGGCCTCTGCGCCATTGGAGGGGGCTCTGGGGGTCTCCTGCGCGGCCTCGTATTCGGCCTGGGCTCGGAGGCGGCGGGAGTAGAGGACGGCGAAGGCGTGTTTACAGGTTGTGGCCTGTTTCTTGAAGTCCGGGCAGGTGCAGTTCCAGTTGAGGTTTTTGGGGTCGCGCCACACCCGGTATTCGCCTTCTCCGGTCTGGGACTTGACCCGATACTCAGCGTCGTTGATGGTGGTCACGGTGTCGCCTTTGGAGAGGATGGCGAGGCCCCGAAGGGCACGGGGGTTGTTCAGGTCCATGAGGCTTACTTCCATAGTATAATACTCCGTAGGTATATATAAGGGTTTCCGGGGTGATAAATCATTATAGAATAATACCCGATAGGATTATATACTCTAAAGGTAAGTTGTGGCTGATGGCCCACGTCAAAATCACCCTGGACGGCCTCAAATGCGAACGGTGCGACCACGAATGGATACCGCGTCACCCCGAGGAGAATCCCCGGGTCTGCCCGAAATGCAAGTCCCCCTACTGGGACAGACCCAGACAGAAGCGGGAATAACCACCCGCCTTTTTCAATATTTGACCCGGATTTTATATGAAATTCTGACATTCTAAGCGATTTAAGCGAAACTATTATATATAACCTCCTACAAAGTAGATTCCGTATTCGGGAGCGGTCATGACTCAGAGTATGAGCAACATCTCGGTTGGCACAATTCTCGGTAGCGAGAACACCGACGAGCCAGTAGTTACGGGAACCAAGGCATTGGCACTCACCATCGTTCGCCAAAACCCAGACGGAATAACCGCCAAAGGTTTGGCATCCAAATTGGATGTCACTACTCGAAGGGCCACCGTTATTCTCGAAGAACTGTGCAATGCTCGGGAGACCTACTCTCGCAAACTCCCGGATGTTGCCGCTCGTCTGTACTACCCCAACGGGCGGCTAATCCATAAATACCTCCAAGAATCCAGAGAACTTTCGGGGGACCAAGTTTTTCGGCTCTCCATCCATGAGGGGAGAGCTGGCTCGCGCTTCCAGATACAAGAGCGCAGATTCACCCTTCTCGAAGGGGAGAAAATGGAGGGCAGTATCTTCATTGACTCGAAAAACATTCAACCATTCTTGGTATTCGTCCACGATATGCTGGAGAAGTTCAACAACTACACCGAAAAGAAGGAGGAAGCAAAATGAAAACTACGAGCATCACCGTGATGAAGAAATCCGGTCGAGCGCAACTCGGCAATGTCTTCTTCACAGACTCTAAATCCGAGGCCGCATTCAGCCAGATAGTGCCTTACATCAAGGGCCGGGAGGATGTAGAGGTTTTACTTAAGAACGCCCCACTACTGAAGAAGAAACAGCCTGTTGAAGTCAATGGCTATAACATCCCCGGCATCATCACAAGAGCAACATCATTGGAAGAACTGCTCCTTTCCCGTGGCCGACTGCCCTACTCCAAGATAGCCATCAATCACCCCCTCATTGTTTCCTACCCCCCCGAAGTCCTCTGGATTTCAGACTCAAAACCCACAGCCCTGAAGAGGCTGAGGTCGGGCCTCAAAAAAGCGCTACCCGCCACCGAATCTTCACCATCCCCCAGCGATGCGGACAAAATTTCAGAGGAATTTGTTCTCCTCGCCCATGACGGTAATGAGAACTATAGATTCTGGACAAACATGATGGAAAGAAAATTCGAGGAGACCCCCTATTCCAAACTCTTCATGGAATCAATTATTGAACTATCCAACGGGGCCAGGGCCACCTTTTTGGCTCCACCGACCCCAATTATCGGCGGGGAGAAATGGACAAGAAGTCCCACATTGGCCCACAGATATAACTTGGCCTACGCCCACCTAATCAACGATAAACAGGATACGGGGGATAGAGTGCCCAAGTGCCTCTACAACTTGGATTTCAACTCGGAAATGTTCAAGCCCGACGATTGGTCCCCGATGCTGGAGGAAGTTGTACGAAACACACGACTCGCTATGGGAGAGAATCTTTTCGATGGGATGAACGTTTCTGTACGTGGTCTAAGCCGCATATCCTTTTCAGTTGCCAGGGTTAGAACTTTGAACCGATTGATGCGTCTTCTGAACGACATCTGCTTGCAAAACTTGGTTCCTATCAACTTCTCCAGATTCGGATTGATTGGCCTCCACGCGATTGACGAAGGCTCTACCTTCTCTTCTTTCCCCCTAAACTTGGCTCTGGATGACATCATGCTGGAACCGACGAGGATGAACCCCGAATATCTCTACGGCAGAATCCTTAACAAAGACGCGGGAGAACTTTACAACAAACAGCAAGTGGAAAAAGTGCTACAAGGACCCAAAAAGGGGCTTCCGGAACTGGAAGGTGTCGGTAGAGCGCCATCAATTTTGCAACTCGAAAACCCCGTCAGATACCGGATAGACTTCTCTAAAACCTACAACATCGCAGCATTCAACTGGCTCAACACGCATTGGCGTGAAGAAGTTGAGAAGGGCGAAATCGCTCCGGGGAAAGAGTACCTTCAGAAGTTCGAGGCCCCATACAATTCTTGGGGTGTACCACCCACTCGTTAAGGAGGATACACTTTCACCTCGCTCTCAGCAACTTTCGAGACCGCTATCAAACGCGCCAACAAGACCAAGGGGGTGATTGTGGCCTTCTCCTTCGGGCGAGGGGCCTACGGGGAGGTGGCGCGGGCGAAGAACGAGGAGGGCCTGGAAATCGAATTGAAGACCGTGGAGGATTTGATAGCAGAAGGGTAGTTCCGGGATACCTAAACCGCTATCTCCCGCCATTAAACACCCCCCTCCATCTCCCGCCAACTAAACAGAACCTGCGGAGAGAATATTTATATATTAGGACCGGGGTAACCCCTGGCTGCTCGCGGGTGTTGGGCTCGTAGCTCAGGCTGGTAGAGCACCTGGCTTTTACAATGGAAGGTCCTCGCGTTTCCCACATCGGCCCCCCGGGAACCGGAATGGTCCCCGGAGGTGTGAATCCCTCCAGTGGAGAGACCAGGTGGCCCGGGGTTCAAATCCCCGCGAGCCCGCTGCAAATCCCCCTTCTTTCTCTCAGAGCGGGATTCGGGGGGGATTGGGCATGATGGCGGTGGGTTCGATTGAGCATGAGTTTGTGCCGCGGCATGTGATTGCGGGGGAGCGGGAGGTGCAGGAGTTGCTGAAGAAGCTGGGCGTCACGAAGGACAAGCTGCCGAAGATCAAGGTGGAGGACCCGATGGCGAAGGACATCGGGGCGCAGGCGGGGGACGTGGTGAAGATTATCCGGGACAGCCCCACCGCGGGGCGGGGATACGTGGTCTACCGGATTACCATCCCATGATCGACCGAGGGGCCCTGGCGGCGGCCTATTTCACCCGCGAGAAGGTGTCGAAGCACCACATTGACTCCTGCAACAAGCTGCTGGACGGGGGCCTCCAGCGGGTCATTGACGAGGAGTCGGTGATTTCCACCGACATCGATGACGTGGACCACCGGGGGAAGTACAAGGTCCATGTGCGCCTGGGGAAGGTGCGGGTGGGGCCCCCGACGGTGAAGGAGGCAAACGGCTCCCGGGAGAACCTCTTCCCCCTGGACGCGCGGCTGCGGAACCTCACCTACTCGGCCCCCCTGTATCTGAAGATGGCCATCGTGAAGGACTACTACGAGCTGGGGGAGCGGGAGGAGGGTAAGGAGCAGGAAGCGCTGATTGGTGAATTGCCCATCATGGTGCGCTCGGCGGGGTGCAGCCTCCACAAGATGGGCGACGGGGACCTGGTGAAGGCCGGGGAGGACCCCCTGGACCCCGGGGGCTACTTCATCATCAACGGCACGGAGCGGGTGGTGATGACCCTGGAGGACCTGGCCCCCAACAAGATTCTGGTGGAGTACAACGAGCGCTACGGGGAGCCCATCGAGGTGGCCAAGGTGTTCTCCCAGAGGCGGGGCTACCGGGCGCTGGTGATTGTGGAGAAGAACCGGGAGTCCATCCTGGAGGTCTCCTTCCCCAGCGTGTCGGGGCGCTTGAACTTCGTGATGCTGCAGCGTGCCCTGGGGCTGGAGTCGGACGAGGAAATCCTCCACAGTGTCTCCCGGAGGCCGGAGATCGAGAAGTTCATGCTGGAGAACCTGGAGCAGGCCGAGGTGAGCAGCACCGAGGACGCCATCATGAAGATCGGCAAGCGGGTGGCGGCGGGGCAGACCAAGGACTACCAGAAGCGGCGGGCCAACTACGTCATCGACCGCTACCTCCTCCCCCACCTGGGCATCGAGGAGGGGGACCGGCTGGCGAAGGCCCACTTCCTGGGGGACATGGCGGAGACGGTCTTCGAGCTGGCCCTGGGGGTCCGGAACGCCGACGACAAGGACCACTACGCCAACAAGCGGCTCAAATTGTGCGGGGACCTCATCGAGGACCTCTTCCGGGTCTCCTTCAACCGCCTCACCCGGGACATCAAGTACCAGCTGGAGCGCTCTGCCATGCGCCACCGCGAGCTGAACGTGACCACGGCGGTGCGCGCGGACGTGCTCACCGACCGCCTCCTCCACCCCCTGGCCACCGGCAACTGGGTGGGGGGCCGCACCGGGGTCTCCCAGTTGCTGGACCGCACCGACTTCGCCGCCACCCTCTCCCACCTCCGGCGGGTCATCAGCCCCCTCTCCCGCACCCAGCCCCACTTCGAGGCCCGCGACCTCCACCCCACCCAGTGGGGGCGCATCTGCCCCACGGAGACCCCGGAGGGCCCCAACTGCGGGCTGGTGAAGAACTTCTCCCAGATGGCCGAGCTCTCCACCGGCGAGGAGGGGGCCCCACTGAAGGCCCTCCTCTACCAGGCGGGGGTGAAGCCCTTCCGGAGGGGCCACTGAGATGGTGACCAGCGACGCCCGGGTCTTCGTGAACGGGGAGATGGTGGGCAACCACCCCGCCCCCGACAAGCTGGCGGCCGACCTCCGGCGCATGCGCCGCAGCGGCCAGGTCTCCCCCCAGGTGAACGTGGCCTACTTCCCCCGCACCAACGAGGTCATCATCAACACCAGCATGGGGCGGGCCCGCCGGCCCCTCCTGGTGGTGGAGAAGGGCAGGCCCGCCATCACCGAGAAACAACTCCAGGGGCTGCGCACCGGGGAGACCACCTTCGACGACCTGGTGAAGAAGGGGGCCGTCGAGTTCCTCGACTCCGAGGAGGAGGAGAACGCCCTCATTGCCATCGACGAGACCCAGCTGGCCGAGGAGACAACCCACATGGAGATGGACCCCAGCCTCATCCTGGGCCTCTGCGCCTGCCTCGTCCCCTACCCCGAGCACAACTCCTCCCCCCGCAACACCATGGGGGCAGGGATGGTCAAGCAGAGCCTCGGGGTCCCCATGTCCAACATCAACCTCCGCTGCGACACCCGCACCCACTTCCTCCACTACCCCCAGGTGGACCTGGTGCGGACCCGCACCAGCGAAATCATCGGCTACGACGCCCGCCCCAGCGGCCAGAACTTCATCGTGGCCGTCCTCCCCTTCGAGGGCTACAACATCGAGGACGCCCTCATCTTCAACCGGGGCTCCGTCGAGCGGGGCCTCGGCCGGAGCCACTTCTTCCGCACCTACGAGGCAGAGGAGCGCAAGTACCCCGGGGGCCAGGAGGACGTCTTCGAAATCCCCGACACCGAGGTGGACGGGGCCCGGGAGTCCGAGGCCTACGCCCAGCTGGACAGCGACGGGGTGGTGAACCCCGAGACCCCCGTGGCCCCCAACGCGGTCCTCATCGGCAAGACCTCGCCCCCCCGCTTCCTGGAGGAGCCCACCGAGCTGGGGCTGAGCCCCCAGCAGCGCCGCGAGTCCTCCATGTGCATGCGGAGCAACGAGGAGGGCGTCGTGGACGCCGTCTTCCTCTGCGAGTCCGAGAACGGGACCCGCCTCTGCAAGGCGCGGGTGCGGGACCAGCGGTTCCCCGAAATCGGGGACAAATTCGCCAGCCGCCACGGCCAGAAGGGGGTCATCGGCCTCATCGTCCCCCAGGAGGACATGCCCTTCACCGAGCAGGGCATCGTCCCCGACATCATCATCAACCCCCACGCCATCCCCAGCCGCATGACCGTGGGCCACATCCTGGAGATGATCGGGGGCAAGGCCGGGGCCCTGGAGGGCCGCCGCATCGACGCCACCCCCTTCTCCGGGGAGAAGGAGGACGACCTCCGCCAGCTCCTCTCCGCCTGCGGATTCTCCCACACCGGCAAGGAGGTCTTCCACGACGGCATCACCGGGGAGCGCATCGAGGGCGACCTCTTCGTGGGCGTCGCCTACTACCAGAAGCTCTACCACATGGTGGCCTCCAAAATCCACGCCCGCAGCCGGGGCCCCGTGCAGGTCCTCACCCGCCAGCCCACCGAGGGGCGGGCCCGCGAGGGGGGCCTGCGGTTCGGGGAGATGGAGCGGGACGTCCTCATCGGCCACGGGGCCGCCCTCGCCCTCAAGGAGCGCCTCCTCGACGAGAGCGACAAGGTCACCGAATACGTGTGCAGCCACTGCGGCATGATTGCCGCCATGGACCGCAAGACCAAGCGGGCCGGCTGCCTCACCTGCGGCAGCGACACCGACATCTTCGAGGTGGAGATGAGCTACGCCTTCAAACTCCTCCTGGACGAGATGAAGAGCCTGGGCATCGCCCCCCGGCTCGAACTGGAGGATGCGGTATGACCTCCCCGAAGCGCATCTCCAGCATCCGGTTCGGCCTCCTCTCCCCCAAGGAGGTCCGCAAGATGAGCGTGACCCGCATCATCACCGCCGACACGTATGATGAAGACGGCTTCCCCATCGAGATGGGCCTCATGGACCAGCGCCTCGGCGTCGTGGACCCCGGGCTCCGCTGCAAGACCTGCGGGGGCCGCCCCGGGGAGTGCCCCGGCCACTTCGGCCACGTGGATTTGGTCGCGCCGGTCATCCACGTGGGATACGCCCGCATGGTGGCCCGCGTCCTCCAGTCCACCTGCCGCAAATGCAGCCGGCTCATGCTGGACCCCGAGGAGCGGGCCAAGTTCAAAGAGGTGGTGAAGGCCAACAGCACCACCCAGGCCCTCACCATTGACGAAATCCTCCGGGACGTGGCCAAGGACGCCATGAAGAAGAAGCAGTGCCCCTCCTGCGGCGAGGAGCAGGGGGAGGTCCGCTTCGAGAAGCCCACCGCCTACTTCGAGGACCACGTCGAATACCGCAAGGAGGGGGAGAAGGTGGGGGAGCACAAGCTGACCCCCATGGACATCCGGGACCGCCTCGAGAGGGTGCCGGACGAGGACCTCGAAGTCTTCGGCCTCAACCCCCGCACCGCCCGCCCCGAGTGGGCCGTCCTCAAGGTCCTCCCCGTCCCCCCCGTCACCACCCGCCCCAGCATCACCCTCGAGTCGGGCCAGAGGAGCGAGGACGACCTCACCCACAAGCTGGTGGACATCATCCGCATCAACCAGCGCTTCCAGGAGAACAAGGAGGCCGGGGCCCCCCAACTCATCATCGAGGACCTCTGGGAACTCCTCCAGTACCACGTGACCACCTTCATGGACAACGAGGTCTCCGGCATCCCCCCGGCCCGCCACCGCTCCGGGAGACCCCTCAAGACCCTCTCCCAGCGACTGAAGGGCAAGGAGGGCCGCTTCCGCGGCAGCCTCTCCGGCAAGCGGGTGAACTTCTCCGCCCGCACCGTCATCTCCCCCGACCCCGGCCTCAGCATCAGCGAGGTGGGGGTCCCCGAGGAAATCGCCCGGGAGCTCACCATCCCCGTGAACGTCACCCCCCGCAACCTCGAAGAGGTGCGGGCCACCGTGCGCCGGGCCACCAAATCCGAGGGCGCCAACTACGTGAAGCGCCTCGACAGCCGCCGCGTCAAAATCACCGAGAAGAACGCCGAGGAACTCGCCACCCAGCTGGAGGTCGGCTGGAAGGTGGACCGCCAGCTCCGCGACGGCGACACGGTCCTCTTCAACCGCCAGCCCAGCCTCCACCGCATGAGCATCATGTCCCACACGGTGCGCATCATCCCCGGCCACCACAAGACCTTCCGCTTCAACCCCGCCGTCTGCCCCCCCTACAACGCCGACTTCGACGGCGACGAGATGAACCTCCACGTGCCCCAGACCGAGGAGGCCCGGGCCGAGGCCAAAATCCTCATGTCCGTCCAGGAGAACATCCTCTCCCCCCGATTCGGGGGCCCCATCATCGGCGGCATCCACGACCACATCTCCGGCCTCTTCCTCCTCACCCACGGGGACCGCCGCCTCACCAGCGAGGGGGCCGTGGACATCCTCCGCAAGACCAACGTCCCCCACCTCCCCCCGCCCGAGGGAAAGGACGAGGACGGCCAGCCCTACTGGACCGGCAAACAGCTCTTCAGCCTCATCCTCCCCCCCACCCTCAGCATCCGCTTCAAGCCCGAAATCGCGGGCTACGACGAGACCGCCCAGGAGGTCATCGTCCGCAACGGCGTCCTCGAACAGGGCACCATCGACGAGGCCGCCGTGGGCGCCTTCAAGGGAAAAATCCTCGACAAGATCGTCAAGGAGTTCGGCCGCGAGGAGGCCCGCCGGTTCCTGGACAACGCCACCCAGATGTCCATCCGCCCCATCATGCGCATGGGATTCAGCTTCGGCATCAGCGACGAGGACATCCCCCGCGACGCCCGCGCCCAGATTGACGAGGTCATCGCCCTCGCCAAATCCAAGGTGGAGAAGCTCATCGCCGCCAGCGACGCCGGGGAACTGGAGCCCATGCCCGGCCGCACCCTCGAGGAGACCCTCGAGATGAAAATCATGCAGGAGCTGGGCCGCGCCCGCGACCGCGCGGGCAACATCGCCGAGAAGAACCTCCACCCCACCAACCCCGGGGTCATCATGGCCGTCAGCGGCGCCCGCGGCAGCATGCTGAACCTCACCCAGATGGCCGCCTGCGTCGGCCAGCAGTCCGTGCGCGGCGAACGCATCTCCCGCGGCTACTACAAGCGCACCCTCCCCCACTTCAAGCAGGGGGACAAGGGGGCCGAGTCCCGCGGCTTCATCCGCGCCTCCTACAAGTCGGGCCTCAACGCCACCGAATACTTCTTCCACGCCATCGGCGGCCGCGAGGGCCTCGTGGACACCGCCGTCCGCACCAGCCAGTCGGGCTACCTCCAGCGCCGCCTCATCAACGCCCTCCAGGACCTCGAAGCCAAATACGACGGGACCGTGCGGGAGACCCGCGGCATCGTCGTCCAGTTCCACTACGGCGAGGACGGCGTCGACCCCGCCAAGAGCGACTACGGCAAATCCGTCAACGTCCCCCGCCTCCTCCAGAACTACGTGGACATCCTCCTGGAGGAATAATGGCCGACAAGAAGAAGATCAAGAAGAAGGACTTCAAGGCCACCAAGGAGGCCAAGGCCACCCTCGAGTCCGCCGGCATCGACCCCGCCACCGCCAGCCTCCTCCTGCGCGCCAACTGGACCGCCGAGGCCCTCCGCGAGACCCTCGCCCGACCCCCGGCCCCCGGGGCCCCCCCGGCCTGGGGCCCCCTGGACCACCTCGCCACCGAGGAGCGCCCCTTCTACAAGGAGGTCTGGAGGCGCACCCACGACCTCCCCCTGCCCCCCAAACTCCGCCAGGAACTCCGGGACCAGATGCTCCGCCACGAGGAGCACATGACCCCCCCCATCATGGACCGGTTCCTCCAGCACGCCGTGGAGCGCTACCGGGCCTCCCAGGTGGAGCCATGCGAGGCCGTGGGCATCCTCGCCGCCCAATCCATCGGCGAGCCCGGCACCCAGATGACCATGCGCACCTTCCACTACGCGGGAGTGGCGGAACTCAACGTCACCCTCGGCCTCCCCCGCATCATCGAGATCGTGGACGCCCGCCGCATCCCCTCCACCCCCATCATGACCATCCACCTCACCCCCGAATACCGCTACGACCGCGAGAAGGCCCGCGACCTCGCCCTTGACATCGAGGCCACCTACGTCACCGACGTGGGCGACGTCTCCACCCTCCCCGACGAGGCCGCCCTCCTCGTGGAACTCGACCCCCGCCTCATGGCCCGCCGCCACCTCGAGGCCCCCCAGGTGGCCAAGCGCCTCGGACAAATCCCCGAGACCCGCGTCGAGGTCAAGGGCAACCAGATCAAGGTCCACCCCAAATCCAAGAGCTACCGGGCCCTCCTCAAAATCCGCGACCGCGCCCTCCGCATGACCCTCAAGGGGACCTCCAGCATCGAGCGCGTCGTCATCCGCCGCGAGGGCGAGGAATACGTCCTCTACACCGAGGGCAGCGACCTCCCCAAGGTCCTCAAAATCCGCGGCGTGGACACCACCCGCACCCGCACCAACAACATCTACGAGACCGCCGAGGTCCTCGGCATCGAGGCCGCCCGCAACCTCATCATCCACGAGGCCACCGAGACCCTCAACGAGCAGGGCCTCGACGTGGACGTCCGCCACATCATGCTCGTGGCCGACATGATGACCAGCGACGGCGAGGTCAAGCAAATCGGCCGCCACGGCGTCGCCGGAGAAAAAGCCAGCGTCCTCAGCCGCGCCGCCTTCGAGGTCACCGTCAACCAGCTCCTCGACGCCGCCATCCGCGGAGACGTGGACGAACTCAAAGGGGTCACCGAGAACGTCATCGTCGGCCAGCCCATCCGCCTCGGCACAGGCGACGTCGAACTCGTCGCCAAACGATACGACCGGCCCGGCTCCACCGTTCCTCCCCACCCTCCTCCGGACGGCAGTGACCGGCCCGCCGCCCCACCCCCCAAGGGCGGAGACACGCCGCCGCCCCCCAAGGCCCCGGATGTCCCCGCCGCCGCCCCGGGAGGAAGCTGACATGGACGTGGAGCGCGCCCTCCGCCGGGCCATCGAGACCGGAGAGGTCGTCCTCGGCGCCCGCCAGAGCCTCCAGGCCATCCAGGAGAAGAAGGCCCGCCTCGTCCTCGTCGCCCAGAACGCCCCCCCCCAGGTCCAGGAGGCCGCCCGCCAGGCCCCCCGCGCCCGATTCCCCGGCACCAACCACGACCTCGGCATCGCCTGCGGCAAACCCTTCTCCGTCTCCATCCTCGCCATCCTCGACCCCGGCGAATCCGAAATCCTCAGCCTCCCCACCGAAGATGCCTAGCACCCCAGACCGGGAAGTCAAACTCACCGACACAGGCATCCACCACCTCGGCCTCCTCGAGCAGCTCACCGGCACCGTCGCCCTCGACTGCCTCGACGGCGACGAGACCATCACCTACATCATCCCCCCCGGCCAGATGGAGCGCGCCATCGGCCGCGGCGGAGCCCACGTGAAACGCCTCGAACGCGGCCTCGGAAAGAAAATCCGCATGGTCGAATACTCCCCCGACCCCGCCACCTTCCTCGCCAACCTCTTCCACCCCCTCCAGGTCCGGCAGGTCACCCTCCAGGAGCGCGGCGACCGACGCGCCGCCGTCGTCCAGGTGGACGCCCAGGAGAAGGGCCTCGCCATCGGCAAGGCCGGCAAAAACATCGAGCGCGTCCGCCTCCTCGCCCGCCGCCACCACAACCTCGACGAGGTCACCATCCGATAGGGGCCCCGGTTGCCTTTATAACCCCCGAGCCGCCATACAGGAGAACCACACCATGGGAAAGGGAATGTACGCGGTCCGCAAACTCAAGTCGAACCGCCAGACCTACCGCTGGAGCGACCGGGCCTACATCCGCCGCACCCTCCGCCTCGACGTCAAGGCCGACCCCCTCGAGGGCTCCCCCCAGGCCCGGGGCATCGTCCTCGCCAAGGTCGGGGTCGAGGCCAAACAGCCCAACTCCGCCATCCGCAAATGCGTCAAGCTCCAGCTCATCAAGAACGGCATCCAGATCACCGCCTTCTGCCCCGGCGACGGCGCCATCAACTTCATCGACGAACACGACGAGGTGCTGGTGGAGCGCGTCGGGGGCCGCATGGGGGGCTCCTACGGCGACCTCCCCGGCGTCCGCTTCAAGGTCATCGCCGTCAACGACGTCAGCCTCAACGAGCTCGTCCACGGCCGCGCCGAGAAACCCAAGAGATAGAGCCATGAGCGAAGAACCCAAGCCCACCGAGACCCCCGCTCCCGCCCCCCCGACCCCCGAGA
>JACQPP010000077.1 GCA_016207465.1 Methanobacteriota archaeon
CGCCCCCGAGCGGCTCCCCGGGGAGCCCCCCCTCCTGCGGTGGGTCCTCCAGGAGGTGGAGCCCCGGGAGGTGCGCAGCCTCACCTACCTGGTGGAGGCCCAGCCCCAGGAGGCCACCCCCTACCTGGAGTGGCCCATCCGGCAGGCCAACGTCTTCACCGAGTCCAACCAGACCGGCCCCGGCCTCGCCATCCGGCAGATTCGGGCCCCCGACTTCACCGCCGGGCGCCCGGGGACCATCGAGGCCAACCTCACCCAACAGGGGGAGGCCCCCCTCCCCATCGAGGTGCGCGTCGAGGCCCCCGGAGGCTGGACCATCGCCCCCCCCACCCAGAATGCCACCCTCCCCCCGCGGGGCCACCTGCGGCTGGAGTTCCAGGCCACACCCCCCATCCTGGCCGCCGGGAGCGACGTGGCCACCCTCCGCGTTCTCTATGAAGGGGGACAGGTGGAGCGCAAGTTCACCCTCTTCGCCGGCCCCGACCCCGTGCCCCTCGGGGCCGCCCTGGGGGCCGTGGGACTCCTCGCCCTGGTCCTCTACCTGCGACAGAGGCTCCGGCAGACCCGGAAGAAGGACACCCTGAATTTGCTCCGGGAGATGCGGAGACGCATCAGATGAGGCGGGAGTATCTCTCCTCCACCTCCAGCACTGCCATCTCCAGTTTCCCCTTCAGGCCCAGTTTTGCGGCCCACCGGCGGAGGTAGGCCATGTCCAAGCGGCCCTTCTGCCCGGCCAGCATGCCGATGACGTCATCCACGTCCTTCCTCCTCCCGGCGTCGAGTTTGTAGAGGATTTCGTCCTCGGCGCTGGGAATCCAGATGTGGCGGCCGAAGAGGCGGCGCTGCTTTCGGCGGCGGAAGGCGCTGGCGTCGAGGGCGGGGAGTTGCCAGAAGAAGAGGTCCACCCGGACCCTGGTGGGGTCGTGGGTGGCCTCGATTCGCTTCCGGCCTCCCTGGAGGGCCTCGATAAACATGCTCTTGACCGGGATTTGGATTTGGTGCTTCTGGAGGGCAGCGAGGAGGCGGTCGAGTTGTGCCTCGGTGCGGAGGGCGATTCCGGCGGGGAGGGACACGTCCACGTCGAGGGTGTTCCTCATGGTCCCGTAGGCGGACACCGCCACGTAGCCGATGGCCATGTAGGGGGTCCTCGACTCCTGCAGGGCGTCGAAGGTGGCGTGGAGGGCCTGGGCGAAAATGGGTCCTGCGCCTATCGCCGGGGTCGTGCCTGTTCGGCGGTCCATATCAGGTCAAGCACCTCCCGGGACTTCTCCTCGCTGGTCATGGCCCGCGCCCGCAGCATGTGGTCGAAGTCGGAGTCCTCCAGCCGCTCCTCCACCTCCTTCGGCAGGAAATAGAGAGTCCCTTCCCTCGCGACCATGCCTGCCCTCCGGAGTGCGGTGAGCCTCTGGGAGACGTAGGACTGGCTCTGGCGGAGCCTCCGGGCGAGGATGCCCGAGGTGGCCCGGCGCTCCATGTAGAGGGCCATCAGGATTTCGCGGTCTATCTTCTGTGCCATGACTAAAAATATTTTAGTCCGCATATAAAAATTTATGCCTGCGTGGCCTGCACGGTGACGTTCCCCCAGTAGTTGCCGGCGGCCTGTCCGGTGGGGATGGTCACGTAGAAGTAGGCGGTGCGGCTGATGTTGTTCCCGGTCCCCGGCTGGGGGATGCTGATCCAGTCGGTGAATATGGGCGCGGGGAAGTTGGGCTGGAGGGAGAGGTTGGTCCCGCTGGAGGTGTTGCTGTAGGCGATGTTGGTCACGTTGACGCGGGTGGAGCCCAGCTGGAGGTCGGTGCCGTTGACGGTGATGTTGGTCTTCACGTTGGTGTTCTCGGTGATGTTGATGCGGAGGGGGTAGCCGAGGTCTGTCTGGGCGGACTGGTTGACGGTGCCTGAGCTGACGATGCCGAAATCAATGCCGCCGGAGAGGGAGAGGTCTATGAAGACGGCCCCCTGGACCCGGACCATGTGGCGCTCCAGGTTGGTGACCCAGAACTTGCTGATGGTGGCGGTGGTGTTGGCGGTGGTGTTGTTGTAGTAGTGGGTGTCGTTGGTGAAGCGCACGGTGTAGTTGGTGGTGGTCTGGAGGGTCTGGTTGAGGCTGAAGTTGGCGTAGCGCTCCACATTGGGGAGGGTGCGGAGGACGGCGGTCTCGTTCTCGATGAGTTCGGCGGTGCCGAGGAAGGGCTCCCCGTATTCGTCCACGGCGCTGGCGTTGATGGTGAAGTTCTGGTAGGGGTAGGCGGTCTGGTTGGCCTCGGAGAGGAGGGTGGCGACGATTTCGCGGCGGGTGATGTTGATGGAGAAGACCTGGCTGGAGTTGACGGCGCGGCTGGCGTTGGCGCTCGCGGTGAGGGTGGTGTTCCCCATGGTGGTGCGGTTCACCGTCTGGTTGCGGTAGAGCCGGGTCCCCGCGGCGACGGGGGGCTGGGTGGTGTTGTTGGCGAGCCAGTCCACGGTGTAGTTCAGGAGGAGGGTGTCCACGGTGTCGTTGTCTGTCACGTTGATGCTGTGGTTGAGGGTGAAGGGGCGGCCCCAGTCCTGGGTGATGTTGGTGACGTTGCCGAGGGCGAGGACGGCGCGGGGGTAGACCCTCCAGGTCCAGGCCTGCTGGGCGCTCCCGTTGGTGTTGTTCACGTAGGCGGTGAGGTTCCAGGTCCCGTTCTGGGCGGAGGTGTTGGTGTACGAAGCGGCGGTGGCCGAGGTGTTGGTCTGGATGGCGGTCCCGTTGATGTACCACGTTACAGCAACGGTCTGGTCCGCGGTGAGGTTGAACACGCGGGTCTCTCCGGCCGAGTCATTCGCGTTGCCGGCGGGGGCGGAGCCGGTGATGGTGGGCTGGGACGAGACGTTGTAGGCCTGGAGGGGGGTCTCGTTGGTGTGGCCCCCGGTGTCGTTGGCGTAGACCCGCCAGCCGATGGTGCGCCCGGCGCAGGCCGCCGGGGTGGTGCGGGTGACGTTGCTCCACGCCTGGGGGCCGCTGAATGTGGCGGGGGTGTCGTTCTGGAAGCCGCCGGTGCAGGAGGCCCCGGTGGCGTTCCAGGAGAAGATGTAGGAGCGGAGGCCCGCGTCGTCGGTCCAGTTCACCGAGTGGACGACCTCCGAGAGGACGGGCAGGGGCTCGGTGCGGTTGATGGCGGGGGTGAGCCAGCGGGGGTCCTCGTTGACCACCGTGACGGTGGTGGTGTTGTTGCTGGTGTTCCGCACGAACAGGCTCCCGTTGCCGGTGAAGGAGGCGTTGATGGCGTAGGTCCCCCGGGGCACGCTGGAGGTGTCCCACACGAAGGACGCCCATCCGGTGGAGTTGGTGGTGGCGCTCCCCAGGAGGGTGGTGTTGTTCCGGAACTCCAGGGTCTGGCCGGGGATGGCCGTGCCGTTGTCGTAGAGCAGGCGGGCGGTGATGTTGACCCCCTGTCCCTGGAGGGGGCTGGTGGTGTTCACCTCGACCCGGCTGACGCTGGTGGTGGCGTTCACCGCAACGAGGACTGTATCGTTGTAGGAGGCCGCGGCGAAGACCGACCGGTTGTCGGCGTAGGTGACGTTGATGCGGTAGTATCCCAGGGGGGCGAGGGCCGTGTTCCAGGTGACGTTGGCCCATCCGGTGGAGTTCGTGGAGGCAGTGCCGATGAGGGTGGTGTTGTTGTAGAACTGGAGGCTCTGGTCTGGGATGGCCGTGGAGTTGTCGTAGAGCAGGCGGGCGGAGACGAGGACCCGGTCCCCGCGGAGGGGCTCGGTGTTGTTCAGGAGGACCCGGCTGACGTTGGTGGTGGCGTTCACCGCAACGAGGATTGTATCGTTGTAGGTGGCCAGGGCGAACACCGACTGGTTTGCCGCGTAGGTGACATTCAGGCGGAAGTCGCCGGTGAACCCGGTGGTGTTCCAGGTCGCGTTGCTCCACCCCGTGCTGTTGGTGGTCCCGGTTCCGATGAGGGTGGTGTTGTTGTAGAAG
>JACQPP010000079.1 GCA_016207465.1 Methanobacteriota archaeon
CTCCCCCGGAACCAGCCCCCGCGCCACCCAGATTTTATTCAACGGATGACCCCCCCGCAGGGCCTCCAGAACCGCCCGCCGTCCCTCTATTTTCTGTGGATAGATGTCCATAGGTAAATACCACAACGTTTATATGCCCTTACAGATACTTCCGGTCGAGGTGAGGTATTGAATGTTCTTCCACAAAAAGAAAGAGGGAAAGAAACCCGAGGGAGAGAAGAAACCCGGTTGCTGCGGCGCCGACAACTCCAAGTGCTGCGCCAGCAAGAAATAACCCCCCCTCCCACAACCAGACTTCATCCCACCGAGCCCCGACTATTGTTTTTCCTTCCGGCTCCGCCGAAAGCCGGTGCCCCCCGTCAGGGACGCACCGACCCGATTCTTTCAACGCCCCCCGAGCGCGGAGGGCAACTCGACCCTCTCCACCTCCAAATGGGTCTCCGTCGGATACTCCTCCACGATGAAACACCGCGCCGGAACCCGCCTCGAAACCTCCCGCAACACACCCGCCTCCACCCACAACACCCCCCGGGCCACATCCCACCCCACCGCATCCCCCGGGACCCGCAGACGACCCCGCAGAAACTCCTGGAGCCCCACCGGGTCATCCGTCTCCACCAGACCCCGCACCAAGGTCCCGTCCTCCGTCACCCGGTCGAAGGACTGGGCCACCACATCCGCCCTCCGCAACAGCCGCCGCCGCAACTGCACCGCGTCCTTATACACCGAAGAACAATGGTGAACCGCCATCCTCCTCTTCTCGGCCCGACCCGAACCCTCCCGCTGAAGACGTCCTCCGCCGCGGTCGGGCCTCGCATCCCGGGCCCACCTCTCCGCCACGAATCGTGCGCACTCCGCCGCCCCCCGGATGCCGCACTCCTCATCGCTCTTCGTCTCATACCCCCTCTGGCGCAGCGCCGCCGCATTCTCCGCCGACACCTCCAGCTCATTCAACGTCAAGAACTCCACCCCCAGCGAATCCAGATGCAGGGCCATGGCAAGCGTGTCCGCCTCCCGCCCCGGCAGAGCCGGGACCTCCACCCCCACCCGCATCCCCGCCTCCAGGGCCGCACGAATCAACCCGTCGTGGGGCGTCCCCCCCATATGGCCCCAGGTCCGATGCGGCGGGTGGAACCGGACCTCATCCAGCCCCCCCGCCGCCAGCCGCCCCAACCAGGCGGGGTCGAACACAATCCCCGTATACAAGTGGATGTGATGGCCCCGCCCGAACTCCCCCTTCAGCAAACCTATGTAATGGAGGACACGCTCCGGGACCTCCATGGGGTCCCCCCCGGTGATGCCCGTCCCCCCCGCCCGCATCTTCCGCGCCTCATCCAGAACATCCTCGTCGGAGTGGACCACCCGCTCGTTGGCATACGCCACATCCCGGTACATCTTCTCCGCCGACACCGGACAGTAGAAGCACCGCCTCCGGCACAACCCCGTCACAAACAAGACCATCTTCGCCCCCGCCTGGCAGTGCACACACCCCTCCGGCAGGTCCCCCGCGATGAACGAGCCGCACCGGCTGCGGGCCACCCCATTATCAACCCCCGAGAAGAGTTTAAACTCAGGGGGCCCCGCCGGTTTCGACGCCGGTCCCCCCGATTTCTCCGAATCCATACGGGAATCCGCCATTTTCCCTACCCCTACTGTGGTAATAAGATTTAAAACCACTCGGTTACACTATCAACGGGAGTCCGCTCGGGAAGATGACGGGGAGGCGCGCCGAAGCACGGCAACGCGGCAAAGCCCTACTGGCGCTGGCCGTCACCATCGCCCTCTTCTCCGGATTCGGCTCCGTCCCCACCGGCGCCGCCACACCCCTCGCCCACCTCCCGCGCCCGGGACGCCGCGAACACTTCACCGACCCCAACCTCCGCCACGCGCCCCCCAGCCTCTTCACCCCCCAGGCCGCTGGCAGCCCCGGCCTCCAAGAGTTCCTCGAAGAGGCCGCTGAAACGCCGGAGGAGCCCGAGGAATCCGAGGAGGCCACGGATGGGCCCGCCTCACTCTCTACCAACGTTAGCGCCCACGAGTACCACTCCACCCCCGCGGACACCGCCGCCGACGAAGAATCCGCCGAAGAAAGCGACCATAGACCGCCCCCACCCGCTTCCCGCCGCTCCTCCCGCATCTCCCCCCTCCTCATTGCAGGCTTCCTCCTCCTTCTCCTCGCCGCCGGGGCCGCCCAGGCCGGCCCGGACATGGAGGTTACCCTCACCTCCAGCGCGGGCCCCACCGACCAGCAGAAGAACACCACCTCCAGGGTCACGGCCAACATCACCTGCACCGGCACCGGGACTTGCGGCCGGGTCAACGCCACCCTCCGCTACAACGCCAGCGGGACGGAACCCAACCAGGAGGTCGAGACCGACGTCAACAACAGCACCGCGGCGCCCTTCCAGGTGGTGGACAACTCCTTCCAGGACCTGAGCACCACCGACACCGGCGGCTGGCTGGGGACCGGGGCCGTCTACGGCATGGCCTACGACAACTCCAGCGACCTCCTCTACATCGGGGCCTCCCCCGGCGTTGACGACCGGTTCGGCATCTACTACCGGAGCAACAACACCACCGCCGACCTCTCCACCGCCGACATCGGGGACTGGATGGGGACCGACGCCATCTGGGACCTCGCCTACGACCCCGTCAACCGGTTCGTCTACATCGCGGGCGCGGTCGGCAGGTTTGGCGTCCACTACCCGCAGAACAACACCTCCATCAACCTCTCCACCACCTCCACCGAGGGATGGCTCGGGGGCGACATCGCGCGCGTCCTCGCCGCCAACGGCACCAACGGTTTCGTCTACCTCGGGACCAGCACCGGCCACTTCTACCTCTACAATGTCACCGACAATGTCACCCTCAACTACACCGCCGCCGTCCCCTGGGTGGGCCCCGACGGCATCTGGGGCCTCGCCTTCGACCTCTCCAGCGGCTTCCTCTACATCAGCGCCGAGAACGGCAAATTCGGCGTCTACTACCCGCAGAACAACACCTCCACCGACCTCTCCGCCACCGACACCGGCAACTGGCTCGCCACCAACCACGTCTATGCCCTCGCCTACGACCCCCTCCAGGGCCGCATCTACCAAGGGGCCGTCGGCAGCAAGTTCGGCTACTATGACCCCGCCACCAACATCTCCACCGACCTCTCCGGCACCGACACCGGCGGATGGATGAGCGGCACCGTCCAGGCCCTCGCCTACGACCCCGACCGCCGCCAGGTCTTCCTGGGGCTCACCGTCGGCGAAATCGGCGTCTACAACTCCACCACCAACATCACCAGCGAACTCACCGCCACCGACGTCGGCAACTGGCTGACCACCAACAACATCCAGTCCCTCGCCTACGACTCCGCCAACGGCTACCTCTTCCTCGGAGCCAGCAACGGCAAACTGGGACGATACGAGGGGGGCAACCCCCGCTCCTGCGGCGTCGTCAACGCCGGCCAGTCCTGCATCCTCAACTTCACCGTCAACGCCACCGGCGCCGACGCCTCCTGGGCCCTCGACGTCAACTACCGCAACAACACCACCACCCTCACCAACAACACCAGCAACACCGTGGTGCGCATCGACGGCACCGGCCCCACCGTCACCATAGACTTCCCCGGCCAGTTCAACACCACCGGGGTCAACATCAGCGTGCAGGCCACCGTCACCGACCTCAACGGCACCGCCTACGTCGAGGCCAGCCTCTCCAACGACACCCAGTGCACCAACTGCGGCAAGAACTTCACCCGCACCCCCCTCACCTGGCAGGGGGGCAACACCTGGAACGGCACCCTGAACATCTCGACGGTCAGCGGCGACGGCAACTACACCCTCCGCGTCAACGCCACCGACAACCTCACCAACAAGAACAACGCCACCAACACCACCGGACTGGGCATCCGCATAGACCGCGGGGCCCCCACCATCACCTTCCTCCAGCCTACCCTGACCCAGTTCAATGACACAAAAGATACGTCATTCTATGTAAAGGTGAACGCCACAGATGGGGCCGATGTAGGCTTTGTGGAGGCGAGCTTCACCACCAATGGTTCCCCGGATAGCGGGGTGAACTACTCCCGCACCCAGCTGGCCCAGGTCACAGGTCCCACCTACGCGGCTTCCCTGAACATCGGCGCGCTGGCGGACGGCAACTACACCATCTTCGCCAACGCCAGCGACCAGAACCAGACCGTGAACAGCAACAATGTGACCAACACCACCGGCCTCCGCATCCGGGTGGACCGCACCGCCCCGGGTCCCACCTTTAATTTCCCCGGCCAATTCAACACGACGAGTGTGGGTATTCCGGTGAGTGTTGGGGTGACCGACGGTGGGGTGGGTGTGGCCTTTGTGGAGGTCTCCCTCTCCAATGATACCGCCACCGAGGGGGGCGGGAAGAACTTCAGCCGTCTCAACCTGAGCCGGGTGGGCTCCACCAACGAGTGGACTGGGACGTTGAGCATCGCCGGGGTCGGTGACGGCAACTACACCCTCCGCGTCAACTCCAGCGACACGCTGGGCAACTCCAACAACGCAAGCAACTCCACGGGGTTCAGCATCCGGGTGGACCGCGGGGCGCCGAGCGTCACCATTAATTTCCCCACCGGGTTCAATGTCACCGGTGTGGGCATCCCCGTCAGCGCCACCGTCACCGACGCCAGCGGGGTGGCCTCGGTGGAGGCCTCGTTGAGCAACGACACGAACACCCCTGGCGGGGGCCGGAATTTCACTCGGACCAGCCTCACCAACGCGGGCGGGAATGTGTGGACCGGGGTCATCTACTTC
>JACQPP010000078.1 GCA_016207465.1 Methanobacteriota archaeon
CCCCAGCACCCCGCTCTTCCCGAACTCCCTCTGCTTCTCATAGGCTAGGGCCACCAGGGGCACCACATAGAGACACCTCCCCTCCCTCCGCGCCAGGGTGTCCGCCATCGCCATCTCCGCCAGCAGGGTCTTCCCCGAGGCCGTCGGCATCGTCAGCAGAAAATTGCCCCCCTCCAGGAGACCCGCACGGAGGGCATCCTCCTGGGGGGGAAACAGGCTCCGGACCCCGTGGCTCCGCAGCAGCGGCTCGAAGTGGGGCGGCAACCGGAGGTCGGCCATGGGGTAGCCCTCTCCGGGGACGTTCAAAAGAGTTCTGCGAGCGGGGGGCGAAAGTGAACACCCGCCCCCGGCGGAGCCCCGGCTCCTCCATCCGCGTGGCTCCGGGAGTTCGGACTACGGTTACGCGGCATTGGATTCGGCCAACAGAAGCCGGTTGGAGAGCCAACTCTGGTAGGCGATGAAGACCAGGAGCGCCAGGTCAACACCCCAGGTCACCAGGCCGAGGGTCTCTCCGTCCGTGAGGTACATGGCATTCACCTCCATCACAGGAGACTCGCCCCGGGGATGCAAATACCACGCCGGGGAACACCGTCCGATGGAACGGAGAAAGGCTTTTATAACCCGGATTTATGCGCGGCCGCCGCCGAAAATGGACTGCGCCAGCCGGGTGAGCCTCTGCCCCAACCCCAGCTGGATGCGGGCCTCCCCATACGCCTTTTCGATGCGGGCTGTCTCGGCCTCGGTGAGTCTCCACCCCATGGCCCGGGTGTTCTCCTCCGCCTGGCCCACGCTCTTCGCCCCGGGGATGGCCACCACCCCCTTCCGCGAGAAGAGCCAGTTGAGTCCCACCATCGCCGGGGAGCGCCCGTGGGCCCCGCCAATCTCCTTCAGGACCCCGATGAGGGGCTCGATGCGCCCCAGGTTGTCCCGGGAGAAGACCGGGTTGAGCCTGCGCACGAAGTCCGGGGGGAGGTTCGAGGGGGTGTATTTCCCCGAGAGGGCCCCCTGGGCCAAGGGGGAGTAGGCGATGAGGGTCACGTTCTGCTCCTGGAGATAGGTGAGGAGGGAGGACTCCTCGGGCTCCCGCTCCAGGAGGTTGTATTTCACCTGGTTCGCCACCAGTTCACCGCTGGGCAGCGACTCCTGGAACTTCCGGGTGCGCCACTTGTTGAAGTTGGAGACCCCGATGTGGCGAATCCACCCCTTCTTCTGGAGCCGGGCCATCATCCGCGCCATCTGCTGGATGGAGTAGACCGGGCTCGGCCAGTGGACCTGGTAGAGGTCAATCACATCCACCTGCAACCTCTTGCGGGAGCGCTCGCAGGCCTTCTCGAAGTCATGCAGGGGGGCCACCTTCGACGCGATGAACACCTCATTTCGTCCCTTCAGCCCCCGCCCCAGCAACTCCTCGCTCCTCCCCATCCCGTAGATTTCGGCGGTGTCCACCCAGTTCACCCCCAGTTCGAGGGACTTGTCCAGGGAGGCGAGGACCTCCTTCTCCCCATAGGTGCCCCCCCAGCCCCACTCCTTCGCCCCCCACTGCCACGTCCCCAGCCCGATGGGGCTCAACTGGATTCCCGTCTTCGCCAGCGGGATGCGGTCCTTCCCGGCCATCCCCTACTCCACCACCCGGACCTTCATGGGGACCGGCTGCACGGGGCAGTCCCGCGCGTCCCGGGGCAGGGCCGCGATGCGGTCCGCGGCCTCCATCCCCCGCACCACCTCCCCGAACACCGTATACTGCCGGTCCAGCTGGGGCACATCCTGGAGGCAGACGAAGAACTGGCTCCCCGCGCTGTGGGGGTCCGAGGAGCGCGCCATGGAGAGGATGCCCCGCTTGTGGGGCCTCTCGCTGAACTCGGCCCGCAGACTGTAGCCGGGGCCCCCGGTCCCCCACCGCGCCCGGTTGGACTCCTTCGTCAGGGGGTCCCCCCCCTGGATGACGAACCCCGGGACCACCCGGTGGAACAGCGTCCCATCGTAGAAGCCCTTCCGCGACAGGTTGAGGAAGGACTCGACATGCTTCGGGGCCGCCTCGGGGAAGAACGCCAGCTCCATATCGCCCTGGGACACCGAGAGGATGGCGCGGGGGACCATGGGTGGAGAAACACTGGAGCACCCGGGAGATAAAGATTCTCGGGTCGTCATCTCTCGATTTTCCCCGGCAGCAGGTGGGGGTAGGTCCTGCCGGTCATCCGGCATCCGAGCCTCTCCAGCCTCCGCATCCTCTGGAGGGCCTCCCACATCCTCGCGTCCTTGCGGTAGTATTCTTCCACCTCCGCCGGGGTGAGGGGTTTCGCCTGGAGCCACTCCATCTCCCCCAGGTGGCGGTTCGCCGTCTCGATGAGGGGCTCCACGAG
This sequence comes from Methanobacteriota archaeon, assembly GCA_016207465.1. GTDB lineage: Archaea > Halobacteriota > Syntropharchaeia > JACQPP01 > JACQPP01 > JACQPP01. The sequence goes on from JACQPP010000078.1 coordinate 2,361, forward strand.
GTCGCCCCGCTTCTCCTTGTGGAGGTTGGCGATGAGGTCGCGGAGGATGCGGCGGGGCTCGTAGTAGCGGTCGAGGATTTCCCGGAGGTAGAGGCGGCGGGCCAGGGGGCGGAGGAGGCGGGGGAGGGACTGGAGGAACACCGCGGTGTCGAGGACCTCCTCTCCGTGTTCGCGGATGAGGGGGGTGCTGGTGTCGAGGTAGAGGAGGGCCTCGTCGCCCCGCAGGGTGGGGTGGCACGGGTCCTCCAGGTGGAGGGCCCAGTTGGAGATTTGGGCGTCGAGGCCGAGGGCGAGGGGGCCCCTGGGGTCCCGGTTGAATTGGGAGAGGAGGCGGATGCGCTCCATGACCATCCCGCAGAGCCGCGGGGCGTCGGGGGCGGGGAGGGTGTGGAGGAGGCGGTGGCCGATGGTGCGGGGGTCGAGGCGTCTCTGGAGGGTGTAGGCCACCGGGCCCCGGGGGGTCTCGATGGATTGGACCCGGGTCTCGGGGACTCGGACCCGGAGTTGGGCCTCGATGAGTTCCACGTATCTCCGGTGGGCCCCCATGTAGCGCTGGAGGGCCTCCGGGGTGGGGAATGGGGGGAGGCGCTTGCACGCATAGACCCCCTGGGGGGTGGCGAGTTCGAGGACGGTGCTGATTTCGCCGTATCCGAGGATGCGGAGGCCGGGCGCGGGGTGGCCCCGGAGGGCCCGCTGGACCCCTTCTTCGAGGTCCCGGAGGAGCCCGGCTTCGATGGGGGCCGCCTCCATGGTCAGGGCTTCCGGCTCAACTTCTCGACGGCCCGCCCGAGGGCCTCCAGGGCCTCCTCGGCCTCCGGGGGCTGGATGACCAGGGGGGGCAGGAACTGGAGGACGCGGGGGTCGTGGTTGGCGTAGAGGGCGAGGATGCCCTCGTCGTAGCAGAGGCGGCTCATGCGGGGGCCGTGCTGGGGGGAGGCGAAGCGGAGGCCGGTCATCAGCCCCAGGCGGCGGACCTCCTCGAAGACCCGGGGGTGGGCCTCCCGGGTGGCGTGGAGGCCCCGGCCGAGGAGGCCCCCCATGGCCTGCACGTGCTCCAGGAAGGCGGGGCGGCAGGTCTCATCGAGCACGGCGAGGGCCACGCGGCAGCCCACCTCGGAGCCCCCGAAGGTGGAGATGTGGAGGAAGGGGTCCCGGCGGAAGACCCGCTCCAGTTCCCCGCGGAGGCAGGTGGCGCTGATGGGGTAGAGGCCTCCGCTGAGCCCCTTCCCGGTCACCAGGATGTCCGGGGCCACCCCGTAGTGCTCGATGGCCCACACCCGGCCGGTGCGCCCGAGGCCCGACTGGACCTCGTCCACCACCAGCAGGGCCCCGTGGCGGTCGCAGAGTTCCCGCACCCGGGGGAAGTAATCCGGGGGAGGGATGGCGATGCCGAGGGTGGCCGGTATGGTCTCCAGGAGCACCGCCGCCGTGTCCTCTCCCATGGCCTCTTCGAGGGCACCGGCGTCCCCGAAGGGGACCTGGGTGAATCCGGGGGCCAGGGGGCCGAAGGGCTCCCGGTAGCGGGGCTCCCCGGCGGCCAGGGCCAGCCCCGTGTGGCCGTGGTATCCCCCCCGGGCGGAGATGATTCCGGGGCGGCGGGTGTGGGCCCGGGCCACCTTGATGGCCAGGTCCACCGCCTCCCCCCCGCCCACCCCGAAGACCGTGTAGTCGAGGTGGCCCGGAGTGACCCGGTGGAGCATCTCCGCCAGTTCCGCGCGGTGCTCGCTGATGAGGTGGTGGTTCCCGATGTCCAGCTCTTCGAGGGCCATCCGGAGGGCCCCGAGGACCCGGGGGTTGCGGTGGCCCAGGCTGAACACCCCCCCGTTGCAGTGGAAGTCCAGCAGCCGTTTTCCCTCCACGTCCCAGAGGCATGTCCCCTCGCGGCGGCCCACCACCAGGTCGAGGCCGAAGGCGCGCAGCATCTCCGCCTTCCCCCAGGAGACGTGGCGCCGGAACATCTCCACGGTCTCCTCCTTTGCCCTTCTCCCGACGGCTCCCATGGACATCCCCCACTGCGCGGGCCGATGGCTTTACCCCTTCCCCCGGACACTGGGACGTCGAGGGCGACAGCATGCATCCCCGGCTCCGCCTCGGCATCCTCCTGCTCCTCCTGCCGGTCCTCCCCCTGGCGGCGGCTCTCCTC
>JACQPP010000087.1 GCA_016207465.1 Methanobacteriota archaeon
GCTGTATCCGAGGGCGGCGACCACGCGGCCCCAGTTGGGGTCGGCGCCGTGGATGGCGGTTTTGATGAGGGGGGACGCGACGAGGGCGCGGGCGGCCTGGCGGGCCTCCCGGGTGCTCCGGGCCCCCTGGACGCGGGCGGTGAGGAGGCGGGTGGCTCCCTCTCCGTCCTCGGCAATCTGCCGGGTGAGGTCCATGCAGGCGGCCTCCACGAGGCGCCCGAGCTGGGCGGGGGTGACCTCGGGGCCCCGGCGGGTGGAGACGAGGAGGAGCATGTCGTTGGTGCTGGTGTCCCCGTCAATGACCACCATGTTGAAGGTGTTGTCCGCGGCGCGGGAGAGGGCGGTCTGGAGGGTGGCGCGGCTGGCGCGGGCGTCGGTGAAGAGGAAGGCGAGCATGGTGGCCATGCGGGGGGCAATCATGCCGGAGCCCTTGCAGACGCCGCCGATGCGCACGCCGTTGGATTCGAGGGCGACCTCTTTGGGCTCGGTGTCGGTGGTGAGGATGGAGCGGGCGACGCCCATGGCGCCTCCGGGGCCCCCTTCCATGCGGGGGAGGAGGTGGCGGACCTGGCGCTCGATGAGGCGGAGGTTGAGGGGGCGGCCGATGATGCCGGTGGAGGCGACGGCGACGTGGCGGTGGTCCACGCGGAGGCCGCGGGCGGCGAGGCGGGCCATCTCCCGGGCCCCCCGGTGTCCCTCCCTGCCAGTGAGGGCGTTGGCGCACCCGCTGTTGGCGATGAGGGCCTCGATGGGGCCGGAGCGGACCACGCGGCGGCTCCACTGGACCGGCGCGGCCGGAAATTGGTTGGTGGTGAAGACCCCGGCGGCGGGGCCGCGGGCTTGGATGAGGGCGAGGCCGAAGCGGCCCTCCTTGGTTCCGGCGCAGCGGACTCCGGGGACGGCCCCGATGCCGCCCGCGACGCTCCACATGGCTACGGGACGGGGCTGTTCCGCAGCCCCTCGGTCTCCGGCAGGCCGAACATGAGGTTCATGTTCTGGATGGCCTGTCCCGCGGCCCCCTTGACCAGGTTGTCAATGGCCGAGAGGACCACGACCCGCTCCCCCCCGTCCTCGGCGCGCCAGCCGATGTCGCAGAAGTTGGAGCCCCGGACGGAGGCGAGGCTGGGGGTCTCCGCGAGGCGGAGGAAGGGCTTGCCCCGCGTCCACTCCTCGTAGAGCCTCCGCACCCGCTCGGGGTCTGCCTTCTCCCGGAGGAGGAGGTGGCCGGTGGTGAGGATGCCCCGGATGGCGGGGAAGACGTGGGGGGTGAAGTGGAGTTTCACCGGCTTGGGGCTGAGCCGGTTGGCCTCCTGGACCATCTCGGGGACGTGGCGGTGGCTGGTGACATCGTAGGGGATGATGTTCTCCGCCAGGTTGGGGTAGTGGCTGGTGGCGCTGGGGCTGGAGCCCGCGCCGGAGACCCCTGACTTGCAGTCGAAGATTGCCCGCTCCACCAGCCCCTTGGACAGCAGGGGGGCCGCCGCGAGGATGCACCCCGTGGGGTAGCATCCGGGGTTGGCCACCAGGCGGGCCCCGGGGACCTCCGGGTGGACCTCGGGGAGTCCGTAGACCGCCGGGCGGAACCCGGTGTGGGGCTTCCGGTAGGCGGCCTCGTAGGCCTCCTTGGAGAGCCGGTAGTCGGCGCTCAGGTCCACCACCCGGATGCCCGCGTCGAGGAGGCCGGGGACCGTCTCCATGGCGCTCCCGTGGGGCACCGAGGTGAAGACCACGTCGCATCTCCCCGCAAGCCCCCGGGGGTTGTGGTCCTCGAACCGGAGGTCCACCAGCCCCCGGAGGGAGGGGATGACCTCCCCCACGCTCTTCCCCGCCAAGGAGCGGGAGGTGAGGGCCTCGATTTTCACCCCGGGGTGGGCCGCCAGGAGGCGCACCAGCTCTGAGCCCGTGTACCCGGAGGCCCCGATGATTCCCGCGCGCAACATGGGGAACAGGTGAAACCCCCTCCCTAATCAAATTTCGCCCCCCCCACGGACGGGCGCGGGAAACTATTCATACCCCGGGGCCCCAACTCCCCGGGAAGGGGATGGAAAATATCGAGCGCCTCCACCGGGAGGCCCGCAGTTGCGCCCGCTGGCTCCAGGGCCTTGATGAGGTGGAGATTGTCTCCCACATTGACGCCGACGGCCTCTCCACCTGCGGGGTCCTCGTCCAGGCCCTGCGCCGGGAGGGGATTGCCGCACGCATCCGGTTCGTCCGCAACGGGGGCGAGGCCCTCGGGGGCCCCCCGGACCTCCCCCGGGTCTTCGCCGAGCTGGGGAGCGGCCGCCTGGATGACGTCCAGCGGCTCCCCTGCCCCACCCTCGTGGTGGACCACCACCCAACCGTCGGGAGAGTGGACAGGGCGGGACCCCACAGAGTCTTCAATCCCCGTCTCCTCGGCTTCGACGGCACCCAAGAGATATCGGGCTCCGGGACCGCCTACCTCATCGCCCGGGCCCTCGACGCGGCCAACGCCGACCTCGCCGCCCTGGCCATCGTCGGGGCCGTGGGCGACCGCCAGGACCGGCGCCACGGCCGCCTCATCGGCCTCAACCGCACCATCGTCGAGGAGGGGAGCCGAGCGGGGGTCCTAGAGGCCCGCGTGGACCTCCACCTCTTCGGCAGGCAGACCCGCCCCCTCATCCGCCTCCTGGAGGCCACCGGCCTCGACCCCGGGTTTCTCCACGACCTGGACATCCCCGTGAAGAATGGACACTGGCTCCGGTGGGGCGACCTGGCCGGAGAGGAGAGGATGCGCCTCGCCTCGGGACTGGTCCAGTGGTCCCTGGCCACGGGCCAGGGGGCCGAGGCGGCCCAGCGGCTCCTCGCCGAGGGCTACACCCTGCCGCGGGAGCCCGAGGGGACCCCCTTCCGGGACGCCTCCGAGTACGCCAGCCTGCTGAACGCCACCGCCCGCTACGGCGAGGGCCAGGTGGGCCTCGATTTATGTCTGGGGGACCGGGACGGGGCCTACCGGCGCGCCCGCACCCTCCTCGGGCGCCACCGCAAGAACATCTCCGCGGGCCTCGCCCTCGTCCACGACCAAGGGCTGGAGGAGCGGAGCCACTTCTCCTACTTCTGCGCCGAGGACAGAATCCGCGACACCATCCTGGGCATCATCACCGGCATGGCCCTCGAGCGCGAGACCGGGGCCGAGAAGCCCCTGGTGGCCTTCGCCCGCGCCCCCGAGGGCCTCAAGGTCTCCGCCCGCGCCACCCCCGCCCACACCCAGCGAGGACTCGACCTCGGACCCGCCCTCATGCGCGCCGCCCACGCCGTCGGGGGAGACGGCGGGGGCCACGACATCGCCGGGGGCGCCACCATCCCCCCGGGGGCCATGGAGGAATTCCTCGACCACCTGGACCGCGAGATTGGCGTCCAGATGGCGGGATGAAGCGGTCCCTGGGGTTACCGCAGCAGCCGCAGGAACTCGTCGCGCTCCAGCCCGGCCTGCCGGAGGATGGATACGAGGACTCCGCGTGGGACTTCCGGGTAGCGGGGGACGATGGCGGTGCGGTCGCCTCTCCGGAGTTTGATGTGGCTCCCCCGCTGGCTCACCTGCCCGAACCCGGCGCGCTCCAGGGCCCGGATGATTTCACGCGCGGACAGAACGGGGAGTTTTGCCACCGGACACCTCGAAGGTGGTCACCAACGGGGCCGCGGAGGGCCGGGGCCCCCTCTCGTCCTCCAGATACAACTCGACCGCCTCCTTCAGGTTCTTCACTGCCTCCTCGACGGTCTTGCCCTGGGAGGCTATGTCCACCTCGGGACACCAGGAGACATACCATCGGCCCTCTTTTCGCAGCACAGCGGAGAATCGAGTCATCACAGGACTTCTTCGATTGCGACCTACTTAACCTTTTTCTCGGACAGACCTCAGCGGCTTTTCACCCTTCGCGCCGTAGCCATCCCCCCCGACGTCCACGCGGCCCCCGCC
>JACQPP010000081.1 GCA_016207465.1 Methanobacteriota archaeon
CCCCCCGCCCGCCGCCACACCCACCCCCGTCTGCCAGCCCGACAAGAAATGCGAGGGCCAGGAGACCTGGCAGAACTGCCCCAACGACTGCCCCAAGCCCACCGCCGCCATCATCGGCGACATCCAGTTCGGCAAACCCAAATACAACGCCGGGGAGACCGTCGAGGCCAAACTCCAGGTCCAGAACACCGGCTCCGTCCGCATCCTCAAGCCCCGCGCCGTCGTCACCGCCACCGTCACCACCCTCAAGGACGGATTCGCCAACAGCCTCCTCCCCCGCACCCCCGCCGACCAAAAAACACAAACCGCCGCCTTCGACTTCACCGAGCCCATCCCCGCCGGAGAAACCAAGACCCTCACCACCACCGTCAAAACCGAGAAAGAGAAGGACACCCCCCTCGGCAAACTCCCCCTCGCCGGACAATACGACGTCAAGGTCACCGTCGAGGTGGACGGAGTCCCCATCGGGGACCGCACCCTCAAACTCACCCTCGACTAATTTTTCTTTTCTCTTTTCGACCCGCGTTAAAAGAGAAAAGAAAAATTAACGTTCCGGCTTTGCCGAAACTCGGTGGCCCCATACAGGGTCCACCGATAAAGAAAAGAGAAAAAGCAACTCACTCGATGGAGAACGGCACCGGTGTCATGGACAGCGCCGCCAGCACCAGGGTCCCCAGGGCCACCGCCAGCCGACCCCGGTCCAGCCTCTCCACGTCGTCCAGCGGGGGCGGATGGCCCCCCAGGCTGAACAGGAACACGAAGAGACCCCACGTCATCCACATCCCCCCGGGCCGCCCCAGCGCGGAGGAGAGAACCCCCACCCCCATCAGCACCAGCGGCACCGCCCGCGACAGCGCCTCCGCCCTCCTCCGCCCCAGCACTGCCCGCACCACATGGCCCCCGTCCAACTGGCCCGCAGGGAGAAGGTTGAACACCGTCACCAGCATCCCCACCCACCCCGCGAAGGCCACCGGATGGATGACCGTCCCCTGGAACCCCGTCGCCACCACCAGCCACTCGAACAAGGGGGGAAGCCCCAGACCCGGCAGCCTCTCCCCCCGCCGCAGGGCCTCCTGCAACCCCGCGGGGGCCTCGTAGGGCAGGCTCAACCCGATGGCCGACACAATCACCGCCGCCGCCAGCCCGATGAGCGGCCCCGACACCCCCACATCAAACAAGGCCCTCCGGCCCGGAATCGGCCCCCGATGCCGGATGAAGGCCCCGAATGTCCCCAGCAGAAACGGCGGGGGGACCGGGATGAAAAACGGGAGAGTCGTCTTCATCCCCCACCCCCGCGCCACCGCATAATGGCCCAACTCATGGATGCCCAGCACAAACAGGAGGGCCATCGAGAATGGGAGCCCCAGCCACAGGAGCCGCGGCTCCCGCAGGGGGTCCACCCCGGACAGGGCCGCCCCCGCCAGAGTCGTCGTGAACACCGTGGCCCCCAACAGCACCCAGTTCACCCACAGCCTCTCCCCCGCCTGGGACCGCGCCACCAAGACCCGCGCCCCCGGCTGCACCGCCACATGCAGGTCAAACCCCAGCCGGTCAAAGGGACCCGCCAGCCTCCGATACAACTCCCCCGGAGACAACTCCCCCGTCACCACGAACAGGAGCAGCTTCTTGTGGCGCCGCACCTCCAAGACCGTCGTCACCCTCCCCACCTCCTCCCCCAGCGCCTGCTCCGGCGGCACACGCGTCACACTCTGCGTGTCCGGATTGAACTCCAGGACCTCGGGCTCATCCACCATCCCACCTACCTCTCACCCCCGCAAAATAAGGATGCCCATGGAGAAACACGAATTCAGAAAAAATTAGAGGCGTGAGGCCCCGGCCAGGGAGGGTTGGGGAGGATAGAAGTGGGGGCCGGGGCCTTCACGCGCTTCCACACACCCCTCTGCCGAGATTGTAATTAAGGGTTTTCCGCACTCGGCCCCCTGTGTGTCGCAGTTGTCTCCCAAATCTTTGCAACTATGGGTAGGGTATCCGGGTGATGCGGCCGCAGCGGAGGCAGGTGACGACCCGCACCCCCTGGGTGAGGCGGACGCGGGCGGTGGAGCCATATCGGAGGTGGCCCCGGCATCCCTTGCAGATGCGCTGGCGGGTCTCGCGGTCCAGGCGGACCCGGTGCCTCTGGGCGAGGCGGCCGGCGAGGGCGGTGTAGCGGTCGGCCCGCTCCAAGGGGGCCCCGTCGGCCAAGTCAAGGAGGCGCTGGATGCGCTCCCGGGCCACCTCCCGCACCCGACCCTTCTCCCGGATGATTCGCTTCCTCATCTCTGTTCCTCCAGGACCCGCCGGACTCTATCGAGGCCCGCCCCCTCGCGGAGGATGCGCCCCCCGGCGAGGTCCACCACGGTGGAGCCCCGGGCCAGCGGGCAGGGCCCTCCGTCGAGGACCAGGTCGCACTCCACATGGACCTCCTCGGCCCGCACCGGCGCGGGGGCCCCGTGGAGGTTGGCGCTGGTGGCGGTGAGGGGCCCCGCCTGCTCCAGCAGCCGCCGCGCCAGGGGATGCTCGGGGACCCGGATGGCCACCCCCCCTGTCTGCGAGACGAGCAGAGGGGGGACCCGGGGCCCCGCGGGGAGAACCACCGTCACCGGCCCGGGGAGAAGCCCCCGGATGATCTCCTCGTGTCCGTCCACCCGGGCCCACTCGCCCACCTCCCCCACACGGGCCACCGCCAGGGAGACTGCCTGGGCCGGGGGCCTCCGCTTCACGGCCCACAGCCTCCGCAGGGCGGGCCCGCAAACCACGCGGGCCCCGAGGCCGTAGAGGGTCTCCGTGGGATAGGCAACCAGTCCTCCCCGCCGCAGGACCTCCGCGGCCTCCCCGAGCCCCCCGGGGCCCACGCGCCGGGTCCCCATGCTACTCCCCCCCTTCGGTGAGGCGGACCCCGAGGGCCCGCTCCAGTTTGAGCCGCAGGGGCTCCTCGGGGACCAATTCCCCCCGCTCCACCTTCCGCAGGAGCCCCTCCCTCTCCTGGAGGCTCCGGGCCAGGGCCTCCAGGGTGAGCCCCCGGGCCTCCCGGGCCCGGCGCAGCGTCTGGGGCCACTCCTCCCGCAATTCGATGATGTCCAGCCGGGCCGGGGGCCGCCGGGGGCCGGGTCCCACCGGCATCGGTTCTCCGAGGGGGATTCCGAGATTCGCGCATTTCGGACAGAGCATCATCGCCACCCCCTCCACCCGGCTCCTCCGGAGGGGGCCGGCGGTGGAGCCGCAGATTTCACATTCCAATGTCATGGGGGAAACCGAGGGTCTTTATTATCCTGGGGTAAAATATAATACCCGGGGAACCATACCCCTGCTCTCCCTTCCATGGCCAGCGAGGACATCGCCCCCACCGACAAATCGGACCTCTCCCGGTACCTGCTGGACCGGGTCCGCCAGCTGGAGGAACGCAACCTCCGCCTCCGCGAGGAGAACAAGAAGATGGAGACGGAGAAGCGGTTCGTCGAGAACCAGAAGCTCCGCTACGAGCGGGAGGTCCAGAAGCTCAAGTCGGAGATTGAGCGGCTGAAGAACACCCCCCTCATCGTGGGCACCGTCATTGACGTCATCAACGGGGAGAAAATCATCATCAAGTCCTCCACCGGCCCCAAGTTCGTGGTGAGCAAGAGCCAGTTCGTCGGGGAGATGAACCCGGGGACCCAGGTGGCCCTCAACCAGCAGAGTTTGGCAGTGGTGGAGGTGCTCCCCAGCAGCAAGGACCCCCTGGTCCACGGCATGGAAATCATCGAGAAGCCCAACCTCGACTACGCCGAAATCGGGGGCCTCGAGGTCCAGGTCAACGAACTCCGCGAGGCCGTCGAGCTCCCCCTGCTCCACCCGGAGAAGTTCGCCAAGGTGGGCATTGACCCCCCGCGGGGGGTCCTCCTCTTCGGGTACCCGGGCACGGGCAAGACCCTCCTCGCCAAGGCGGTGGCCCACCGCACCAAGGCCACCTTCATCCGGGTCGTCGGCAGCGAACTCGTCCAGAAATACATCGGGGAGGGGGCCCGCCTCGTGCGGGAGATATTCCGCCTTGCCCGCGAGAAGGCCCCCAGCATCGTGTTCATTGATGAGCTCGACGCCATCGGGGCCAAGCGCCTCGACAGCGCCACCAGCGGAGACCGCGAGGTCCAGCGCACCCTCATGCAGTTGCTCTCCGAGATGGACGGCTTCGACCCCCGCGGCGACGTGAAGATGATTGCCGCCACCAACCGCCCCGACATCCTCGACC
>JACQPP010000080.1 GCA_016207465.1 Methanobacteriota archaeon
GAGGGCGGCGGGGGGGCCTCCTGGGCGGCCCAGTCCTTGAGGAAGTAGCCGGTGAGCCAGTCGGCGGCGGTCCTGTTCTGGAGGAGGAGGCCCACCTCCCGGTTGTAGGTGGGGGAGTTCTCGTTCCAGTTCATGCTGGAGACCAGCACCCGGTCGTCGAGGATGAGCCCCTTGGTGTGGAACTTGGTGATGTTGCCGTAGCCGTGGGCGAGGCGGGCCTGGAGGCTCAGGTTTTCCCGGCGGGCCACCTGGTTGAGGTGGTCCACGGTGGCGTTGTTGCTCCCCGGGTCGTCGGGCTCGGTATTGTAGGGGGAGCCATCGAGGAGGATTTTGACCTCGACGCCGCGGCGGGAGGCGTTGATGGCCTCTTCGATGAGGGGGTTCGGCTCCCGGGACCAGCGGAGGGGGGCGTAGAAGGTCTGGATGTAGAGGCGCTCCCGGGCCCCGCGGAGGAGCGGGGGGATGAGGTGGCTGGCGTCCGGGGAGAGGATGAGGGTGGCATCCACGGGGCCGTCGAGCCGGAGGTGGCCCCCGCCGGGGGGGCGCGAGAGCGGGGGGGAGATGGGGGTGGTGGCGTTGCCGAGGGTGGCCTCGGTGTCGCCGAGGATGGAGGTGGAGTCGATGCGGTGGAGGTTTGCCAGGAGGCCTCCGAGGCGGGGGCTGTCGGCGACGACACCCCACCCGCGGTTGCCGGGGGATTGGGGGTCGGTGGGGAGGGCCTCGGGCTTCCAGTTCTCGGTCATCACCAGAAGGGTGGTGTTGTCGGCCACCCCCCATTTGCCGTGGTAGAAGCGGTAGCGGGGGCTGTGGAGGAGGGAGACCTCGGCCCCCGCCAGCCGCAGGTCGAGGGCAAGTCCCCGCCCGTCGGTGTCCAGCCCGCCCACGGGGCTCCCCTCGATGAGGATGCGGACAATGGCCTGCCGCCCGAGGGCCCGGCGGACCCCGGAGGCCAGCCCGGGGTGGGTGAACTCGTAGAGGGAGAGGAGCAGGCTGGTGTTGGCCTCTTCGATGAAGCGGGAGACGGTGGAGTATCCGTCGTCTGGGGTGACGAAGAGGGTGAGGTTGGTGAGGCGGGCGGCGGTGGGACCCACCCGGGTCTGTCCCGCCCGGTAGATGCGCGGGGGGTTCCAGTCGAGGGCCGTGTCGCTGTCGTTGGGCCTCTCCCGGACGAGGGCCACCCCGACCCGGGGGGCCTCCACCGGGGGGCCCCGCCAGCGGGGCGGGATGTGGGAGACGTTGCCGTAGGCCATCGAGTCCACCACTGTCCCGTTCCGGTGGCGCAGCACCACCCCGTCCCCGCTGTTGGCCAGCTGGAACCGGCCCAGCATGGTGGCGTTCCGGACCCGGGGGTCGCTCTCCACATACTCCAGGTCGGGGGGGACCTGGTGGACCCCCTCGTAGGCCCGGGCCTCCCGGGCGATGCGGATGGTCCCCCGGGGGGCCAGGGTGGTGTTGGGGGGCAGGACTAACCGGCCTTGGCCGTCCTCCAGGCTCCAGCCGGATAGGTTCCAGGTGAGGCTGCCGGGGTTGGAGATGCGAACATACTCGTCGGGGTCCCCGGGGAGCCAGGAGTCGGGGTAGACCTCGGAGAGGAGGGGGTAGTCCACCTCCCCCTTGGATGGGCCCAGGGGGGCCTCCTGGCCCAGCGCGGATGCGCTCAGCCACAATGCGAGGATGATGGCCAGGGGGAGGAGCCGCATGGTGCCGGGGTACCACTGCGTGGAGACACCGTTTCCACGGGTTTAGAGTTTTTCTTCACGAATCTTCACACGGGTTCGATGGCTACTGCTTCCGATTTATCCCGGGGGGACAGCGGGGACGCAGGCCCGGGGGGTGACGCCATTTCCGACGACTGTAGAATATGGTGGAAGGGGAGGAGAATGGAGACCCATGGGGTCAATGAACGATTCGGTGGGACGGCTTGCGGAGCTTCTGGCCGTGGTCAACGAGAGATTCCTCCGGGGGGAGGTCGCCGAGGAGAGATACCTCGAGTTCCTCTACCGGCAGGAGAGACTCCTCGGCCAGCTGCTCTACGGGTTCCAGACTCGCTGACACACGAAGTATTCGTACTGGGAATCCGACCTTCTCCTCGGGATGGAGAGCCAATATCGCTCTATTGAATTGGAGTCCCGGGTGCTGACCCTGCTCCTGGAGCCCCCGGCGGGCATGGGGGTCCTCTTGGCCCTGCTCGGGGGTGTGGCGGTGGGATTCGCGGCCCTCCTCTCTCCCCTGGAGGGGGGGGAGGGGCTCTTTGTGCAGATGGTGTTGTTGCTGGGGGCCCCGGCGTTCCTCTCCTCGGTGGCCATGGTGTGGCTGGTGCCCGGATTGCGGGCCCCTTCAGCCTCCATGATGGCCCTCCTGGGGCTGGTGGAGGTGGGCGTATTCACTCTGGCGGGGCAGATGGCGGGGAATCTCCCCGGGGGCTTCGGTCTGGGGGTGGCCCTGAGTTTCGCCTATCTCCACTCCTCCCTGCTCATCCTGGGGGGGCGGATGCCTCCGCGGAGCCTCCTGGGGGCCGCCCCGGCCCTCGTCTTCCCCCTGCTCTTCCTGGCGGTGCTGCGCCCCGCCGATGCCACGGCGCTGGTCCCCCGGGTGCTGGGGGCCGCGGGGCTCCTGGTAGGGGCGGCGTGGGGCCTGCTCCTCGGGCTCTCCCGCAAACTGCGGAGGGAATTGAAGTTCTCCATGGGGGACCTCATCCGCTTCTACTCGCGGGTACTCCAGGGCCACCCCACCGACATCCGGCCCCTCATCACCGGGGTCCCCGGGGAGGCCTGGGTGGACACATTGGCCTTCAAGGGCCCCCACGGGACCAAGGCCATCTGGGTCTCCACCAGCGTCCACCCGGGTCTCATGCGGAACATCGGGGCTCACGACATGCCCCGGGAGGTGACCCGGGCCCTCCGGGACCTGGGGCCGGTGGTGTTCTTCAAGGGGGCCTCGACCCACGAGCAGGACCCCGTGGAGAACGTGAGCCCCCAGGTGGCCGAGGCGGTGCGCCGGAGCCTGAAGGAGATGGTGTTCACGCCGGATGCGGGGGACCCGGTGCAGGTCCACCACGAGGAGGCGGTGGCCGTGGGCCAGGCCCTGGGCCCCGCGGTCTTTCTGCTGAACACCCTCGCCCCTCGGCCCACCGACGACCTGGACCTCCGGGTCCACGGGGAAATCGAGAGGGCCGCCGGGGAACTCGGCGCCCCCCGCCTCTTCTACGTGGAGGCCCACAACAGCCACGGGGACGACGCCATGATTCTCCCGGGGACCCCCCGGGCCCACCACCTGGTGATGGCGAGCCGGGTGGCGGTGAAGGGGGCCCTGGTGGAGCCCCGACGCCGCCTCCGCCTGGGGGTGGCCACCCGCCCCTGGGGCTCCCTCCTCCTCCTGGAGCCCCACCCGGGGGGCAAGCGGAGCCTCCTGGCGGTCTTCGACGAGAACAACATCCTCCCCGAGGCCCGCCGCAGGGCCATCGAGACCCTGGCGGTCCCCGGCCTCGTCCCCTCCGAATCCATCGAGGTCTGCACCAGCGACAACCACCGCTCCATTGACCCCCTCCACATCCACCGCCCCATGACACTGGAGATGGTCGCCCGGCTCCGCAAGAGCCTCCTGGACGCCCTGGAGCAGGCCGAGAGAGGCCTGGAGGAGGTGGAGATGGGCTATGGCCGCCAGACCCTCTCCCACATGGTCTACGGGCGCCGCATCATGGAGATGAAGGAGTTCTGGGAGAACCACCGCAAGCGGGGCCGCCTCCTGGTCATCCCCCTGGTGGCCGCCGCCCACCTGGGGGCCATCCTCCTCTTCCTCCTCTGACACCCCCCGCCTGACTCTTTATTACGACGCCGGGCAACCACTCTATCCCCCATGGCCCCCCGAAAGCGCACCCCGAAGGGAGCCCATCCTCCCCCCCGGGAGAAGCCCATTCTCCAGGTGGCCCTCGACGTGCTGGAGCTCCCCCGGGCCCTCCAGATTGCCCGGGAGTCCATCGCCGGGGGGGTGGACTGGCTGGAGGCCGGCACACCTCTATTGAAGAGCGTGGGGATGGACGGCCTCCGGGCCCTCAAGAAGGAGTTCCCCGGCAGGACCCTGGTGGCCGACATGAAGGTCATGGACACCGGGGCCCTGGAGGTGGAGATGGCCGCCAAGTCGGGGGCCGGGGTGGTCACCCTCCTGGGGGCCTGCGACGACTCCACCCTCGCGGACGCGGTGCGCGCCGCCCGCAAATACGGGGCCCGAGTGATGGTGGACCTCCTCAACGTTCCCGACCCGGTGGCGCGGGCCCGGCAGGCCGAGGCCCTCGGGGCCGACTGTCTCTGCATCCACGTGGGCATTGACCAGCAGATGGTGGGCATGAGCCCCCTGGAGACCCTCCGCCGGGTGGCCCGCGAGGCCTCCATCCCGGTGGCCGCCGCCGGGGGCCTCGACGCCGACACTGCCGCCGAGGCCGCCGCCCACGGGGCGAAAATAATCATCGTGGGGGGCCACATCGCCCGCAGCGCCCATGTCACCGAGTCGGCCCGGGCCATCCGCCGGGCCATTGACAAGGCCAAGGCCGACGGCCAGCGCCGCGAGCCCGAGGTGGACGCCCTCCACATCCTCCGCCAGGTCTCCACCCCCAACATCAGCGATGCGATGCACCGGGCCCCCGCCATGCGGGACATCCGCCCCCTCACCCCTGGCCAGAAGGTGGTGGGCCCCGCTGTCACCATCCAGACATTCGAGGGGGACTGGGCCAAGACCGTGGAGGCCATTGACATCGCCCGGCCCGGCGACGTGCTGGTCATCTACAACGGCAGCCGCTACATCACCTGCTGGGGGGAACTCGCCAGCCACAGCGCCCAGAACCGCCGCATCGCCGGCCTCGTCATTGACGGACCCGTCCGCGACGTGGACGACATCGTCAAGATGGGGTTCCCCGTCTTCTGCTCGAACATTGTGCCGAATGCCGGGGAGCCCAAGGGCTTCGGCGAAATCAACGCCGAAATCACCTGCGGGGGGCTCAAGGTGCGCCCGGGGGACATCATCGTGGGCGACGACCACGGGGTCCTCGTGGTCCCCAAGGAGAGGGCTCTCGAAATCGCCAGGCGGGCCATGGAGGTCAAGAAGAACGAGGATAGGGTGAGGGAGGAGATACGACGGGGGGCCACCCTGGCCCAGGTGGCGGATTTGTACAAGTGGGAGAAGAAATAAGAACGCGGCTAAACATAATCGAATAATCGGAGGGCGGAGGACGGCATGATAGAACGGGGCGTCCCCGGTGGCGCCGTGGCGGGGGGTCGTGGATAGGCGCGGTGGCTTTATTTGGCACGCTTCTCACATAGGTTCTTATATGGAACATCTCATCGATGGATAGCCCACAAAGGGAACAACATGGTGAAAGAGAAACTCTCCCCATCGCGTGAGTTGGCTGCTAAGGCCATATTTGCTGCGTTCCAGATTCTGAAAGAAAAAGGTGGTCAAGCTCCCGGGCGAGACGTCATAGCGGAAATCGAGAAACGGGTTCCCCTCGATGAGTGGGCTAAAGCAACGTATGAGAAGTCCGGCTATGTTCGCTGGCAATCAATCCTTCATTTCTTCAGCATCGATTGCATCAAGGCGGGGTACCTCGTAAAGAAGAAGGGCGTCTGGTACCTTACCCCGGAAGGTGAAACTGCCATCAAGCTTGGAGATGTAGGCTTACTCAAGGCGGCAACTACCGCCTACCGAAAATGGAAGGACGAGAACCAACCTCCTGAGAGTGCCGAAAACCAAGAAACCGGCGACGGGGGCCAGAAGGGCGAAGAGGCCACAATCCATGAGACCGAGCAGTTGGCAATTGCGGGTCTGAAGAAGCAGATTGGTCTAATGAACGCCTACGAATTCCAAGACCTTGTTGCTGCACTCCTTCGTGGGATGGGCTATTACACACCCATTGTGGCAAACCCTGGAAAAGACGGCGGAGTAGACGTAGTTGCGTACCGTGACCCTCTCGGAACGGTCCCCCCGCGTATAAAGGTCCAGATTAAACATCGTGATGTGCCCGCCTCAGTTCCCGAAGTGCGTCAGTTGATGGGGTTGCTCCAGAAAGATGGAGATGTAGGAATGTTTGTATCGTCAGGCGGGTTCACTCCGGACGCGAAGAGCACTGCGCGTGGCTCCCACGTCCACGTAGAACTTATCGATCTCGAACGATTCATCGCCCTGTGGCAAGAGTTCTATCCAAAGCTCACTGACGAAGACAAGAGTCTCTTGTCGCTCAAGCCAATCTACTTCTATGCGCCGTCCGTTTAGTAGCAGACTTTCGTGGCTCACTTCAGCAAAGAAATGACCCCCGACGACCACTGTGAGATGTGCGGCTCCACCGTGGACCTGCGGGAGGCCACCTTCTACCAGTGGGATGCGACCTATCAGCTCCAGCGGCCCCGGCGGGCCACGGTGTGCCGGGAGTGCGCCGAGGGGATGAGCATCGAGACCCGGGAGCGCGGCGTTTTATAGCCCCGGGGTGGAATGTAGGGGTGGATGGCCTCCGAGAGCCGGGACGGGAAGCCGATTTACGCCCTCCCCCATTTCCATTTTGACTTCGAGTGGTGGAAGACCCTGGAGGGCTATGCGGAGGATGTCAATGAGGTGTTGCGGGGGGCGCTGGACATGCTGGACGAGCACCCCGGGTTCTGCTATACCCTGGACTGCTACTATGCGCTGCGCTCCATCCTGGACACCCCGGATGAGGAGCGGTTCCGGAGGCACCTGGAGGCGGGGCGCATCGAGATTGTGGGGAACACCCTGACGGCCCCCGACGAGAATTTGCCGACGGGCGAGGCGCTGGTGCGCCATTTCCTGCTGGGGCGCCGGAGGTTCCGGGAGAGGTTCGGGGTGACGGCGCGGGTGGGGTGGATGATTGACGAGTTCGGCCACACCCTCCAGTTGCCGCAGATATTGGCGAAGTCGGGGATGACCGCGGTCGGGTTCGCGCGGGGCATCCCGGTGGACTCCGGCCATCCGACGGACTTCGTGTGGGAGGCCCCCGATGGCTCCCGGGTCTTGGCCCACTGGATGGCGACCCATTACTCGGGGTTCTTCACCCTGCATGCCCTGCGCTCTCTGCGGATGGCCCGCTACCGGCAGGAGGTGGCCCTCAACCTGGACCTGCAGGGGAGGCTCTCCCCGGCGGGGATGGTGATGCAGACCATGGGCTCCGATTTCACCCCCCCGCGGCGGGACTGGGTGGAGTTCGTGGAGGAGTGGAACCGGAAGGCCGATGGGAAGCAGAGGATGAAGTTCTCCCTCCCCTCCGATTACTTCAGCGCCCTGCCCCGGGAGCGGCTGCCGGTGGTGCGGGGGGAGTTCAACCCCCTCTTCGAGGGGTGCTACGAGTCCCGGGAGGGCTTGAAGAAGCAGATGCGGGAAGCGCAGAGCCGCATCCTGGAGGCGGAGACCTGGTGCAGCCTGGCGAGCCTCCTCGGGGGCCGGTATCCCGATTTCACCCCCGCATGGGAGGAGATTGTGGTGAACGACGCCCACGATGTGGGGTGCGGGACCATCCTCGACCGGCTGGTGGTGCGGGCCGAGGCCCGCTACCGGAGGGCGCGGGAGTTCTATGAGGAGGCGGAGCGGCGGGCCCTCCAGGTGCTGGGGAGGCTGGTGGACACCTCGGGCTCCGGGAGGCCGGTGCTGGTCTTCAACAGCCTCCCGTGGCCCCGCCGGGGGGTGGCCCGGGTGGCGGCCCCCGCCGGCCCCTCGCGGGTGGTGGACGAGAAGGGGGCCGAGCTCCCCAGCCAGGTCTCCGGGGAGGAAATCAACTTCCTGGTGGAGGTTCCCCCCCTGGGATACCGGTGCATCTTCCTGGTGCCCGGCTCCGCCCGGCACGGGGCGGGGGAGTTCCACTATGACACCCACTACATCGAGAACCACCACCTCCGGGTGCGGTTCAGTCCCGAGGGGGACATCGGGGGAATCCTGGACAAGGCCACCGGTAGGGACATCCCCCTGCCCCAGGGGAACCATCTGGTGGCCCAGGAGGACATCGGGAACCTCTGGGTGGTGAAGCCCACGGGGCGCATCCATCCCCCGGGGCGGGTCCGCTCCATTCGCATCGTGGAGGACGGCCCGGTGCGGGTCACCCTGGAGGTGGTGCGGGACCACCCGGTGATGACCACCCGCACCCGCACGAGCCTCGTCGCCGGGGACCCCGCCGTGCATGTGGAGACCGAGGTGGACTTCCATGGCCGGGAGAGCCGGGTGGTGGCCCGGTTCCAGGTCCCCCGCGGGGGGGGCCGGGCGGTCCACGAGGTCCCCTACGGGGCCCTGGAGCGCCCCGATGGCCACTGGCCGGTGCAGAACTGGGTGGACCTGCCCCTGGAGGGGAACCCGGGGGGACTCGCCATATTCAACCGGGGCATCCCCAGCGTGGAGATACGGGGCTCGGTGGTCTCCCTGGGGCTCCTGCGGAGCGTGGCCGTCTGGGGACCCGGATTGCTCCTGCACAGCCTCACCCACGCCCCCTCCAACTGGCGGACCCTCCTCCGGGGCGTGACCCTCTTCCAGAAGGGCTTCGAGGCGGTGGAGGGGGTCATCATGCCCATCCACCACCTGGTCCTGCGGGAGTTCGCCTCCAACGGGGGAGGGGGGGTCAAGCCGGGCACCTCGGTGCCCGACCACCTCATCCCCTACCTCCAGTTCTGGAAGAGGTTCACCGCCCTCGAGCACGGCAAGCACACCTTCGAATACATGCTCCACCCCCACCCGGGCACATGGAGGGAGGCCCACCTCCCCCGCCTCGGCTGGGAATACCAGAGGCCACTGCGGGTCCTCCCCGTGGAGACCCACCCGGGGGAGCTCCCCAAGAGTTTCTCCTTCGGCAGTGTGGACACACCGGGGGCCCCCCTGCTCTGCCTGAAGCGGGCGGAGGACGGCCGGGGGGTGGTGGCCCGCCTCTACGAGGCCGAGGGGGAGGCCCGGCGGGTGCGGCTCCAACTGTTCCGGGGCCCCCAGAGGGCGGAGAAGGTGAGCCTCCACGAGGAGGAGACCTACGGCCCCGTGTCCCTCCCCGAGGTCCCCCTGGGGCCCTGGGAGATTGCGGGGCTCCGGCTGGTGTTCTGATATGGTGGTGGACCCCGTCTGCCGGATGCCGGTGGACGAACAGAAGAGCCGGTGGACATCCCGGCAGGGCGACCGGACGTATCACTTCTGCAGCCCGGGGTGCAAGCGGATATTCGAGGTGAAGCCCGAGAGATACGTGAAGTGATTATTCGAGTTTGAAGTTCTTCAGGTTCTTGAGGGACCACTTCTCGTAGTTGACGTGGACGAAGAGCCCGAGGAAGATGGTGTAGTAGGCGATGAGGATGATGACGTCGTAGGGGGAGCCGGCCTGCCAGAAGTTGGCCAGCTGGTGGTGGGGGATGCCGGCCGCCAGGGCGAAGAGCCAGTCGGCCACGGTGGCCACGATGATGCCGAGGATGAGCATGAGGAAGGTGAGGCTCTCGCGGGCCTCCCCGCGGAACTGGTGGAGGTAGAGGAAGAGGACGGGGATGAGGGTGTTGATGAGGGCGAAGTTGAGGATGCCGAAGGCGAGGGAGCGGGTGATGGCGAAGTCAATGCTGGCGACAAAGGCATCGATTTCCGGCTTCTTCTTGAGGAGGGCATTCTCGGCCTTGAGCACCTCGACCTCGGGGGCCCCCTGGGCCTTGAGGCGGGCCGCCTGGTCCGCCAGGGCCTGGAGTTCGGCGAGGTACTGCTGCTTGACGGGCTCGAGGGCCGCGGCGTCGATGGACGTGTTGGCGATGACCACCAGGACCGAGCCCGCGAAGATGCCGGCGAGGATGAGCCACTCGACGCGCTTCATGGTCCTGACCTGGACCACCTTGAGGGTGTAGTAGCAGGAGAGGAGGAGCATGGAGGAGGCGAGGAGGTCGAAGATGAGGGGGGCGTACTGGCTCCACCCGTAGATGGTGGGGGAGAGGAGTTTGAGGTTGCCGATGGCGAGGAGGGTGAGGTAGGCGGCGATGAAGACGAAGGCGCGGCGGAGTTCCCGCTCGTAGGTTCGGGCCACCCGGGTGGCGAGGGTGATGCTCGCCAGGAGGAGGACCGGCATGGAGATGGCGGTGTAGATAGTGGCTTTGAGCCCGGGCTGGGTGGGGTCGCTGACCTCCTGGGGGACGTAGAGGGAGAGGATGGAGA
>JACQPP010000082.1 GCA_016207465.1 Methanobacteriota archaeon
AATACAGTCTATATAAAAAGTTTATAATAAAGAATGTTTTATATAACAATATAATTTCGGATCTGCCGAAATACCGCGGAGGTCCAGGGGAGCCCTTCCCGGGAGAGGGGGACCGCGCCCTTCCCGCCGAGGGTCCTGGCGGATTCCGGGCGGAGGCAGGCCTCCAAGAAAGAGGGTTTAGGTATAACCTAACTTATCGTTATAGGAAGATATAATCAGTATCGGTGGACCTTATCTGAGTTGTTCCCGGGTGTATCCGAGGATGCGGCGGGCCACGATGAGGGTGTTGATTTGTCCCGTCCCCTCGTAGATGTCGTTGACCTTGGCGTCGCGGAACCATTTTTCGAGGAGGGCCTTGCTGGAGACGCCCAGGGGGCCGACGATTTCGCAGCACTTCTGGGTGATGGCGGGGACGACGGAGCCCGCCTTGACCTTGGCCATGGCGGCCTCAAGGGCGTTGGGGCGCTTCATGTCGGCGAGCCATCCAGCGCGGCGGGCGAGGAGGCGGGCGGCGTGGAGGTCCTCCTCCATCTTCATGAAGTCCCACTCGACGGCGGTGAGGCGGGACGGGGAGAGGCCGTAGCGGATGGTGATGCCCTGCTCCCGGAGGTAGTCGCGGGTGAAGTCGAGGGCGGCGCGGCCGACGCCGACGGCAAAGGAGGCCACGATGGGCCTCGTGCTGTCGAAGGTGGCCATGACCCCCTCGAAGCCCTTCTTCTCCTTCTGGAGGACCTCCATGCCGCCGAGGATGTTCTCCAGGGGGATGCGGGCGTCGTCGAGGACGATGGAGACGGTGTTGGAGGCGTGGAGCCCCATCTTCTTCTCCACTTTGCTCACGCGGACGCCGGGGGTCCCGGCCTCCACGATGAAGGACTTGATGCCTGCCCGGCCCGCGCCGGGGTCAATGGTGGCCCAGACGATGACGAAGCCCTTGGACTGCTCGAGGGCGAATCCGCCGCTGGTGCAGAAGATTTTCTCTCCGTTGAGGACCCACTCGTTTCCCTCGCGGCGGGCGGTGGTGCGGATGGAGGAGGTGTCGGAGCCGCAGCCGGGCTCGGTGATGGCGAAGGCCCCCCAGGTGGGCTCGTCCCCGGGGAAGCGGCCGAGGAACTTCTGCTTCTGCTCCTCGCTCCCGGCGGCGGCCACGGCGGCCCCCCCCACCTGGGGGCCGGGGAGGCAGATGGATAGGCCGGCGTCGCCCCAGGTCATCTCCTCGGTGATGACGGTGGCCATGAAGTTGCCAAAGCCGGTGTTGATGCTGGCGCCGCTCACGGAGTCCTTCCTGCTTCCCGGGTCCCTGCGTCCCAGGCCGGAGCCTCCCATGGCCTTCAGCAGGCTGTGGACCTTGCGGATGAGGTCCCATGGGACCTCGTTCTCGTGCTCGTCGTAGTGGCGGGAGATGGGGCGGAGCTGGTTGCGGGCCACGGTGTGCATGGTCTTCCGGAGCCCCTCGATGTTGCGGGGGATTTCGAAGTCCACCATGCTTTTTCCGTCCTCACCTGTGGTTCGGGCGGAAAAACATAAAGGTTGTCCCCGGATGCGCAGGGGGAAGATTCATCGCTTCCGGTGCGCTGTGTGGAATTCGGGCATGGTGGTTTCCTCGTTCCCCCGTCCTCTGGCGGCGGGGGCAGTGACGGTGGGGGCGGTTCTATTCTCCCTCCTGCTCTCGGGCTGTTTCAATTCCCCGGTTCCCCGTCCCGAGCCCCTGGAGTATCTCGGCCCATCCCCACCCCGGCCTCTCCTCGACGAGGCCCTGAACCTGACCCTGGCCCGGGGATACCAGCTGGACTGGGTTCTCATGGCGTCGTGGGCGAACCAGACCTACCGCCACGAGGGGCTCCGGCGCTACGTGGAGGAGGGATACGCGCTGGCGCGGAAGAACCCGGGGGTCTTCGACGTCAATATGCTGCGGTTTGTGCGGGAGGACCACCCCTTGAGAGGGGTCCCCTGCACTCCTTATCCGTCGGAGACGGACTGCATCATCTCCCAGGCGCTCCACTGCGACCGGGTCGCCCCGGAGTCGGGCATCCTCGGGAGAATTCGCGGGAACGCCACCCGCAGCCACGACGCGGCCACCCATGCCCTGGTGGCCCTGGTGGAGCTCCGCAACCGGGGATGCGTGAAGCCCGCCGACATCGTCCCGGTCCTCAACGAAACCACTCTCTACCTGGCGGGGTGGCTCGCCAATTCCACGCACCCCACCGGCCCGGGGACCTACATGCTGATGCGGGCGGGGCGATACGACCTGGTGGAGCCCCGCTGGATGGCATCCGTCGAGGAGAGTCTGAAGTCGCGGCTCGCCTCCCCGGAGCCCATTGACCCCCACGAGAGCCTGCTGGAAGTCCTGGCCCTGGCGCGATGGGAGGCGCACGGGGGGCGCGGGGCGGCGGGAGACAGAGGCCTTTCGGCGGACTCCTGACCCCTGGAAGACTCGGAGGACCCTCCCGAATCGGAAATAAGGCGAGGTTCGGCATCCGCCACGTGACCCTGCAGACCGAGGTGGGGGTCGTGAAGATTGGGCCGCGGCCCCCGGTCCCCTGATGGGCGGCGGCCAGGACCCGATGGAGTCGGCGCACCGCCACCTCCCGGGGAACCTTACACGGCGACGATGTCGCGGAGGTACCGCTCCACCATGAGGCCAAAGAAGCGGTGCTTCACGCGGAAGCGGGCCAAGGGGCGGTAGAGGGCGGCCAGGGCCTTCACCGCCGCCGAGCCGCTGTACTCCTTGAACTTGTTGTCCAGGAAGATGGAGGCGATGTAGAGGTTTTCGAGCATCCGTCGCCTCTCGGGGGAAAGGTAGGGGAGGTTGGAGGTGCTGAGGTGGTAGTCGGCCCAGCCATCGAGCCGCGTGGGGGGTATCCACCCGTGCTTGATGGCCAGGTGATACATGTCGGTGCCCGGATAAGGGGTGAAGTTGTAGATGGGGGAGGTGCGGGCGTTGGGGTTGTCCCGGATGAGCTGGAAGATGAGGCGGATGCTCGCCTGGAGGTCCTCGTCGGTCTCCGTGGGGAACCCAGCGAGGAAGCTGTAGAAGGCAATCACGTCGAACTTGCTGAGCCGCCGGTTCGATGCCACGATGTCGTCCACCGTCTGCATCCGCTTGCCGCTGGCCGTGATTTTGACCATGTCGAGGATGCGCTGGGAGCCCGACTCGGCGCCGAAGGTGAGGCGGACGCAGCCACCCTTGGCCAGGGTCCGCAGGTAGTCGTCGCTCATGCGCTTGAAGGAGTCGAAGGTGATCCCCCCGTCCTGCCAGACGATGTCGTGGCTCTCCCTGGCCATCCCCCGGGCGAAGGCCTCGACTCGCTTGAGGTCAATGCAGAATTCGTCATCCACCAGGTAGATGGACTCGGCCCCCAGCTCGCCCACCCGCTGGACTTCCTCGAGGATGCGCTCGGGGGTCCAGGACCTCCATTTCCTCTCGTTGAAGACCTGGTTGTAGCAGTAGGTGCAGTTGAAGGGGCACCCCCGGGAGGTCTGCATGTAGATGGTCCTCCGGCCGTCGAACAGGGGGAGGTACTTGCGGACGTCCACCAGGTGGTAGGGGACCGGCGGCAGGGAGTTCATGTCCAGGAAAGGGCGTTCCGGGGTCCGCCGGATGTGGCTGTTCTCCTTGAAGCAGAGCCCGCGAATCTCACCGAGGGGTTTCTCCTGTTCGAGGACTCGCACGAGTTCGTGGAAGGTCTGCTCTCCCTCGCCCACCACCACGATGTCCACATGGGGGTGCGCAGCGGTCTGCTCCGGGAGGAGGCTCGGGTGGACGCCCCCCCAGACCATGGGGACCTCGGAGTCCTCTTTGACGATGGAGGAGGCATCCAGGGCGTGGCGTATCTCGACACCGGTCATGGAGGTGGTGGCCACGCAGATGGGCTGGGACTTGAGTTCCTGCTTGAGGTGTTCTCTCCACTGAGGGTCGAGGCGCTGGTCGATGAGTTTCACCTTGTGTTCGCGTTCCACGAGGGTGGCCGCCGTGAGGAGGCCGAGGGGGAGGGCTGGGGCGCTCCGCACCCGGTCCATGCTTCCCACATAAGGTTGGACCAGAATCACGTCGGCGCTCATGGGCTTGGAAACAGGATTCGGAGCATATTCTGTGTCTCTTATACATATAAATCTTGGGCGGATTATCCGGGAGGTTCTGGTCGGGGGCTGCCTGACGCCTCCCCGGGATGGGGGACCGTCAGTGCAGGCCCTGACCCGCCGGAGAACAAGCCGGGAATGCGGCCTCCCAGATAGCGGGGGATGTCCCAGACATTGATGACATCCGGGGCTTTCCGGAGTTTGCCGCGCCGGAGGTAGAACCGGAGATAGGCATGGATTTGCAGTTTCTCCAGTTCCCGGCGGCTGATGCTTGTGGATGCCAGCGCGCCGCTGCCGCTGTGCTTGCCGTATTCCCGCCAGTCCTTCGTCTCCAGGAACATGCCCTCCTCGCCCCGCTCCGCCATCCTCATCACCTCGGTCCCCGGGTAGGCGGTCAGGATGGCAAAGTTCGCGGTGTCCGAGTCCAGTTCCAGGGCGAACTCGATGGTCTCTTGTGCGCTCTCGCGGGTCTCGCCGGGGATTCCGAGGATGTACATGGTGTGGACGCTCATGCCCGCCTCCTTTGCCCATTGGACCGCGCTCCGTGACTGCTCGATTGTAATGTTCTTCTGAGTGCGGGCGAGCAACATCTGGTTCCCCGACTCCACCCCGAAGGCGATGTGAGTGCAGCCGGCCCCCCGCATCCTCTGAAGGAGCCCCGGGTCCACCCGGTCCACCCGGGACGCACACACCCAGGTGACCTCCTCGTGGAGACCCAGGCGGACCATTACCTCGCAGAATTCCAGGGCCCGCTTTCGGTTCACGGCAAAGGTGTCGTCCACGAAGAAAATCTGGGATGCCTCGAACTTTTCGATGTCCCACTGGATTTCCCGGATGATGTTGCCAACGGAGCGTTCCCGCAGGGTCCTCCCCTGGGAACGGTAGCAGAAGGTGCAACTGTAGGGGCATCCCCTCGTGGAGGAGGCGGGGAGCTGGAGCACCTTCTCCCGCGGCGTGAAGATGGGGCGGTATTTCTGGAGGGGGAAGAGTTCGAAGGCGGGGAATGGCAGGGAGTCCAGATCCTGGTTCCATGGCCGTGGTTCCGTGAGATGGACCTGCCCATCGGCGCGGTAGGCGATGCCGCGGATGGTGGAGACGTCCCCGCCGTTCTCCAGCGCCTCCACGAGCTCCAGCATGGTCATTTCAGCCTCTCCGGCGATGGCGAAGTCGAAGTGGGGGAACTCCTCCAGGGTCTCCCGCGGCATTGCCCCCGGATGGTATCCCCCGGCGATGGTGGCGATTCCGCTGTCCACCTGCTTGGCCTGTCCTGCGATGAGGTGGGAGTAGTGGATTTGGGTGGTCGCCGAGGTGATTCCGATGGCGTCGGGGCTGACCGTTTCGATGCGCCGCCGTATCTTCTCCAGGTCCCGGAACCGGAGGCGTTCCGCTTGGGCGTCGAGGGCCTCGACGTGGTGTCCCGCCCGGAGCAGGACGGCCCCGATGTAGGCGAGGCCGATGTGGGGGCTGAGCTGGTTGAGGGAGATCTCCGTGGAGGGAGGCTGGACGAGGAGAACTCGCATATGGGGGCTCCATATCTGCCTCTTTTTCTATGACTAAAAGGTTTGCCGGCCGTCCCCTGTTTTTCCGCGACTGCACCAGGTTTTGGTAGGTCCCCTTTGCGCTGATAAAAAAGGGCAGACGATAGCGAATAGTGGAAACGTGATGGATTAGGATAGATACCGTGGGCGAGACCGCCACCGCCCGCCTCCACTGGCCTCGCTCTGGGGCGACCCTTGTCAATGAAACGAGGTCACCACCAAACTGCGCTTTGCAGGGAGTTCGGGAACCTCGGACATACGATGGGACTATGGAGTGGGTTTTTAGTGGGAGCGGGCCATTGTATCCTGCAGCGTCTCATGCTCATCCTCCCGCCGGGACGCCGGCTACCCGTGCTCTTCCTTGGTATCTACGGGGCGGTTCTGGTGGGCCTCTCCTTCTATGTGGCCGATGTGGGGAACGCCATGACAGTGGATCCCCATCGCCTCTACAACATCGACGAGCTGGACCGGTATTACTATGTCCGCTGTGCTCCCCAGTCTCCCCTCCTTCTCCTCAACCCGCAGGTGAGGCCGGTGCACCATCTGCTGGCGATTCCGCCGGTCCACGCCCTCTATGCGGCGGGGGTCCAGGGAATCACGGCCCACCGGCTCGTCAATGTGGCGCTGTCGGTGGCGGCCCTGGGGCTACTCTACGGCATCCTGCGGCGGCTGGAGTTTGGCCCCCGCCTCTCCCTGGCGGGGGTGGCGGTGGTGGCCTCGAATCCGGTCTACCTCGCCCTGTCCATCAGCACTCTGGGGGAGATGATGCTCCTGACCTTCCTCGCCCTCTCCATCTATCTCCACTATTCGGGCCGCCCCCGGCTCTCTCTGTGGGTCATGGGGCTTGCTCCCCTGGTGCGGTGGGAGGGTTTTCCGGTGCTGGGCGCCTGGGGCCTCTACCACCTGGTCCATGTCGTCCGGGCCCGTGAGTGGCGGAGGCTCTGGGTGCTGGGGGTGGCGGGTCTCCCGGTGCTCGCCTACCTGGCGGTCCAGGCCGCGGTGTTTGGCGACCCGGTCTATCTTATGCGGTACCAGGCGGAGGACTCCTACTATTTCCGGCTCTTCACCCCGGAGGTTTCCCAGAGGACCTTCTGGGAGAACCTGGAGGGGGTGGCACCGCCCATTCTCTATGTCTATGGTCCCCTCTATGTGGCCCTGGGGCTCCTGGGGGCCGCGTTGACGGGCCGCCGCCACCTGGCGGTAAAGGCCGCGGCCCTGATGGTGCTGGGGTTCTGGATGTATTATCTCGCATTTCTCTCCATGGAGGCCATGGACCGGCGCTTTGTTCCGGTCTTTGCCCTCGGCGTGGTTCCCGCGGTCGCCCTGCTCTCCCGCCTCTTGGCCCCGCGGAAGGAGGGGGCCTCTCGGGTCGCGGGTGGAGTGGCGGTGGCAGTCCTCGTGGGAGCCATGCTGGTCTGGAACGGGGCCGTGTTCATCCAGAAGGCGGACGCCTTCAGCGGATGCTGCAACGACAGCACCGATCTCCCCCGGGACACCATGAAGTGGATTCGGGACTACACTTCCCGTCCCGGCGCGGGCACGGTCTACTGGCCCGTGGGAGCCTACCGGCTGTTCCTCCTTGACGACGAGTGCACCCTGACCCGGTCGGGGAGCCGCTTCTATGCCGGTCCTTCCCGGGCTGCGGGGTGTACCTATTTCCAGTGGCACTTGGACACCGTTCGGCACAACGTCACGCCGCCCGGGGAGGGGGTTCTGATTATCCGGGGGAACCTGGAGGACTCCGAGAGCAAGAGAGAATGCGCCCCCTCCGGAACCGACCCGGAGCCATGGGCCCGTTTTCCCCAGGATCGTCTCACAGCCTACCGTGTCCACCGCGCCCCGGGCGCCCCCCCGTGAGCCGCATCCGCCCGCGCGCGTCCGGGATGGGAGCGGCACCCGGGGGTGCATCGGGTGTCACCCGCGAGTCGAGTTCCCGTAAAGAGTGACAAGGTAGGCGTGTTCTGCGGCGATGGGGAGTCCCCGGTGGAGCCGGTAGGGTGTGTCCTCCAGCCATCGGGGGAGCTGCCAGTAGACACGCTGGGCTTCCGTGAGGACGGTTGCATTCTCGCGGAGGGACTGGTTGAACGGGCTCTCCAGGCAACCGTATCCCGTGGCGCCGTATTCCCATGGAATCATGGTGTACCAGTCCCGGTAGTCTCCGACAAGCTCCCGGCACGCCTCCGGTCCGGCCTCCATCCGCCACCGCTCGTAGTAGATGTAATCCACCGGCAAGACCTCCGATGCGCCCCTCGGGATGCCCTCCGGGGTGACGACGCCCCGGTCCCGGGTGAGACGGTACCTCGGGTGCCGGAGGCTGATGCTGTAGAAGGGGAGGTCTGCCGGGCCCCGCTGGAACCGGTAACGGAGTTCAAAGGTGCTGATGGGGTCGTACCGGGTCGAATAGATGTAGGCGTCGGTGAGATTCAGCAGGGTGAAGGCCGGTTTCACCTCCGTCTCCGCCCGGGCCGTGGCATCCATGGAGCCAGCGATGTTGAAGTCGGAGGCCCCCAGGTGGTACGCCAGGAGGACCGCGGCCACCAGAGCGACGCCCCTGGTGAGGCGATGGTTCTCCGGAGCCCGGAGCCTCCGGAGGGCGTCCACCACCAGCCACGCCAGCAAGGGGAAGAAGGTGATGAGGCTGCGGGTGGTCGTTTGCGCCCTCACGGTGGGCACGAACCCCGTCCCCAGGATCAGCGAGGTGAGGCCCAGTAGCACGATAAGGCTGTAGGCGCGGCCGGGCTCCTCCCCCCGCAGCGCGGTCAGGCCCAGGGCGCCCAGGGCCAGCAGGGCGTAGAGGGCGATGAGGGGCTCCAGCTCCAGCGGGGGGAACAGAGTCTCCCAGAATGTCCAGGAGTTCAGGGGAGAGGAGAGCGCGAAGGTGGCCACCACCGGGAGGAGGATGCCCCCCACGGCCGCAGTGGGGAGCCACTTCCCGTCCCGGAGCCGGGGAAGGAGTCGGAGGGCGGCCAAGGCCAAGACCAGAACCCCGGCGAAGAGGATGGGCGAGGTGAACTGGTAGAGGTTGAAGACCACGTGGAGCCCCAGTTCCGCCGGGGAGAATCTCTTGGGGTCGAGGCTTCCGGTGGGATCGGAGACCACGGAGGCGATGAGGGAGAGAATGGTGGCGGCTACCGCCAGGGTCCCCGCGAGCCACTGGGCTCGCGTGAGTCGTTTCTCTCTCCAGGGGCGGTAGGCGAGGCCCACCACCCCCAGGGCCAGGAGTCCCCGGATGGACTCCTTGAGGAACACCCCTCCAAGGGAGAGGGCCACGAACCCCGCCAGGGCCCATCCGGTTCTCCGCCTCTCCGCGGGCGCGCGCCCGAGATAGAGGAAGAGGATGAGCGTGGCATACAATATGGGGACCGCCATCAGCTCGGCCTCGATGGCATGGAAGAGGTTGAACCAGGTGGGGGGCGCCGCCGCGTAGAGGAGGGCGGCGAGGGCCGCGGGCCCCCGGGGGCTGTTCATGCGTGTGTGGAACCCGTACACGGCGAGCGTCCCGGCGGCCAGGAGAAGTGCGTTGACAAGGTGGAAGGCCATGGGGCTGGGCCCCACCACCCCGTGGAGTCCCGCGATGAGCATCAGGTGGAGGGGGCGGTAGTAGAAGCCCCACGCCTTGGTGGCGAAAAGCTCCAGGGACGGCCGGCTGCCCTGGACCACCACATCGAAGAAATCGTAGGCCCAGAAGGGGGTCTGGATGGGGGCAAGTCCGATGAGCAGTGCCACCAGCCCCACCAGGAGGAGAATCCGGCGCCGGGAGTCCATCAACCTCCCGGTTTGATGGCCGGGGGCAATAGGCTTTTGCGGCTCCCCAGGCCAACT
This sequence comes from Methanobacteriota archaeon, assembly GCA_016207465.1. Classification (GTDB taxonomy): domain Archaea; phylum Halobacteriota; class Syntropharchaeia; order JACQPP01; family JACQPP01; genus JACQPP01. Next base: position 9,438 of record JACQPP010000082.1, read on the forward strand.
ATCTTCCAACACCATGACACCACCGTGGGCCCCCTTGTTTCTCGCCCTCCTTGTCCTCTCTCTCCCCGCCGGCGCCGCCTGCGCACCCGGCTCCGCCGGATGGCGTGTCCTCCCCGGCGAGTCCTGCACCCTGCGGCAGGCCACCCTCTCCATCCCCGGCGACCTCATCGTGGAGGGGGCGCTCCACCTCGACGGGGTCCGCCTCCGCGTCGCCTCCGACGGCAACGGGAGCCGGGGGGTCCATGTGGCCCCCGAGGGGTTCCTGCGCATCGACAACGGCTCCCGGGTGGAGAGCGCAGGGGAGGGGCAATACTACCGCTTTCGCGTCCGGGGTCGCCTCGACCTCCGGGGCTCCACCGTGGTCTCGGTGTGGGGAGACCTCCCCATCTATACCCGTCCCTTTGAGGGAGCCGACCTCTCCGAGGGGACCCCCTACGTGCGGGCCGTGGATGACCCGGGGGGAGTGGTGCTGGAGGGGCCGGGGAGCCGCATCGATTCCAGCCGGTTCGAGGGGGCCCGCACCATCGCCGTCCAGGTCCGCGACACCTCCGGGGTGGAGGTGGTCAACACCACCATCGCCGGGGGCCTGCTGGGGGTCGTTCTGGTGAACGCCACCGGGAGCCGGGTGTCCGGCAACATGGTCTCCCACTCCCAGTTCCAGGCCATCGCCCTCTACAACTCCCGGGACAACACGGTGGAGGGGAACACGGTGGAGGACGGCCGGATGTTCGGCCTCTACTCCAACTTCTCCCGGGGGAACACCTTCCGGGGGAACCGGGTCCTCCGCACCGGATACGGGGCCCGCGTGGGGAACTGGAGCCGTGACACACTACTTGAAAAGAATGTGTTAAAAGATAATGATTGGGGCGTCTCCCTCTCCAAGGCCATCAATGTCACCCTGGCCTCCAACCGGGTGGAGGGGAGCCGGGTGGTCGGGATGGGCCTCCACCGGGCCCCCAACGTCACTGTGGCGGACAATGCTCTCTCTTCCAACCGGGAGGAGGTCCGCCTGAGCAGCACCGAGGGGGCCCGCCTCCGGGGGAACCGCTTCCGGAATGCCACTCCGCCCTATATCCTCCCGCAGCCTGGGGAGTTCTCCACTCTGGACCACCAGATGGAGGACAACACCGCCGATGGGCGCCCCATCCTCTACCTCAACCGCGAGGAGGAGAGGACCCTGGAGGGGCTCGACGCGGCCCAGGTATTCCTGTTCTCAAGCCCCAACGTGACCTTGCGCGGGGGACGGGTCTCCCCGGGGGGTCTGGTGGCGGTGGAGTCTCGGGGGCTCCGCTTGCAGGGGATGGAGGTCGAGGGGACGCCGGATGGCGTGGTCCTCCAGGGGAGCCGCGGGGTTCGGATAGAGGGAAGTCGCATCTTGGGGGGGAGGAGGGGGCTGGTGGTGGACTCCTCCGAGGCCCGGGTGGAGGGGAGCCGGGTGCGCTCGGGCTCCCGGGGAGTCCTGGTCTCTTATTTCCGGCTGGAGATGTCCAACTCCACCATCGAGGACTCTCCGGAGGGCGGCCTGGTGGTGCAGGGCATTTCCGGGGTGCGGTTCCGGAACACCTCGCCGGGGTTGCTCCCGCCCCTGGTGGAGGCGTCTTCCAGCCTCACTCTGGCGTGGCCGGTGACCGTGGACCTGGGGCCAGAGGGGACGGGGGCCACGGTCTCTCTCCGGGACGCAGCGGGGCGTGAGGTCTTCGCGGGGACTGCTGGGGCGGGCGGACGAGTGGTGATTCCGGAGGTGGTGGATTTCACGGATGCCGGTGGCTCCCGGACGGCCCCGGGTCCCTATGCACTCTCCATTGCCCAGAGCTCCGCGGAAATCCGCCGGGCCACGCTGGTGGTCCAGGGGCCGCTCTATTTGGACTCCGGGAGTCTCTCCGGAGAGGAGCGGGTGGTGGTGGGCTATGCCGGTGGCCTGGTGGCCGAGGCCCGAGGGGTCTCCGCGGCGGCCCTGCCCCCGGGAACCCGCTTCCAGCATCGCACCTCCCCTCCTCCGGGGATTGAGCCGGCGGGACCCGGGATGGCCTACCTGCATTTCGAGCCCGGCCTGAGGGATGCCCAGGTGAAACTTGGGGAGAGACCGGGCGCCATCCAAACGTATGACGGCGCGTGGAAGGAGGTGGCCGGAGGCGCAGGGGAGGTGGTGCGGCTGGGGAATCTCTCTCTCCTGGCCTTCCCTCTCCCTGTCTCCACCGATGCCACCCCGCGGGTGACACCCGGCGGGGCTCCCCGGTATCTGCAGAGTCCCTCTCCTACACCCCGGGCGGGGGAGGGGGGATGGCCGGCCTTGGCTGCCCTCCTGGCAGTGGTCCTCTGGCTCCGCATTCGCCGCGGGTAACCCGTGGTTTATGGATTCGAGGGGACCCGGTAGAGGCCATGGAGGGCCTCGTATTCCTCCACCCAGGGCACTCCGGACAGCAGGCGGAGCGGGGTGTCCTCCAGCCAGGGAGACAGCTGGAGGAAGAGCGCCCTCCTCTCTTCGAGTCGGACCAATGTGGCCAGGGAGGTCTCGAGGGGCATCTCCCGGGTGTGGATAAATCGCCCCAGCAACTGGGTGGGGACGCCAAAGTAGTCGGGGGGAAGGTCCCCGCGGAGAGACGTCCACCCCACTCGGGGGCCCGTTTTCTCGATGTAGTAATAGGTGGTGGTGCGGAGCTCGGCGCGGGAGACGGGTTGGTCCGGCGTCACCGACTGGAAGTTGGGGAGCGTGCCCGAGTAGCCGCGGCCTCTCAGCTCCTCGATGTAGACCACCCAGGGGTTGACCTGGCGGAGGGCGGCGCCCTCCAGGGGCTGGCTGGCCAGGGCCTGCCGGACGGGGTGGAGGGCGGTGGCCTCGGCCATGTTCCGGGTGGTCAGATTGAGGGAGCCGGCGGCCGTGTGGTAGAGGACCATGACGATGAGGACGGCGGCCACCGCCCGCGTCATCCGGTCCCTCGGTGGCGATGGCCCCCCCGTCGGGGTACCGGCGCCGCCGGAGGCCCGGAGCCGGGCCAGGGAGTCCGCCAGAACCCAGTAGATGAGAGGGAGGACCATGATGTAGGTTCGGGTCGATGTGATGGACCTGTTGAGCCCGACGAGGGAGAGGAAGGTCGCCATGGCGATGAACACCGCCAGGGGGGCACCGCTGTAGAACCACTCCACGGTGAGGTCCCACCGGGCCAGCCGGAGTCCGAGACCGGCCAGCAGAAGGAGGCCGAAGAAGACCCGGTACGAGTGGGACTCCACCGTGAAGAAGATGGTCTCGTGGTAGGTGACGAAGATGAGCAGGGGGGCGGCCAAGAGGAGGACCAGGAGCAGTGGCCCGGCCGCTCTCCGCCCCCGGGGGAGCGCCGCCAGGAAGATGGCGGCGGCGCTGGCGAAAAGAAGGGGATACGAGAACTGGACAAGGTTGTGGTACGCGAACAAGAGAGAGGTGGATGACGAGAACTCGAAAGCCCGGTCTGTGGCGAGCCTCGGCGTAAACGCCAGATGGAGGCCAATGGCGAGGAGGTATCCGGCGACCGCCCACACGAAGCCTACCTTCTGGCTCCGGCTCAGCCGGTGCTGCCGCCACCTCCAGAACACGTAGGCGCCGAGGATGGGGGGCAGCATTCCCAGGAAGGTCTCCTTGGAGAGGCTGCCGGCCAGGGTCGCCACGGTGAGCAGAGGCCACAGCCGCCGGGCCCGGGCCGCCGGCGCCTCCCGCAGTCTCTCCATAACGAGGAGGACGGCATAGAGGCAGATACCGGCCATGAACTCGGCATCCAGGGCCTTCATCATGGCGTAGATGACCGGGGTGGAGATGGCGAAGAGCAGGGAGGCGCCGAAGGCGGTTCCCCGCCTCTCGGGCGCCAGGAGGAGGTGAAACCGATAGACGAGAAGAGTGAAGAGCCCCAGCATCATCCCCGCCGTCAAGTAGTATGGGGCCGATGTCGTGCCCCAGAGAGCATAGAAGACTTTCGACTGGAGGAAGGGGAGGGGGCGGTAAATCTTGCCCTGGGCTGAGGTGGTCAACAGACCCTCCCAGGGGATTTCGTTGGTGACACCTATGATATCATATACGGTGGAGTCTATCAGCGGAACCGTGGAGAGCAGGAGGGAGAGGCCGATGGGGATGAGGAGGAGGGAGAGGGGCGCGGCCCACTTTCGGAGGCTGCGGGGCCCCAAGGAGGTGGTCTCCGAGACCCCGGGTGCTTCTGGGTCCATGGGTGGGAGGAGGTAGGGGGGCGGGAGTAATACCTTTGTTGCCGTGGGGGTCCTCAGTGTTTCTTGGGGGTGTCCACAGAGGGTTGTGCGGGGGGGTTGTAGGCCCCCTGGCGGTAGCGGTGGAGGCAGCGGAGGATGCGGAGGCCGTAGCGGATGGGGTTGAGGTGGCTGGAGCCCGGGAAGTAGGCGACCTGGACGGGGAACTCGTGGATGGGGAGCCCCCGCCGGATGGCGGCGAGGAGCATTTCGGTGTCGAACTCGTAGTAGTCGGAGAACTCTTCATAGGGGATGGACTCCAGGGCTCGGCGGGTATAGGCGCGGAATCCGGAGTGGTAGCCATGGAGGCGGGCCCCGGTGGCGCGGTTCTGGAGGGCGGTGAGGAGTCGGCTGCCCCATCGCTTGTGGAGGGGCATGCCGTGGGCGCGGGCCTCGGAGAGGGGGAGGTAGCCGATGGCCACCTGGGCCCGCCCGTCGTGGAGGGGAGCCAGCAGGTCGGGGAGCCTCTCCGGGGGGTACTGGCCGTCGGAGTGCAGGAGAGCAACCAGGAATGCCCCTTCCTGGAGGGCGCGGCGGAAGCCGCTCTTCTGGGCGGCTCCGTATCCCCTGGGCCGGGGGTGGGTGAGGAGGGTGAGTGGGAGGGAGCGTTTCTCGGCAGCCCGGCGGGCCTCCAGGGCGGTGGTATCGCGGGAGCCGTCGTCCACCACCACCAGGCGCCAATCGCCGGGGGGCAGACGGGCGAGGACCCCGGGGAGTGTGGCGGCGGCGTCGCGGGCGGGAACCAGTAGATATACGCTCATCGAGGCCCTCCGGCTCAGACAGCCCCGGGGGGGCGTGTCTGGTTGTGGTAGATGCCCACCAGGTAGGTGTAGCCAGTGACGGTGGGGAGGCCGCGGTGGAGGCGGTAGGGGATGTCCTCGAGCCAGCGGGGGACCTGGGTATAGGCGAGGGCTGCCTCCCGGATTGTGGTGGTGTTCTCGCGGAGGGACTGGTTGAGGGGGCTCTCCAGGCAGCCGTAGCCGGTGGCGGCATACTCCGGGGAGAGCATAAGGTACCAGTTGCGGTATTCGCCGACGACCTGGCGGCAGGCTTCCGGGGATGTCTCCATCCTCCAGCGCTCGTAGTAGATGTAGTCCACGGGGAGGACCTCATGCTTGCCGTAGAGTGTTCCCTGGGGGGTCACCAGCCCCCGGTCGGGGGTGACGCGGTAGCCCGGATGGGGGAGGCCGGCGGTGTGAATGGGGATGGTGGCGGGATTCGTGCGGACCATGTACTGCAGTTCGAGGGCAGTGAACGCATTGAAGTAGGTGGAGTAGATGTGGCGCTCCGTGAGGTCGAGGGTGAGGAAGGCGGGCTTGACCTGGGTCTCGGCCCGGGCGCTGGTGTCCATGTACTGGGCCACGTTGAGGTCGGAGGCGGCCAGGTGGTAGGTGAGGAGGAGGATACAGGCGAGGGCGGCCCCGCGGGCCACCCGGTGGTTCTCCGGGGCCCGGAGCCTCCGGAGGGCGTCCACCACCAGCCACGCCAGCAGGGGGAAGAAGGTGATGAGGCTGCGGCTGGTGGTCTGGGAGCGAACGGTGGGGGAGAAGGCGGTGCCGAGGATGGCGGAGGCGAGGCCCAGCAGGAGCAGGAGGGCATAGGTGCGGTGGGGCTGCTCCCCGCGCCAAGCCAGCAGGGAGAGGGCCCCGAGGGTGAGGAGGGCGTAGAGGGCGAGGAGGGGTTCCATGGCCCGGGGCGGGAAGAGGCTCTCCCAGAAGGTCCAGGAGTGGAATGGAGTGGCGAGGAGGAAGGTGGTGGCCAAGGGGAGGAGGAGGCCGGCGACGGCCAGGAGAGGGAGCCCTCGGCGGGAGGCGAGGCGGAGGCCGAAGCGGGGCAAGAGGGGGAGAGCCAGGAGGGCGAGGGCGAGAACACCGGTGAAGAGCAGCGGGGAGGTGAACTGGTAGAGGTTGAAGACGATGTGGGCCCCCATCTCCGCCAGGGGGGGCTTGAGTTCGCCGACGTTGGGGGTGGAGGACACTTGGAGGAGGAGGGAGACGAGGGTAGCGGCGACGGCCAGAGTGCCGGCGAGCCACTGGGGCCGGGTGAGGCGCTTCTCCCTCCAGAGGGGATAGGCGAGGCCCGCGACTCCGATGGCGAGGAGGCCGCGGAGGGACTCTTTCAGGAAGACTCCGGCGAAGGCAAGCAGAGCGAAGGCCAAGAGGGCAGGCAGGGTCCTCCGCTCCCCGGGCCCCCGGCCCAGGTGGAGGAAGAGGAGGAGGCAGGTGTAGAATAGGGGGACCGCCATCAACTCCGCTTCCACGACCTGGAAGAGGTTGAACCAGGTGGGAGGCGCCGCCGCATAGAGCAGGGAGGCGGCGGCCGCCAGAAACGCAGAGCCCCCCATGCGGCGGTGGAAGACGTAGATGGCGAGGGTTCCGGCAGAGAGAAGGAGGGCGTTGAGGAGGTGCCAGGCGGCGGGGTCGGGCCCGAGGAGGCCGTGGAGCCCGCCGAGGAGGAGGATGTGGAGGGGACGGTAGTAACTGCCCCACACTTTGGTGGCGAAGATGTCCAGGGGGGACCGGGAGCCCTCGACGAAAGAGTCCCAAACATCATTGCCCCAGAATGGAGAGGGCAGGGCGACGAGGCCAGTGAGGAGGGCAACCAGGGCGACGAGGAGCGGGTACCGCAGCCGGAGGTCCATGTGGATGAAAGGTGGCCCGAGGGCCAATATTCTTTGCGGGTGTCATCGGGAACCACAATATTTTAAACGACGCCGACAGGAGAAGGGTCAGATGCGCATCCGATGGCTAGTTTCGGCGGCTCTGGTCCTGGGCACTGTTGCCCTTCTGGTGGTGGTGCGACCACCCTGGGCCGAGACAGCTCCCCGGGAGGTCCCCTGGGTCTCGCGGGACCTGGACCCCCCTCCCGCGTTCCTGCGCTCGCTGGAGGAGACGACCCTGGACCGTGGCCGGTGGACACTGGTCTACCTGAAGAACTCCACGCCGGAGAAGATGGACGAGGACAGCCGCCACATCTGGAGAAACGGGACCCCCAAAAAGGGGACCGGGGCTGTGGTGAACGTGCCCCTTCGCTATGCCCTCCACCAGATGGGCCACATCCTGCGCCTGGCGGGGTCCATCCCCGGGGGCGATGGGCTGCTCTCGGATGCCCGCGACCTCTTCCGGAACCTGACGGATGCCCTGGGCTATATGCCCGGCTATGACCTGGGGTGCGCGGGGCCCTACAGCCTGCTGGGGGTCATTGACCAGGTCCTCCCCCGGGACCACCCGGCCATTGTGAACATGACCCGGCGCCTCGTGGACCTGCGGGTGGCCAGCGGGGGGTGGGTGGTGCTGGACTACTCCCGGGCCAACCGGACCGGGGGCGGTCCTTATGTCCAGGCGGCCTCGGAGACCACCCCGGCCGCCATCCTCACCCTGCGGCGCGCGGGATACACCCTCGAAGACCCGGTCATCCAGGGGGCCATCCGCTCCCTCGACCGCTCCGTCCTCGAGGACGCCTACCGGGAGGAATACCCCGAGGACTACATGGTGGGGAACGGCTGGGTCCTGCTCTCCTACAAGAAGAACGGCATCCGCAGCCTCGATGCCTTCCGCAAGGCGCGCGGCGAACTGGTGGGGGAGATTCTGCGCAACCACTCCGACCCCGACCGCATCTACCTGGTGTCCATCGGCCTCCTGGGCCTCCAGGGGTTCATCCCCGAGGGGTCGGAGCCCTACCGCCTGGGGCTGGAGGCCATCCGGCAGACCTACGACCCGGCGAACCACACCTGGCGGGCCAACGGCTCGACCCTCTTCGGGCGAGGCTTCTTCAACACCACCAGCTACAACATGGGCCCCCTCATGGTCCTCCATCGGAAGGGATACAACGGCTCCTACCTGGATACTCTGCTGGAGCCGCCGCCTGCCCTCTGCGGTCCTCCCCGGGTCAGTATCTCCGAGGCCCCGGGGGGACTCCGGGTGCAGGTGCGCTCCCCGGCGGCCCAGAAGGTGGAGGTTGACTACACCACCGATGGATACCGGACCATCGGCAACGCAAGCCTCTCCGGTGGTGCAGGCGAGTTCTCGGGGGTCATCCCCCGGGGGGACTTCCAGTTGGTCTTCCAGTGCGGGCCCGGGTACGAGTTGAGTTCCTGGTACCGCCCGTAGGGACTATGGGTAGCCGAGGAGGGCGATGGCGGTGATGACCGCGTAGGAGTGTTCCTTGTGGCTGCTGGAGCAGTCATGGGGGTACATCCGGTGGGGGTCGCTCCAGCAGAACTCGAGACTGACCCAAACGGCGGGGAGAATGCTTCGGTCTGCCTCGGGGAAGAGCCGGGCGACCTGGGTGTGGTAGGGATACCACTCGGACTTGTGGACCGGGGTGCTGTCCACGACGACCCGGGGGGCCCAGTAGCGGACGGTCCCGAGGAGGACCTCGCGGTAGCGCGGCTGGGGCTGGATGCGGTAGAGTTCGAGGAGGCCGAAGCCGATTTCGGCGCTGACTTCGGGGTGGCTCCAGTTGGTGAAGTATCCCTCCGGCCGGTAGAGGTGGGCGATGTAGTGGTCGGCCATGGCCCTGGCCCTCTGGAGGTAACGGGAGTCGCCGAGGACGCGGTGGGCGTAGACCAGGCTGGGGATGGTGAGGCCGTCCCGGGTGAGGCGCTCGTTGCGGAGGACCCCGTCGGCCACGCAGCAGCGGAGCTCGCCGCTCTCGGGGAGGTAGTTGTCAATGAGGCCGTCGAAGGTCTCCCGGGCCCACCGGCGGTAGGTGGTGTTGCCGGTTAGCTCGTGGAGCTGGAGGTAGAGGGAGCCGATGAGGGCGTCGTTGACGGCCCCCCGCTGGCCACGGATGCGGTCCACCATCTCATAGGAGCGGTTGGCGGGGTCCCAGAACTCCCGGCGGATGCCCCGGGCGACCCCCTCGGCGATGGAGAGGAGGCGGGGCTCCCGGCTCCTCTCGTACTCCACGAGAAAGGCGCTGGCAATCCAGGCGTTGAATCCGCTGAAGACGTCGGAGCCGTACTCGTCGAAGAACCAGGGGACTCCATAGACGGTGGAGCCCTTGTTGCCGTAGTCGCGACCATACTCGCCATCGAAACTGGTGTTGAAGAGGTCCCGCGGGGGGAGGTAGAAGTCCTCGATGATGGAGTCCACCATCAGGGCCCGCCGGGTGTGGTTCTGGGAGACCTGGACCCCATCGAGGGGGACGGCCCGCATGTAGTAGGTGGAGTTCTGTCGGGGGACGGCTGGGGGGTCCCCTTCAAGGCGCACCAGGGCGAGGAGCAGCAGGGCGGCGAGGAGCCCCGCCGCCGCCAGCCCCACGACACGGCGTCTCATCCCGGAGACCCCCGGCGGCGGTATCCCGCCATGAGCCGCAGGTGCCTCCACCCGTCCCGGAAGGAGCGAATCTTCGAGACCCCCCCCGGGCGGCTCCGGTAGGAGACCGGGACCTCTGCGACACGGAGCCCCAGGCGGGCGGCCTCCAGCACCATCTCGGTGGCGAACTCGAAGCCGTCGCATTCCAGGCGCATCCCCCGGAGGGCATCGCGGCGGATGGCCCGCAGACCGCAGTGGACATCCCCCAGGGTGAGCCCGGTGGCCCGGCGGCAGACCCAGGAGAGAAACGGGTTGCCCAGGTGGCGGTGGAGAAACGGCATGGCCCCCGGCTGGAGGCCCCCACGGAAGCGGTTTCCCAGGACCAGGTCGGCCTCCCCGCGCTCCAGAAGCCCGAGGAGGCGGGGGGCCTCCCGGAACTCATAGGTCCCGTCGGCGTCCCCCAACAGGAGGAGTTCCCCCCGGGCCGCCTGGAGCCCCTCGCGGCAGGCCCGGCCGTAGCCGGGGCCCCCCGGTTGGAGGACTGCCGCCCCCCGTTCGCGGGCGATGCGGGGGGTCCCGTCGGTGGAGCTGTCCACCACGAGGAGTTCCGCATCGGGCAGCGCGGAGCGGAGACCCTCGATGCAGCGGGCGATGGATGCCTCCTCGTTGAGGGAAGGAAGAACTACGGACACATGGAGCCCGGGGGCCATCAGTAGTCTCCGGGGCGGGGCGGGTTATAATTCCTCGGCCATCCGCGGAGCCGCAAGCCGCATTGTGAAAGATTTTGTCCCCGGAGGGCCCAGCCTCCTCCACGAGGTTTCCCCATGAGGCTCCATGTCATCGCCCTGGCTCTGCTGGTTCTCCCCGGAATCGGTGGGGCCACCTGCGAACCCCCCTCTGCGGGAACCTGGGCCATCAACCCCGGAGAGACATGCAGCATCTCCAACAGCGGGGGGACCCTCAGCGGGAGCCTGGAGGTCTCGGGGACCCTTGTTCTCGCGAACGTAGACTTCCGAATCAACGCCACCGCCCCAGGCTCCGTCCGGCTGAACGTCTCTCCCACCGGGACGCTGACGGTCAGCGGCGGGCAGATTGTCCCCTCGGACCAGCCCTTCACCTTCACCTCCTGGGGGTTTCTCTCCCTCCAGGACACCGCTATCTCCACCGGCAAGGGCCTCCAGTTCTACTCGGGGAACAACACCCTCCGGAATGTGACCATCACCGCGGGCAGCAGCTCGGGCCTCCTCCTGCAGGGGGCGGGGGGCTCCACCATCCGGGACTCCACCGTGGCCTCCAGCAACCTGGTGGGCATCGTCCTCTCCGGCTCGACCGGCAACACCCTGGAGAACCTCACCCTCCTCTCCAACTCCAAGACCGGGGTCCATGTCCTCGCCTCCACCGGGAACACCCTCGCCCGGCTGGCGGTCACCGGCTCCGGGGAGGGGATGCTCCTCCAGGACTCGGCGGACACCACCGTGGCCAACCTCACGGTAACCGGCCCGACGACCGGGGTGCGCGTCCTGCGCTCCCGCAACTCGACCCTGCGGGACATCTTCGTGGACACCGCCCCCAAGGCCCTCGAGGCCGTGGACTCCAGCGGGGCCCGGGTGACGAACCTCACCCTGAACGGGGTGGCCACCGGGGCCAACCTCTCCAACGCCACCGGCTTCGAGTTCCACGCCTCCGCCCTCCAGGGGGCCGACGGCCTCCGCCTGGGGCGCTCCACCGCCAACCTCACCTCCACCACCCTCGCCGGGACCCAGAGGGACCTCTGGCTCCAGGGGGCCTCCCAGGCCAACCTCACCAACACCACCTTCGAGACCAGCCGCCTCCTCATCGAGGACACCTCCGAGGCCCAGGTGGGATGGACCCTGGGGGTCCGGATCACCGGGGCCGGCGGCTACCCCATCACAGGGGCCTCCGTGGAGGTCAGGAACGCCAGCGGGGGGGTGGCCACCAACAGCAGCCTCCTCGGGCGCACCACCGACAGCGACGGCTGGCTCCGCGACATCCCCGTCCCCATGACCCGCCGCAACTCCACCGGGGAGGCCAACCAGACCCCCCACACCATCGAGGCCTCCTACCCCACCCTCACCACCAACAAAACCAACACCACCGCCGAAATCATCGGCCCCCGGAACGTGACCCTCACCCTCAACGCCTCCGACGCCACACCCCTCGACGCCTCCCCCCCGCTGGTGCAAATCACCTCCCCCGCCTCCGGGGCCACCCTCCTCACCAACCCCGTCACCGTCACCGTCCAGGTCAACGGCACCGGCTCCAACGCCTCGGCCCTCCTCCAGGTCAACGGGGCCAACCTCTCCTCCCAGAACCTGGGACAGGAGAACGGCACCCTCACCTTCACCGCCACCCTCGCCCAGGGCTCCAACACCCTGGTGGCCTTCGGCCTCGACGCCGCCGGAAACCTTGCCAACCACACCATCACCGTCACCCTCCTCCTGGGAAGCGGGAACGACACAGGCTCCTCGCCCGCGGGCGGAGGAGGCGGAGGAGGAGCGCTCCCCACCCCACCCCCCACCC
>JACQPP010000085.1 GCA_016207465.1 Methanobacteriota archaeon
TAAGAACATAGTAAAATAGTTTTTATTAAACAACCCCATTGAAAAGTTATTATTTGGGAAAAGTTCGGCATCGCCGAAATACCGCGAGGGGGAAACGCGCGGAACCCGAAGAGGGGACAGGGACTCCTGGCGGGGCAAAAGAAGGCAGCGCCCTGCACCCGGGAAACAGTGTCACTCAATATCGGTTTTTAAAGAGAGTCCAACGGGCTCGGGATTTTCTTCAATTCCTCCGTGGACACCCGGGTGTAAATCTGGGTGGTGGAGAGGTTGGAGTGGCCCAGCAACTCCTGTATCTTCCGGATGTCCACACCCGACTCCAGGAGGTGGGTGGCGAAGGAGTGGCGGAGGGTGTGGGGGGAGACCGGCTTCTGGATTCCGGCGCGGCGGGCGGCATCCTGGAGGGCCTTCTGGACCGTGGAGGGGTGGAGGAAGCCCCGGCGACCGGGGAACAGGGGTCCGGTCTTGCGGCCCCGGATGTATTTTTTCAGGTCGGAGATGAGGTTCTTGGCGAGGATGACGAGACGGTCCTTCCTGCCCTTTCCCCCCCGAACCCATCCGATTCCCTGGTCCATCTCCAGGTCCTCCACCTTCAGTTGGATGCACTCCGAGAGCCGGAGGCCGGAAGCGTACATCATGGAAGCCATCAGGCGGTGCTTGTCGTTCTGGATTCCATCAATCAGAGTGCGGACCTCCCCCGGGTTGAGGACGACTGGGAGGCTCTTCTCGGCCTTCGGAGCCCTCGTTTTCCCGATGTCCCTCTCCAGCACCTCCTCGTAGAAGAAGCGCAGGGCGGCGCGGACGAGGCCCACCGATTTGGCGGCCATCCCACCCTCGATTTTCGAGGCCAGGAAGGCCCGGATGTCCTCCGGGGTGACCTGGGCCGGGCTCTTGGACGCCCACGCCAGGAACTGCCGGTTGTAGAACAGGTAGGCCTTGACGGTGCGGGGGCTGAAGCCGCGGAGTTTCAACTCCGTGGCGAGGGGCCCCAGCGGGTCGGTTTTGGGCATGGCGGCGGCAGCAACCCCCCTACACAGGGTCCCCCCCCGGCGGGAGGGGAGCCCCCGGCCATCCGTGGAACTCGAGAAGGAGACCCCAGTTGTTGAGATACTGGTGCCGATCCTCCTTGTCCTTTTTCTTCACCTCGCCGGAGAGGTCGGACTCGAAAACAGCAATCATATCGCTCTTCCCTAGGGTCCCCACGCACTCCCGGGGGAACACGAAGAAGCCCCGGGGGTGGTCTTCGGGCTGCTCCAGGACGACACAGACGAAGAAATCACTGCTCCTCTGAAGGGGGGTAGTAATGCGGAACTGCCAGAACTTGTACTTGTAGAGTTTCTCGGTGCCGGCACGGGTCTTTGTGCTCCGGTTCCAGGAGGGGAGGGCTGTCTTCACCTCGACACGGGCCCCGTTCTGGCCGAGGAAATCGAAGCCCAGGTCGGAGACCCGGAGGAGCCGGAAGCCGCGGCGGGCCAACTCCAGCTGGACGTAACTCTCCCCCAGATAGGAGAGGCGCTTGAAATCGAGGTCCATCCCAAATAGCGCCTGCGGGCCCACGCTCCAAATACTTTCCGTTAAGCCCTGTAAGCGAGATATCGGTATAACCTGCATTAAACCGAATTATCACGAGGGAAAGTGGTCACTCCCCCTCCCCGGTGCCTCTTGGTGCACCCGAGAGGAGTCTTTCGATGGGGCCCCATGGCTGAGAAGACCCATGAAAACGCGCCTACGGGCTCCTGAATGGCCCTTCTCGGAAACTTGGGGGGGGCCCGAGGGAGAGCGCGTTCCCCATGCTCGCCCCGGCTCCCCCAGGGGGGCTCCAGGCGCCTTTTGGAGCCTTTGGCGGATTTGGCCGAAAAGGGAGGCCCGCGGGGAGGAGGGGCGCAGCGGCGACGCCCATGGCGCTCCCTTTCCAGACTCTTCCCAGCGTCCATTCAGCCCCCGACTGGACCCTCCAATGAATGTGCCCTCCACCCAGCCGGGATGGCCCCCCGCCTGCTTCCTGCTTTCTCGCTATCTCGCCTCTGTAGAATTTAGGTTCCCCGAACTATCCCGGGATGGCAGGGATAACATTGTTATAAAAAACATACTTTTAAAAAACATCTATAAATCAACTCTTATTATAAAAAATCTTCTAAAGTCATACTTATTTCGGTGGCGTCGAAATTCCAGAATCGGCGGGCAGGGCGGCCCAGGGCCGGTGCGCTTCTCACCCCTCCGCCACGCCGGACGCCGCAGGGCCGTGCGCCCCCGTTTCCCGGGTGGCCTGCCCTGGGCGGCTCTCCATCTTCCCCGCGTGGGCGCCCTCGGCGTCCGCCGGGGAACGAACTTTTTATAGTAGGGAGGGGGATATGAGGTCAAATCATGCCCAAGGAGGAGCGGAACCTGGGAGACGCGGTCCGGAGGGCCCTGGAGAAGGCCCCGGGCCGGAAGTTCGCGGAGGGGGTGGACCTGGCCATCCATCTCCAGAATGTGGACATGGCGAAGACCGCGAACCGGGTGGACGAGGAGGTGGTTCTCCCCCACGGCACGGGGAAGGAGCCCCGGGTGGCGGTGTTCGCCAAGGGGGAGGTGGCCCTCCGGGCCCAGAAGGCCGGGACGGCGGTCATCTCGCCGGACGAGATTCCCCGGTTCGGGAAGGACAAGAAGGAGGGACGCAGGCTGGTGCAGAAGTATGACGCCTTCGTGGCGGAGTCCCACATCATGGCCCTCATCGGGAAGAATCTCGGCCCCATCCTGGGGCCCCGGAACATGATGCCCATCCCCCTGCCCCCGGACGGGAACATCGACAATGTGCTGACACGGATGAAGAAGACGGTGCGAATCCGCTCCAAGGACAAGATGGCCTTCCACGTGAAGGTGGGGAGGAGGTCCATGAAGCCGGAGGAGGTCATCGAGAACACCGAGGTCGTCCTCAAGCGGCTGGAGGGGAGACTGGAGCGGGGGGCCCAGAACATCAAGTCGGTCTACATCAAGACCTCCATGGGGCCCCCGGTGAGGTTGCTATAGGGGGAAGCCATGCGGACGCGGCGCTGGAAGGAGGAGGAGGTCAAGCGGCTGAAGAAGATGGTGCAGGACGCCCGGGTGGTGGCCTTGGCGGGCCTGCGGGACCTCCCGGCGTCCCACCTCCAGGAAATCCGCGCGGAGACGGTGCGCCGCGGGGGCCAGGTGAAGGTAGCCAAGAACAGCCTGCTGCGGCGGGCCCTCCAGTCGAAGCACAAGGAGCTGGCCGACGCGGTGGCCGACCAGAGCGTCCTCCTGACCTCCACGGAGAACCCCTTCAAGTTCTTCAAGGCCATCGAGTCCACCCAGAGGAAGGCCCCCCTCCGCGGCGGGGCCGTGGCCCCCATGGACATCATCGTCCCCGCGGGGCCGACCCCCTTCCGGCCGGGGACCGTCCTGGCGGAGCTGCAGGCAGCGGGGATTCCCGCGGCGGTGGAATCCGGGAAGGTGGTGGTCCGGAAGGACGTGGTGGTGGTGAAGGCGGGGCAGAAGGTGGGCCCCAATGTGGCCTCCCTGCTGGCCCAGATGGAGATTCGCCCCGTGGAGCAGGGGCTCCGCGTGCGGGGAATCTGGGAGGAGGGCACGTTCTACCTCCCCGAGGTCCTGCGCATTGACGAGGGAAAGGTCCTGGCCGACCTCCAGATGGCCGCCCGGGGCGCCCTGGGGCTGGCCGTGGAGATTGCCTATCCCACCCCCCAGTCCATCGAGGCCCTCCTGGTCCGGGCCCACCGGGAGGCCCGCGGGCTGGCCATCGAGGCGCCCGTATACGAAAAAGGGGTAATCTCCGACATCCTGGCGCGGGCCCAGAGGGAGGCCCAGGCCCTGGCCGCCGCCGCTCCCCAGGCGTCTCCGGCATCAAAAAGTTAATAACCCCATCCCGATAGTGTAAGCACCGATTCAGCCCCCCATCATGGAATACGTCTACGCCGCCCTCCTGGTCCACAACTCCGGAAAGCCGGTGACCGAGGAGGCCATCGTCTCCGTGCTCAAGGCCGCCGGGGCGAGCGCCGACGCCACCCGGGCCAAGGCCCTCGTGGCCGCCCTGGAGGGCGTGAACATCAAGGACGTCCTCGCCAAGGCCGCCGCGGCCCCCGTGATGGCCGCCGCCCCCGCCGCCGCGGCCCCGGCAGCCGGGGGGGACGCCAAGAAGAAGGACGAGAAGAAGGAAGAGGACAAGGGGAAGGCCGAGGAGAGCGGCATCGAGGGGCTCTCCGCGCTGTTCGGGTGATTCTGCGGCTTATCTTCCCAGAGGGATTCGGGTGAGTTGGTAGAGGAGGTCGCCGTAGAGGAGCGCCATCGCCCATCCGGTGGTGATATAGAGCATGAATGGGAGTTTGGGGGTGGCCCACACCCTCCCCTGGGGGCCGGTCTTCTGGAGGAGTTTCTCCCGGTATTCGGGGGTGAGGTCTGTTCCCCCGGGGACGTAGGATTTCCCGGTGACGGGGTCGCCGAGGAGCCGCCATTGTTTTTGGAGGCGGGGGTCGTCCACGGGCATCTGGACGGCCACGAACCCGCGGAGGCTTCGGGGGTTCTTGAGTCTGTGGTTGAGGGCAATCATCCAGAGGATGGTGGTGAGGCTGAGTAAGACGCTGTTGCCGAAGAGGGTGAATGCGAAGAGCTCGAATGGTGGAGTTGTCCCGAGGGGGAGGCCGGGGCCCATGCGGGGGTAGGTTGGATAGAGGAGGGCTAGGGCCATGAGGGCCTTGGCGTCGGCGCCCCCCATGGCGTGCATCCTCCAGAGGAGCCAGGCGAAGGGATACATGAGGCCGATGGAGACCAAGGCCTGGCGGAGGAGCACCGGGTGGAGGGCGGTGTTGGTTCCGAAGAACTCCAGTATGGTCAGGGCGGCCCCGGCAGCCCCCATGAGGAGCCAGACGCGGTTGGAGACCCGGCGGGTCCTCCAGTCCGCGTAGCAGGCGTAGGCCAGCAGGAGGCCCGCTATGAGGGTGCGCTCCACATCGAACATGGTTGCACTGGATTGCCCTCTGCCTGAAAGCCTTTTTCCATTTTCCGGGCCAACCCGGTGCAGGGCCGATGGAGTTTGAGGGTTTTCTCCTGGATGCGGACTACATCACGGAGAGGGAGCGGGCGGTGGTGCGCCTCTGGTGCCGGGACAGCCGGGGGCGGCGGCGGGTGGTCCTGGACCCATCCTTCGAGCCCTATTTCTACGCGGTTCCCCGCGGGGGGGCCACGGCGGCGGACCTGGAACGGGCCGTGGGCTACCGGAGGGATGAGGCCCTCTCCCCCCGGCGGGTGGAGCCGGTGAAGAAGCGGCTCTTCGGGAGGCCCCAGGATGCCCTGCGGGTGGTGGCCCACCACCCCAGCCATGTGCCCATTCTCCGGGAGGCCGTGGGACGGAGTGCGGATGTGTTCGAGGCGGACATCCCCTTCGGGGTCCGCTACATGGTGGACCGGGGGCTGGCCCCCCTGGATGGGGTGCGGGTCTCCGGGGAGCCCGTGGTGTTGGATTATGCGGAGGAGTCTGTGCGGGCTGGGAGTGTCCAGCGGGTCCCCCGAGACGATTATCCTCAATTGAAAGTGCTGGCTTTCGACACGGAGATGTCGGTGGCCCGGGGGATGCCCAATGCAGAGAGGGACCCCATCGTGATTCTCTCGGCGGCGGTGTCGGGGCAGAAGGAGCAATTGTTCACCATGGAGGGGGACTCGGACCGGGAGGTGCTGGAGTCATTCGCCCGGGTGGTGCGGGAGGAGGACCCCGATGTGCTGGCGGGCTACAACTCGGACCAGTTTGACTGGCCCTACCTGGAGGGTCGCGCCAAGGTCCACAAGATGCGTCTTCCGGTGGGGGTGGATGGCTCGGAGGCGAGGTTCCGCCCGGGGGCCATCCCCATCGTGCAGGCCACGGGGCGGCAGGTGGTGGACCTCTTCCGGGTGGTGAAGCGGGACCTGGGGGACGTGAAGGTGAAGACCCTGGTGAATGTGGCCGATTACCTGGGAATCCTGAAGAAGGAGCAGCGGGTGGACCTGGAGCCCCTGGAAATCCACCAGTGCTGGGAGGACCCGGCGCGGCGCCCGGTGCTCTTCGACTACGCCCGGGCCGACGTGGTCTCCACCCTCCGGCTGGCGGAGCACCTGCTCCCCATGCAGGTGGAGTTCTCCCGGATGACGCGGAACCCGGTGGAGGAGGTGTCCCGCATGGGGCGGGGGCGGCAGGTGGAGGCCTATCTGACCGCCGAGGCCCATCTGCGGGGGGAGATGGTCCCCATGAAGGGGGGCGAGGGGGACACCTATGAGGGGGGCTATGTGCTGGAGCCCCAGCGGGGCCTCCACGAGAACGTGGTGTGCCTCGACTTCTCTGCCATGTATCCGAGCATCATGATTGCCTACAACATCTCCCCCGATTCGGTGGCCCAGAAGGGCAACCGAAGTGATGAGGTCTTCGAGGCCCCCGGGGTGGGACACCGGTTCGTGCGGGAGCCCGATGGCTTTTTCAAGTCCATCCTGCAGGGGCTGGTGGCCCGGCGGCGCCAGGTGAAGGGACAGATGGAGGGGCTCCCCCGGGGCCCGGAGGCGGCTCTCCTGGACGTGCGGCAGAAGACCCTCAAAATCCTCACCAACGCCTTCTACGGCTACACGGGGTGGCGGGCGGCCCGGTGGTACCGCCGGGAGTGCGCGGAGGCCACCACCGCCTGGGGGCGCCACTTCATCCGGCTCTCCATCCAGCGGGCCCAGGCGATGGGGTTCCAGGTCATCTACGGGGACACGGACAGCCTCTTCCTGAAGGCCCCCTGGCCCCGGACCCGGCTGCTGGCCACGGCCACTCAGCTCACGGAGCAGATTGCCCGGGAGCTCCCCCTGGACCTGGAGATTGACGCCCTCTACAAGGTCATCTTCTTCACCGAGAAGAAGAAGCGCTACGCGGGGCTCACCGAGGAGGGGGAGCTGGTCATCCGGGGATTGGAGGTGCGGCGGGGGGACTGGTGCGAGCTCGCCAGGGAGCTGCAGATGGACGTCATCCGCATCCTCCTGGAGGAGCGGGACGAGGCCAGGGCGGTGGCGCGGGTGGACGACGCGGTGCGCCGCCTGCGGGCCGGCGACATCCCCCTGGAGAAGCTGGTCATCTGGAAGACCCTCACCAAGCCCCGGGGGGACTACGAGGCCAAGCAGGCCCACGCGGAGGCCGCCAGCCGGGCGGAGGAGTACGGCATCGAGTACGAGGTGGGGAGCAAGGTCCCCTTCCTCATCGTGAAGGGGACCCAGCAGATTTCCGCGCGCTCCCAGGCCCTGGAGGTGGTCCAGAGGGAGAAGATGCCCCCGGATGTGGAGTATTACGTCCACCACCAGGTGCTCCCGGCGGCCTCCCGGGTCCTGAAGCATTTCGGGTACGATGACGACCGCCTCACCGGCCGCATGGACCGGCAGCAGAGCCTGTTCGATTTCCAGTGAAACTTTCTTATACTCCCGGGTATAGCGGTCGTTGATGACGCTTCCCCCGGGGGCCCTGGTGGCCCTGTATGTCTCCAGCGCCTATCTCGTCCTCTCCGCCGTCCTCTTCTCCACGAACCTCCGGAAGTCCTTTGACTTCCGGCGGGCGGCCATCTTCCTCCGGTTCGCCTTCTACGAGAAGTTCTTCATCTCCATGGGGACCGTGGCCATCGGCCTCGTCCTCCTCGACTTCCACACGGCATTCACCGCCCCGGAGACCCTCCCCCTCTTCCCGGACGTCCTCATCCGGGTGCTGGTCAATCTGTGCGTCACCGCCCTCTACCTGGAGTTCTACCGGACCATCGGGCTCGGGAAGAAGCCCAAGGTGGCCTGATGCCCCTCACCCCCGAGATTCTGGTGTCGCTGGGGAGCAGCCTCGTGGCCGTGGCCTCGGTCCTCCTCTACGCGACCATCTTCCGCCACCCCTACGAGCTCCGGAAGGCCCGCGCTTTTCTCGGGTTCAAGGAGTATGAGCGCATCATCCTGGGGATGGCCTTGGCCCTCATGCTGGCCACCGCAGTCCTGGTGACCGCCCTCGTCACCAGCCCCGGGGTCCTCGATGTCCCCGATTTCTTCACCTATCTGCCCATCCAGGTTTTCCTGGCCGGGGGTTTCCTCTTCACCTACCGGCTGGGCAGGAAATCCGGAAAATAACTGCGAATCCGGTTATCGGGCGCGTTCCTTCCCGGTCTCGCGGGGTTCGAGGTCGAGGAGGGTGGCGCGTCCGGCGAGTCCCTCCACCATGGCGCGGAGCCGGCGGAGGGCGGCCTCCTGCTCCACCACCCGCTGGGTGAGGCTGCGGAGGGTGGCGAGTTCGTCGATGACGCGGCTGTCCACCTCGGCGAGCCCCTTGAGGCGCCCCTCGAGGGTCTGGGTCTGGGCCCGCAGGAGCCCTTCGAGGGTGTCCATGCGCTCACTCCAGGAGGCCGACTGGACCCCCAGGTTGGCGAGGGACTGCTGGTGCTCCTGGGCCTGCACGGCGAGGTCGGCGAGGCGCCGGGACTCCTCGCGGGCGATGCGAACCCCGCGGAGGCGGATGTCGAGTTTGGCGAGGGCCTGGCCGTGGGCCTCCGGGGCGAGGGTCCCCCGCTCCAGGTCCTTCTGGAGTTCCCCGCGGAGCCTCTGGAGGCGCTGCTCCTCCTCTTCGAGGGCCCCCTCGGAGCCGCGGCGGAAGACGACCTCGAGGTGCTCGCGGAGTTCGGACATCTGGCCGGAGATTTCCTCGAGGCGGTGGAGGTAGTCCTCGAATATTTCGGTCTGCCCCTTCTCCAGCTGGCGGAGGCGGCGCTCCATCTCCTCCATCCCGCGGAGGTCCAGGAGGTTCTTGAGGTTGGCGAGGGCGGTCTCGTGGCTCTGGGCGAGCTCGGCCACGTGGCGCTCCACCTCCCGCTTCTCCTCCTTGCGGAGGGCCTCCTGCTGCTGGAGTTCCCGGGCCGTCCCGAGGCCCTGCTCCTCGGCGCGGGCGAGGCGCCCCGCGAGGTCGGCCCCGCGGTCGGCGGCCACGGTGGCCATCTCCTTGATGGCGTCGATGCGCTTGGCGACTCCAGAGAGGGCCGCCTGGGTGCGCACCCGCTCCTCGTCCAGCCGGGTGGGCATGAGGGCGAGGTCGCGGACGGCCTTTTCCTGGGAGGAGAGGCGGGTCTCCATCTGCCCGCGCATCCCCCGGAGGGCGGTCTCGCCCTCGGCGAGCATCTTCTCGAAGGCTTCGAGGCGGGTGCGCATGAGGCGGCTCTGCTCCTCGGTGAACTGGCGGGCCTGGGCCTCGAGGGCCCCGAGGCGGGCCTGCTGCTCCCCCTGGAGGGCTTTGACCCCCTGGTCGAGGCGCTGGGAGGCTGTCTCGGACCAGCGGCGGGCCTCCTCGAGGGCCCCCTGGAGGGTGGCGCCCTCCTGGCGGCTGTAGAACCGGTCTGTCCACTCGCCCATGCGGGATTCGAGGGAGGCGAGGCGGGTGAGGGCCTCGTCAGCCCGGCCGGTGGCCTCCGCCTGCCGGGAGCCGAGTTCCTCGGAGGTGCCGGAGAGGACGTTGAGGCGCACGGTGGCGGTGGCGATGGCCTCCTCGAGGCCCCGGGCGCGCTCGTCGAGCCGGAGGCTGGCCTCCCGGGCGAGGCGCTCGGATGTCTCGCGGAGGCTCTGTTCGAGGCGGGTCCCCTGGGCCTCCACCTCGGCCCTCTGGGCGAGGGACTTCGCCTGGGTCTCCAGGCCCGACAGCCGCTCCTCCATTCCCCGCTGGAGTTCCGCCAGCACCCTATCCCGGGCGTCGGTCTGCCGTTTCTCCTCGGCCATCCGGGTCTCCACCTGGGCCACCCGCTCTCCGGCTTCGTGTCGGTAACCCTCCAGTGTCTCCCGCTGGAGACGCGTCTCTTCATCCAGGCGGGCGAGGGTCTCCGTGGCCCGGGAGTCGGCGTCGGTGGATTTTCCGCGCCATTCGGTGAGGGCTGTCCCGAGGTGGCCGATTCTCTCCTGGAGGGCGTTGAGGTGCGCCTCCTGGCCTGCCTGGCGCTCCCGGAGGAGGCGGATGGCCTCCTGGCTCTCCTGGGCGGAGCGGGACACCATTTCGAGGTCGGTCGAGCGTGCCATGCGGGAGAGGGCCTGGGCCGTGTCTGCGGCCCGCCGCTCGAGGCCCGCGGTGCGCTCCTCTGTGTGGCCGCGGAGTTCCTGGAGGTCGCGGGCGAGGGTTTGGTGGGCTCCGGCGAGGGGGCGCACCTCCTCGACTCCGAGGGAGAGGTGGTGGACCTTCTGGGAGAGGTCGTCGAGGTGGGCCCGGTGGTCCCCGAGGGTCTGGCGCATCTCGCGCTCGGCGGTGTCGAGCCGGACCTCGGAGCGGGCGAGTTTCTCGTTCACCTCGGCCCGGAGGCCGGCCATGGTGCGCTCGAGTTCTCCGGTCTTGAGGGTGTTCTGGAGTTGTCCCTGGACCTCCCGGAGGTCCCGCTCGATGGACTCGGCCCGGAGGGCCACGCGGTTCTCCAGCGGGGCGATGGAGTCTGCCACGGCCTGGTGCATCTCCTCGCGGAGGGGAAACTTCTCCCGCAGTGCCTTCACCTCGGCGCGGAGGGTGTCCAGGTCGCGGGACCGGTTCTCCTCCCTCTGCTTCTGGTCCTTCTCGCTCTGGAGGAGCCTCTGCTCGACGGCGTGTTCCTGGGCCACCAGGCGTTCCTCGGCCCCGGTGGCGGCCCGGGCGGCCTCGTCCACGCGGGCGGCGGCGGTGCCCACCGTCTCCTTCAGGTCCGCCACGGTGGCGGCGAGGGCATCCGTCTGGCTTCGGGGGGCGGCGGCCTCCAGGCCGGTCCCCAGGGCGTGGAGGGCGGTCTTGTGGGTCTCGGTCTCTTGGGTGAGGCGCTGGGTGGTGGTGGCGAGGGTTTCGAGGCGGGTGGTGAGGGCGTCCACTTGGTCCCGGGGGGCGGTCTCGGCGAGTCTTTTCTGGGCCTGCTGGAGGGCGGTGTTCTGGGTTTGAGCCTGTTCGGTGAGGTGTTGGGCCTCTGTGGCGAGGGTTTCGAGGCGGTTGGCCAGTGTGTCCATCTGGGTTTGGGGGGCGGCTTGGGCGGTCTTCTTCTGGAGGTCGGCCAGGGCGGTCTCGAGGGCCTCCATTTGGCTTCGGGGGGCGGCGGCCTCCAGGCCGGTCCCCAGGGCGTGGAGGGCGGTCTTGTGGGTCTCGGTCTCTTGGGTGAGGCGCTGGGTGGTGGTGGCGAGGGTTTCGAGGCGGGTGGTGAGGGCATCCACTTGGTCCCGGGGGGCGGCCTGGGCGGTCTTCTCCCGGAGGTCTGTGACGGCGGTCTCGATGGCCTCGACGCGGGGGGTGGGGGCCCGTTGCTCCATCTGTCGGCGGAGTTCGGCGAGCCCGAGTTCCTGGGTGCGGAGGAGGCCCTGGAGGCGCTCGCGGGTCTCCCGGTGGGCCTCCTCGAGGGCGGGGAGGCGGGAGAGGTCGGTCCGCAGTGTGTCCATCTGGGCTCCGAGGGGGGCGAGCTGGGCCTGGAGTTCGCCGTGGAGGCGCTGGAGTTCGGTGAGGCCCCGGTGGACGGGCTCCATCTCCTCGCGGGGGAGGCTCCGGTCGAGTCTCTGGGCGAGGGTGCGGGTCTCTGTCTCCTGTTTGGCGAGGCGGGTCTGGAGTTCCTTGGGGAGGAGGGTGGCCTCGGCGAGCCGGCGGTGGACTTCGGCCATCTCCTCGCGGGTGGCCCCGCGGGCGACGGTGGCGCGGAGGTCGTCGAGTGCCTTGGACTGGATGTCGAGTCTCTGTCGGGCCTCCTGGGGGAATCGCTGGAGGTCCTCCACGCGGCGGGCGAGGGGCTCCATGTCGGCGCGGCCCGCCCGGGTCTGGAGGCGGGCGCCGAGTTCGCCGAGGCTCTTCTCCTGGAGGGCCAGCCGGCGTTCGATTTCCGGACCGTGGGCCTGGAGTTCGCCGATGGTGCGGGCGAGGGGCTCGAGTTCGGCGGCGCGGAGGCGGGCGAGTTCCTGGCGTGTCTGCTCGATGGCGGCCCCCTGGGATTCGACCCTCTGGGCCACCTCCTGGGGGAGGGCCTTCATCTCGCGGATGGCGATTTCGTGGACCTGCATCCGGTTCTCGAGGCTGCGCTCGAGGTTCTCCAGGGGGGCGAGGGCCTCCTCGCGGCGCGTTCTCTCCTCCTCGAGGGCCTTCTGGAGTCGGGCCTCGGTCTCCCCGAGGGCGACCCCCTGGGTGTGGAGTCTCTCTTCGAGTCGGCCCCGGGTCTCGTCGAGGACGCGGCGGGTCTCCGCGGACTGTTGGCCGGAGGTGTCGGTGAGGGCCCCGAGGCTCTCGGTGAGGGCGCCGAGCCTCTGCTCCAGGTCGGCCTCCCTCTGGCGGGTCTCCTCGATTCCCCGGGTGGCCTGGGCCCCGGTCTCCCGGAGTCCCTCTTCGAGGGTCTGGAGGCGCCGGGTGTTCTCGCCTGCGGAGGCCCGGGTCTCCTCCAGGCCCCGGGCGAGTTCCTGCATCCGGGGGGCGTGGGAAGCCCGGAGTTCCTCCAGGGCCCGGTCCTGGTTTTCCAGGGCGGCGCGGAGTTCCTGGAGGGCGGTCTCCATCTGGGGGCGGTGGATGGTGTCGCGGAGGGAATCCTGGGCGTCCTGGAGGGCCCTGGCCTGGGCGTCGAGGCTGGTGCGGAGGCGGGTGATGGCCTCTTCCATCTGGGGTCCATGGACGGTGTCGGTGAGGGTGGTCTCGGCCCGGGTGAGGCGGTCCTCGGCGGTGATGATTCGGGCGAGGGTGCCGGGGAGGGTGGACTGGAGGTCTTCGAGGGCGGAGGCGAGGCGGGCCACCTCCTCCGCGCGGGCGGCGGCCTGGAGTTCCTTGCGGAGGGCCTCGATGCGCTCCCCGTCGGCCTGGAGGCGGGCGTCGAGGCGCACGGTGGCCTGCTGGGTCTCGGCGGCGCGGCGGTTGGCCTCCTCCCATTGGGGGGCGCGGATGGTGCGGGTGAGTTCCTGCTGGATGTGCTCGATGAGGGTCCGCTGGGATTCGGCGCGGTGCTCCAGGGCCCCCACGAGTTCCCGGAGGGACTGGACTCCCCGGGTCTGTTCCTCCAGGCGGGTGGCGAGGCGGGCGGGCTCGGCCCGCAGTGTCTCCATCTCGCGGACGGTCTGGGAGGCGAGCCCTGTGGCGGTCTCGGCCTGCTCGCGGGCCGCGCGGAGGGCGCTCTCGTGTCCCTGGACCTTCTCCTCGAGGGCGCGGGCGGCCTGCTGGGCGAGGGCGCGGGCCTGGTCGAGTCCCCGGCGCACCTCGTCGAGGGTGGTGTGGAGCCCGCGCACCGCGGAGTCCTGGGCTTCCACCCGCTTCTCCAGGGCCTGGGCGGGGCCCCGCATCTCCTGGAGGGTCTCGGTGACCGCTTGGAGGGTGGCCTCGTCGAGGCGGGTGACGGCGGCCTGGAGTTCCTCGGCGTGTTTCTCCTGGGCCTGGATGCGTTTTTCGAGTTCGCGGGGGAGTCCCTTGGCCTCTTCCAGGGCGCCGGTGAGCCGCTGGAGGTCGTCCCGGCGGGCCATCTCGGCGGGGAGCCTCTGGAGTTCCGCGAGGAGGGCTTCGTGGGCGGCGATGCGCTTCTCCAGTTCGCGGGGGAGGTCCCGGTACTCCTGGAGGGTGGCCGCCATCTTCTCGAGTTCCGCCCGGGGGCCCATCTCCTCCACGCGGGCGGCCACCTGGGAGAGGCGGGTGCGGAGTTCCTCGGCGGTCTTCCGGAGCTCGGTGACGTCCGCGGCCATGCCGGTGGGGGCGGACTGGCGGAGCTGCTCCAGGAGGGCCCTCTGCTCCTCGAGGCGGGCGGTGACCCGGGGGACCTCCCGGGCGAGGGCGCGGAACTCGTCGAGGGCGGTGGAGACGCCGGTGACCCGCCGTTCCACGAGGGCGAGGCGCTCCTCCTGGGCCTTGGCCATGGCGTCCACCTGTCTCTGGAGGGGGGCCATGGGGCTGGGGCCCGCGGTCTTCTGGAGGGCCTCGGCCTGGGCCTGGAGGCGCTTCTCCATCTGGGCGGGGAGTTCGGCCACCTGCTCGTAGAGGGCGAGGACCTTCTGGATTTCGGAGCGCTTGACCAGTTCGCCTTTGGTCTTCTCCAGCTCGGAGAGCATTTTTTCTCCGGCGGTGAGGCGGTCGGCCATGGACTTCCGCAGTCCCTCGAGTTCCCCGAGGCGCTGGACCATGGCCTGGTATTCCTTGAGTTTCCCGGGGTCCCCGCTCTGGACCTTCATGGCATTGAGGAGCCGCTGCTGCTCCTCCATGCGGCGGGCGAGCTCCTCGGGGATGCGCTGCATCGTCTCCACCCGCCGGCGGAGTTCCTCCACCTCGGTGCGCTCCACCAGTTCCTTGCCCGCCAGCTTCCTGGCGTACTCGAGGCCGGAGAGGACCTCCTTGCTTGCCTCTCCCTTGAGGAATTTGAGTTCCTCGACGGTGGACCAGAGGGCCCCGAGGGTGGGCTTGCGGACGAACTCCTCGGCCTCCTTCTGCAGGGTGTGGAGGCTCTTCTCGAGGCTGCCGAACTTGAGGATGACGTCGCGCTGGAGGTTCTTCAGGTCCCCCTCGGTGGCCTGGAGGCGTTGCCTGACCTCGTCGGCGAGGGTGGCGAGCCCCTGCATCTCCTGGAGGAGGGGCTTGAGTTTCTCGGTGGTCTCGGTGAGGCCGCGGGCCTCCTCGAGTTTCTTGGCGACCTTCTGGAGCTCGTCGGGGGCCACCATGGATTTGGTCTTCTCGGAGACCTCCTGGA
>JACQPP010000086.1 GCA_016207465.1 Methanobacteriota archaeon
CCCCGCATCCGCGAGGCCGCCGCCCGCGCCATCGAGGAATACGGCTGGGGGGCCTGCGCCAGCCGCCACATCGCCGGAAACACCATCCTCCACCAGAGGCTCGAAGAACAACTCGCCCGGTGGGTGGGCGCCGAGAGCGCCATCCTCTTCCCCACCGGCACCCAGGCCAACCTCGGCGCCCTCACCACCCTCGCCGCACCGGGGACCCGGGTCTTCTCCGACCGGCTGAACCACGCCAGCCTCATTGACGCCATCCGCCTCACCCGCGCCCCCTGCACCATCTACCCCCACGGGGACCTGGAGAGCCTCGAACATGGACTCCGGCAGGCCCGGGGGGCCCCGCGGCGCATCATCGCCAGCGACACCCTCTTCTCCATGGACGGCGACCCCGCCGACCTCCCCCGCCTCCTCCAGCTCGCCCGGGACCACGACGCCATCCTCTACCTCGACGACGCCCACTCCCTCGGCGCCCTCGGCCCCCGCGGCCAGGGGGGCCCCGCCTCCCAGGGCCTCCAACACGACCCCGAGAGGATGGTGGTCATGGCCACCCTCGGCAAGGCCCTCGGCGCCAGCGGGGCCTTCGTCGCCGGAGCCCATGAGGTCGGAGACCTGCTGGTGAACCGCGCCCGGAGCCTCATATTCACCACCGCCCCCGTCCCCGCCGCCGCCGCCGCAGGACTCGCCGCCATCGAAATCACCGAGGGCCCCGAGGGAGACGGCCTCCGCCGCCGCCTCCACCAGAACGCCACCCGCTGGAGGGAGGGGCTGGAGGAGATGGAACTCGACACCCGCCCCTCCCGGAGCCACATCGTCCCCATCCGCACCGGGGACCCCGCCCGAACCATGGACCTCAGCCGACGACTCCTCCGGGAGGGGGTCTTCGTCCAGGGCATCCGTCCCCCCAGCGTCCCCCCCGGGACCAGCCGCCTGCGAACCGCCCCCATGGCCACCCACACACCGGAGGACATCGAAGAGGCCCTCCGGGCCATGGAAAAATGCCTGGCCCTCGCCCCCGCCCGATAGCCATGAAACCGGAGACCGCCGATTCGCGCCACGTCTGGCACCCCTTCACCCAGCACAACGAATACGAGACCTCCATTCTCATCGGGAGCGCCCGCGGGGTCTGGCTCCATGACGCCCGGGGCCGCCGCTACCTCGACGGGGTCT
Source organism: Methanobacteriota archaeon (assembly GCA_016207465.1). Taxonomy (GTDB): domain Archaea; phylum Halobacteriota; class Syntropharchaeia; order JACQPP01; family JACQPP01; genus JACQPP01. The sequence continues at coordinate 1,168 of JACQPP010000086.1, forward strand.
CCAGCCTCTGGACCAACCTCCACGGCCACCGCCACCCCCGCATTGACAGCGCCATCCGCCGGCAACTCGGGCGGGTGGCCCACACCACCCTCCTCGGAGCGGGGAACCCCCCCTCGGCGCTCCTGGCGGAGCGGCTGGCGAACATTGCCCCTGGAGACATGTCCCGGGTGTTCTATTCGGATTCCGGCTCCACCGCCGTCGAGGCCGCCCTCAAAATCGCCTACCAGTACTGGCGCAACCGGGGGGTCCGGGGGAAGAAGCGGTTCCTCTCCCTCCGGGAGGGATACCACGGGGACACCCTCGGCGCCGTCAGCGTCGGGGGCATCGAAATGTTCCACGAGAGGTTCGCGGACCTCCTCTTCCCAGGATACCGCGCCCCCACCCCCCACGCCTACCGCTGCCCCATTCCCCCGCGGGACCACACCCCGGAGGAATGCGCCGCCCACTGCGCCGAGGCGGCCCGCCGCACACTGAAAAAACACCACCGGGAGATTGCAGGGTTCATCCTCGAACCCCGGGTCCAGGGGGCCGCCGGGATGCTCGTCCAGCCCCCCGGCTACCTGGAGCGCATCCAGGAAATCCACGAGGAGTTCCCCGATGTGCTTCTCATCGCCGACGAAGTGGCCACCGGATTCGGACGCACCGGCAAGATGTTCGCCTCCGAGTGGGGGGGCCTGGAGCCCGACATGGTCTGCCTCGCCAAGGGAATCACCGGGGGCTACCTGCCCCTCGCCGCGACCCTCACCACCGAGCGCATCTTCCGAGCCTTCCGCGGCGACTACGAGACGCGGACATTCTTCCACGGCCACACCTACACCGGCAACCCTTTGGCGTGCGCCGCGGCCCTCGCCAGCCTCGACATATTCAAGAGAGAACGGGTGCTGGCCCGGATGCAACTCAAGATACGTTATCTCGCGCAACGGCTCGCGCCGCTGCACGAACACCCCCATGTAGGGGAAATCCGCCAGTGCGGGTTCATGGTGGGCATCGAACTGGTCCGGGACAGGGAGACCAGGGAGGAGTTCCCCATCAAAGAACGGGTGGGGCACCGCGTCTGCCTCGCGGCCCGGAAGAAGGGGGTCCTCATCCGGCCCCTGGGGAACGTGGTGGTCCTCAACCCGCCGCTGGCGACGGAGAAAAAGGAGATGGACCGACTGGTGTACGCAGCCGGTTGGGGAGTTAAGCGGGTCCTGGGGGAGCCGAGTCCCGCGGGGATTTAAGACATTGGACTACGGACTAAGGAATAGGGGATATGGCAGCGCGGAGGAAGTCCACCCTATGGGGGTTCATCGCGGAGGAGAGGAGCCGGATGAAGAAGAGGGAGTTCCTCAACCGGAAGCAGGTCCTGGAGGCCTGCGACAGGGCCCTGGACACGCTGGTGTCGGATGAAGACCTTCGTTGACACCGGTGTGTAGGTCTCGGCCTTCCTGGAAACGGCGATTCTCCGGAAATGAAAGGCGGAAAAAACACGAGACGAGGGGGTCAGCGGCCTCCCCCTCTCTCCGCCCCCGCAGGCCCCCCGTGCCCGCATTCCCCCTGAATCCAGTAGCCCTCCGCCCCCTTCAGCACCTCCTTCTTCCATATGGGAACCGTCACCTTCAGCGTGTCAATGAGCCACTCGCAGGCGTCGAATGCCTCCTGCCGGTGGGCGGCGGAGACCGCCACGAGAACCACGTTCTGTGTTCCCCTGAATTTGCCGATGCGGTGGAGGATGGTGACCCGCCGGGCCCCGAATTTTTTTATGGCCTCTTCTCCGATGCGGCGGAGTTCCTTCTCGGCGACGCCCCGGTAGGCCTGGTATTCGAGGCGCTCCAGGGATTTGCCTCCCACGATTCCGCGGACGGTCCCCACGAAGAAGACGAGGCCCCCGACCCTGGGCTCCTTGAGTTGGCGGAGGGCGGCGTCAAGGGAGAAGTCCTGTGTCTGGAGGCGGACGGTGACCCGGGGACGGCGGGAGGTCTTGGGGGCCATGGCGGAGAGTGCACCTGTGCACGGAAATCCTTTTGTTTTCTCCCCCTATCCTCTATCCGATGTCCTCTCGCCCCGGCGCCCCGAAGGACGGCAACGGTCTGGATGAGTATCGGAAGCGCTATCGGCAGTGGGACGAGGCGGTGCGGAAGGGGCTGGGGAAGGCCCCGGAGTCCCCAGAGCAGTTCGAGACCCTCTCGGGGCTCCCGGTGAAGCGCCTCTACACCCCCCTGGACAGCCCGGGTGACCCGGGGTTCCCCGGGGAGTATCCCTACACGCGAGGCATCTACCCCACCGGCTACCGGGGGCGCCTCTGGACCATGCGCCAGTATGCGGGGTTCGAGTCGGCGGCGGAGACCAACCAGAAGTTCAAGTATCTCCTCTCCCAGGGGCAGACGGGCCTCAGTGTGGCCTTCGATTTGCCCACCCAGATGGGATACGACCCGGACCACATGATGTCCGCCGGAGAGGTGGGCAAGGTGGGGGTCTCCATCGCCAGCCTGCGGGACATGGAGGCGGTCTACGACGGAATCCCCCTGGAGAGGGTGAGCAGCAGCATGACCATCAACGCCACCGCCCCCATCCTCCTCGCCTATTATGTGGCGGTGGCCGAGAAGCAGGGGGTCTCCCTGGAGCGCATCTCGGGGACCGTCCAGAACGACATCATCAAGGAGTATATCGCCCGGGGGACCTACATCTTCCCCCCGGGGCCCAGCCTGCGCCTCGCCGCGGACACCATCCGCTTCGCGGTGAAGCGGGTGCCCCGCTGGAACCCCATCTCCATCTGCGGATACCACTACCGGGAGGCCGGGGCCAGCGCGGTCCAGGAGATTGCCTTCACCATGGCCGCCGGGATGGCCTACACCGAGCAGGTCCTCCGGACGGGGACCCCCATTGACGAGTTCGCCCCCCGCTTCTCCTTCTTCCACTGCGTCCACAACGACCTCTTCGAGGAGATTGCCAAGTTCCGGGCCATGCGCCGCATGTGGGCCCGCCTCATGAAGGAGAACTACCGGGCCCGGGACCCCCGCTCCTGGCAGTTCCGCTTCGCCGTCCAGACCAGCGGCGTGGTCCTCACCGCCCAGCAGCCCGAGAACAACATCATCCGCTCCACCATCCACACCCTCGCCGCCGTCCTCGGCGGAGTCCAGTCAATCCAATTGGCCTGCTTCGATGAGGCCCTGGCGCTTCCCACGGATTTCGCCCAGCGCACCGCCCTCCGCACCCAGCAAATCATCGCCCACGAGTCCGGGGTCACCCACACCGTGGACCCCCTCGGCGGCTCCCACTTCCTGGAGAGCCTCACCGACGAACTCGAGGAGGGAGCCCGGAGATACATCCGCGAAATCGAGAAGATGGGCCGGGGCTCCGTCCTCCAGGGGGTCATCCGGGGCCTCGAAGAGGGCTACTTCCAGAAGGAGGCCGCCGACGCCGCCTACAAGTTCCAGCGGGAGGTGGACAGCGGCCGGCGGACCATCGTCGGCGTCAACAAGTATCGCCAGGAGGAGACCCGGAAGGTCCAGACATTCAAGATTGACCCCGAAGTCCAGAGGCGGCAGATGGAAGCCCTGAAGAAACTCAAGGCCGAGAGGGACAGCGCCAAGGCGGAGGCTGCCCTCCGCAAACTGGAGAAGGCCGCCCGCACCCCCGACGAGGACCTCATGGCCCCCATCCTCGACGCCGCCCGGGCCTACGCCACCACCGGGGAGATGTGCGACATCCTCCGCGGGGTGTTCGGGACCTACAGGCCCAAGGTCATCTTCTGAGACCTACGCGGACCGGAACACGCCCCAGGCGGCCCCCCCGTCGGTGCTGCGGTAGATGGCGGTGGAGCCCATCCCCGCGTAGAGGGTGTCGGGGCGGCCGGGGGCCACGGCAATCTGGAAGGCGGGGTCTCCCGGGGGCAGGCCGGTCCCGGAGGGCTTCCAGGTGCGCCCCCCGTCGGTGGACTTCAGGAGTCCCAGGGTGGCGTCGGAGAGGTAGAGGACGTCGGGGCTTCGGGGGTCTATGGCGAGGGCGATGGGGCGCGGCGGGGCGGGCTCGCTCTCCATCTTCGTCCATGAGGCCCCGGCGTCCCGGGTCTCGTAGATGCCCTCCGGGGAGACCGCCAGGGCCCGGGACTCCACCCGGGGGTCCCCGGCGAGGGCCACCACGGAGCCCCCGAGCCCGCGGGCCTCGGGGTTGGTCCAGGTGACCCCGGCGTCGCGGCTGAGATAGAGCCGCTGGTCCCCGTAGTACCAGGCGTAGAGCCGGCGGGGGTCGGCGGGGGAAACCGCCATGGCGTGGAAGTCCACCTGCCGGGGGAGAGTGTCCACCCGCCTCCAGGTGGCCCCGCCGTCGTCGGAGCGCACCACCCCCAGGTTGCCCCCGCCCGGGGGATGGCCGCTGGAGAGGTGGATGGAGCCGTTGGACGGATTGGAGGAGTATCCCATGAGGTCCAGCCGGGAGTCGCCCACCCGGTACCACTTTCCCCCCTCTCCGCGGACCACCCCGAGCCCGTGGGTTCCCACGTAGAGAATGTCCGGGTTCAAGGGGTCCACGGCGAGGCCGTGGGTGTGGAGCCAGCGCTCCACCGGCACCAGGGTCATCGTTGAAATGGGAGCCGGGCTCGCGGCGGCCGAAGAGGCCGGAGGCGCAGGGGGACGCGGCAGGAGGAGCCCCGCTCCCACCGCCAGCACCAGCACCACGGACCCGAGGAGGGCCAACTGTCGCCGGCTCAACCCGAGGGCCACCACCCCGTGGGCCCCCCGCAGGTGGGGCTTCAGGTTCCGCTCCTTCACACCGGCGCCGCACCGGGGACAGGAAGTGCGGGAGGCCTGAACCATGGTCACCACCTATGCGCTCCCGGGTATTTGCAGATTGTGGAAGATATCCGAATCAGCGCCTGCGCGTCTCGCCCGCCTTGGAAATCTTCCGCAGGGCCTGGGCCACGCCGGACCCCAGGGAGGTGAGCTCCACGTACTTGACTCGCCCCTGGGCCTTCAGGCTCACCAGCCCGAGCTTGCGCATCTTCTTGATGACGCGGCTGGTGTGGGCGTAGGTGCAGTCCACATCCTTGGAGATGGTGGAGATGTAGGGGTTCCCCAGGCGCTTCACGGCGAGCAGGATCTGGCTCGGGCGCTCCTGGAGCAAAAAACGCTCGATTTCGTTCATCTGCTTGGGGATGGATATTTCACGTATATATGTGTTTGGGTCCACGCCTTTGGAGGATATAAATCTAACCCATGTGTTCCCGCCTCCCTGCACCCAAAACATACATGGAAGTAACGATACACGGAGAGCATAGGAGATAGGGATGGATACCCTGAAGGGACTCCGGGGGACCGCCGCCGCGCTACTCCTTGTCCTCTCCCTGGGCGCCGTCCCCGCGTGGGGGGCTGCCGCGGGCTCCCCCTCTCCGGTGGAACTCTGGAAGTACTCCACCTTCGGGAGCATCAACGACATCGCGCTGAGCCCCAACGCGACCCTCATCACGGGGGTGGGCGGGGACGGCCGCCTCTACCTGCTGAACAACGCCTCGAAGCTCCTCGGGGCGGCCCTGCTGGGGCCCGAGATGTTCCGGGTGGCGATGTCCCCGGATGGGGGGACGATGGCGGTGGTGGAGCGGAGCCCGGAGATCCGCGCCCACGGGGCGGACCTCAGGGAGGCCTGGAGGTTCCGGGCGCGCTCCATTGCCACGGCGGTGGCCGCATTCTCCGGGGGGTTCGCGGTGGGGGACGACGGGGGGCGCGTCACATTCCTGGATGGCGCGGGGGCCTACCGGGCGGAGGCTGTCACGGCGGGCCCCATCCGGGGGCTCGCGGCGACCCCGGGGGGGGAGAGGGTGGCCGCGCTCTCCGGGGACGGGAACCTCTACCTCCTTGACGGGAGGGGGCGGATGGTGCGGAAGTTCCCCACGGAGGACGCCCAGGCCCTCGGCCTCTCCCCGGAGGGGGACATGCTGGCGGTGGGGACCAAGGCCGGGGTCCTGCGGGTCCTGAACGCGGATGGGGACCTCCAGTGGGAATACCGGACGCCGGGCCCGGTGGTGCGGGCCGCGGCCTCCCGAGGGGGGCGGCTGGTGGTGGCGGCGACCTCCACCCAGATTGTGTCCCTCGACGGCCTGGGGAACTTCCTCTGGAGGTACGAGGACCCCATCGGAATCCTCTCGGTGGCGGTGTCGGAGGACGGGAGCCGGGTGGCCTACGGGGGCAAGGACACCTACATCCACTGGCTCAGCAGCGGGCTGGCCACCCTGGAGCCTCCCCCGGCGGCCTCACCGACACCCACCCCGGTGCAAAGCCCATCCCCAACCCTGGCGGCCACTCCGAGCCCGCCGCCGCCCAGCCCCACC
>JACQPP010000084.1 GCA_016207465.1 Methanobacteriota archaeon
CCATCCCCCTCGAGGTGCGCCCCGCCGAGGAGCGCAGCATCCTCCTGGCGGCCCCCGCGGCCCTCCTGCTCCTCCTGGGGCTCGGCCTCGTGGTGTGGCGCCGCCGCCGCTCCCGGAACAGTCCCCCCCGCGTCTGAGCCCATGCTGGACCTGGTGTTCCGCAACATCGCCAACCGCAAGGGGCGCACCCTCCTCACCATCCTCGGCATCACCATCGGGGTGATGGCCATCGTCATCCTGGTGGCCATGGCCGACGGCCTCGAGGGGGAGGTGACCCAGGGGCTCCAGAGGCTCCACAGCGTCCAGGTGTTCAAGCGGGGGGCACTCTTCCCCGAGAACAGCCGCCTCTCCCTCTCCGACATGGCCACCCTGGAGCGCATCGAGGGGGTGCGGGTGGTGTCCCCCCGGGTGCAACGGGCCCTCAACTCGGTGGAGAACGCCAAATACAACCTCGGCGGGGCATTCGTCGGGGGCGAGTTCCCCCCCCAGCTCACCGGCATCGACCCCGACACCGACTCCCAGTCCCCCTACTTCACCGCCAACCGGGTCACCCTGGGACGCGGCCTCCTCCCCGGGGAGCGGGGCTCCATCGTCGTGGGCAAGAAGGTGGCCACCGACTTCCAGAAGCGGGTGGGCAACCTCATCGAGGCCGAGGGGCGCACCTTCCGGATTGTGGGCATCTCCGACACCGGCTCCGACCTCTTCGACAACCGCATCGTGGTGCAACTGGACGTGGCCCAGGACATGGCGGGCCTCGACCGCCAGAGCGTTAACCTCTTCCTCGTGGACGTCCGGGACCCCTCCGAGGCCGAGAGGGTCGCCAAGAGAATCGAGCTCAAGATGCCCCACCTGGAGGCCCGCAGCCCCCGGGAGACCACCGCCCAGCTCAGCGAGATTCTCTCCACGGTGCGCACCGGGGCCTTCGCCATCACCGCCATCGCGGCCATCGTGGGGGGCATCGGGGTGGCCAACACCATGCTCATGAACGTCCTGGAGCGCCGCCGGGAAATCGGCGTCCTCAAGGCCGTGGGCTGGACCAACCGCGAGGTCATGCGCACCATCCTCACCGAGTCCATCCTCGTCTCCCTCCTCGGGGGCCTCCTCGGGGTCGCCCTCGGGACCGCCATCCTCCACGGAATCCACGCCATCCGCCCCAGCCTCGCCTACCTCCTCACCCCCCTGCTGGTGGCCCAGGTCCTCGCCTTCGCCACCCTCCTGGGCATCCTCGGCGGGGCCTACCCCGCCTGGTCCACCACCCGCATCCAGCCCGCGGAGGCCCTCCGCTATGAGTGATTCCCCCCCCATGGTGCGGGCCCGCGGGCTCACCAAACTCTACCGGGTGGGCACCGAGATGGTCCACGCCCTCGACCACCTCGACCTCGAAGTCCCCCGCGGGGAATTCCTCGCGGTCCTCGGCACCTCGGGCTCCGGCAAATCCACCCTCCTCCACATGCTGGGGGCCCTCGACCACCCCACCTCCGGGGAAGTCTGGCTCGACAGCACCAACCTCGCCGGCCTCCGGGACCGGGAGCTCTCCCGCATCCGCCGCACCCGCATCGGCTTCATCTTCCAGACCTTCAACCTCATCCCCACCCTCACCAGCCTCGAAAACGTCACCATCCCCCTCCTCCCCGTCACCCGCAACCGGGCCCCCCTCCGGGAGCGGGGCCGCCGGCTGCTGGAGAACGTGGGCCTCGGCGACCGCCTCCACCACCGCCCCAGCCAGCTCAGCGGCGGCCAGCGCCAGCGGGTCGCCATCGCCCGCGCCCTCATCCACCAGCCGGCCCTGGTCCTCGCCGACGAGCCCACCGGCAACCTCGACACCCGCACCGGCGGGGAAATCCTCTCCCTCATCCACCGGCTCAACCGCGAGCAGGGGACCACCATCATCGTGGTCTCCCACAACCCCCAGGTGGCCCAGCGGGCCGACCGCGCCATCCACCTCCGTGACGGACAGATTGTCCGGCAGGAACGGCCCTAGAATTCGCCGTAGAGCTCGTCTTCGGGGTGGACCACAATCCCCCGGTTGGTGATGTCGAAGGGGTGAATCTTGTGGCTGTGCTCGCTACCCCGCATCTTGTGAATCTCGATGCCCCGCACCCGCAGGCTCTCCTGGCGCTTGAAGTGCATGGAGACGAGCCCCTCCGCCACGAAGCTCTCGATGCCGAAGGTGCGGGCGGTGTCGGCCCCCACGCGCTGGGCTTCGGCGGTCATCACCGTGGTGAGCTCCAGCATCTCCAGGGTGGTGCTCATCTTCAGGAGCTCCAGGCGGAAGCGGCTGGCATCGTTCAGCATGTAGCCGATGGCCGTGGTGGAGTCCACCACCGCCCGCTTCGCCTGGGTCTCCTCCTGGATGCTGATAATCTGGTCGATGATGGAGTCCACGTCGAAGGGGCGCACATCCACGAAGCGCTCCGTGCTGGGGACCCCGATCTTGGTGCTGGAGCCGTCAATGATGACGAACCGGTGCTCGTCCTCCAATTTCTTCAGGTCCCACCCGAAGTTGGCCGCGTTCTCCCGGATGAGGCTCGGCCGCTCCTCCGTGGCCAGCAGAATCCCCGGCTCATTGTACTTGGTGGCCCCGTTGTAGAGGAACTGGAGGGCGAAGAGGGACTTCCCCCCGCCGCACACCCCCTCCACTACATAACTCCGGTTGCGGATGAGGCCCCCCTGGCAGAGCTGGTCGAAGCCGTCAATGCCGGTGGGAACGCGGGGAAGCGCCATGCCTGACCTCGTATGGAAACTCGGAGGACAGATATTAAACCTTCTTCCGGATAACCGCCTCCCATGGCCCCCCTCTTGTATTCCCTCGACCTCCGCCAGTGCGGCCCCCGGCGGTGCGCCGCCCCCCGCCTCGCCCGCAGGGGCCGCCGCCCCGCGGGGG
>JACQPP010000083.1 GCA_016207465.1 Methanobacteriota archaeon
CCGCCACCCGCCCCTCCACCCGGGCCACCCCCAGGGGGCCAATCTCCACCTCCCCGGGCAGAGACACCCACTCCCGGGCCGCCCCCACCACCTCCAGGCGCACCCGCTGGCCCCGGGGGAGGTGGCTGGTGACCTGCACCGAGAAGTTGGCCTCCTCCCCCCGCCGGAGGTCCACCGAGGCCAAGGTCGTCTGGAGGCTGAACAGGGGCCCCCCCTGGGCCTCCACCTCCACCGCCCCCCGGAGAAGCAGGGAGAGGACCGCGAGCCCCAGAAGCCATCCTCCAACCCGAAACGCCGCCATTGGACACCCCTTCTACCTATGCCGGGGCCACCATAGTTATTTAACCCCCGGGGTAGGGGAAAGGGTGGAGAGGAGGTCGCCCATGTCGGTCCGCCGGAAGACACGAACCAAGCTGCGCCGGGGCCTGCGGGAGCGCTCCTCCATCCGCCGGGCCGTCCAGCAGTTCGACCCGGGGGCCACGGTCCACATCGACATCGACCCCTCCATCCACAAGGGGATGCCCCACCCCCGCTTCACCGGCTACACCGGCCATGTCCTCGACCGCCGGGGCCGGGCCTACATCGTCCAAATCCGGGAGGGCCACAAGGACAAGACCCTCCTGGTGCGCCCCGAACACCTCAAGGTGGCCCCATGATTGTCAAACAGGTCCTCTCCGAGGAGCCCCTCACCCTCGCCGAGGTGAAGGAACTCCTCAACGCCCGCCACGAGGCCGACGAGGAACTCAAGTACGAGAAGCGGCGGGCCATCGAGCACGCCAACCGCTTCGCCAAGACCCCCGCCCCCAACTCCCGGGCCGTGGTGGAGGAACTCAAGGGGCTCCCCAAGATGAAGGCCGACATCGCCATCCGAATCGCCGACCTGATGCCCCGGAACCGGGACGAGGTCCGGGCCATCTACGCCAAGGAGCGGTTCACCCTCTCCGAGGCCGAGATGGACAACATCCTCGAGACCGTCAAGAAACACCGGTGAGGACCGGGAGCATCCCATGGAGCCCGCGAGACCGGAGATTCGACGCGAGCGGGAGGACTATGCCTGGGTCCTCGACTACCTCCCCTACGGCCACCCCGAGGACCCCCGCCCCCAGTACCAGAAGAAGCCCATGGCCCTCGCCGTCGGCGAGAAATACTTCACCCTCATGGAGCTCGCCCCCCGGGAGGGCAAGGTCCCCCAGGTCCACCAGCGCCTCTACGTGGGGGACAACGAGAGGGACCTCATCGACCACGTGAAGCGCCGCATCCCCTACATGGAGCTCACCCAGACCGCCCGCATGGAGCTCCCATTCCTCCTGGAGAAGATCATCACCCAGGACGAGCCCCGCTTCCTCGACGTCTACAACAAGTCCTACCCCATCACCACCCGCCTCCACATGCTCTGCCTCCTCCCCGGCGTGGGACAGAAGATGATGCAGGCCATCCTCCAGGAGCGCAAGAAGGGGGAGTTCAAGAACTTCTCCGACGTGGGCCAGCGGGTCAAAGGCCTCTATCACCCCGAGAAAATCGTCGTCAAGCGCATCGAGCAGGAGCTCGAGGACGACCGCACCAAATACCGCCTCTTCACCCGCCCCTGACCATGCTCGCCAAGCGGGTCATCCCCTGCCTCGACTGCGACCTCGCCGTCCCCGGGGGCCGGGTGGTCAAGGGCCGCGAGTTCCAGGACCTCCGCTACGCCGGGGTCCCCTGGAGGCTCGCCGCCCGCTACTCCCGCGAGGGGGCCGACGAGATTGTCTTCCTCGACATCACCGCCTCCGCGGAGCGCCGCGAGACCATGGTGGAGGTCATCCGCACCACCGCCCGCGAGGTCTTCATCCCCCTCACCGTCGGAGGCGGAATCCGCAGGCTCCCGGACGCCACCCGGGTCTTCCGCGCCGGGGCCGACAAGGTCTCCATCAACACCTCCGCCCTCCGCCGGCCCCCCCTCATCCGCGAAATCTCCCGCCGCTACGGCTCCCAGGCCTGCGTGGTGGCCATTGACGCCAAACGCAGGCCCATCCGCAACGGGGGCGGACGGGAGGTGGTGGAGACCCCCGGGGGCCCGGTGTGGTGGGAGTGCTCCATCCTCGGGGGCCGCTCCTTCACCGGGGTGGACGCCCTCGACTGGGCCCGGCGGGCCGAGCGCCTGGGAGCCGGGGAGATACTCCTCACCAGCATGGACCGCGACGGGACCTCCCTCGGCTACGACCTGGACCTCACCCGGGCCCTCTGCCAGCGGGTGGACATCCCCGTCATCGCCAGCGGAGGATGCGGCGGGGCCCCCCACATGGTGGAGCTCTTCCGCCGGACCGACGCCAGCGCGGCCCTCGCCGCCTCCATCTTCCACTTCCGCCGGGTCTCCCTCGCCCGGGCCAAAGGGGCCCTCCGCCGCGCCGGAATCCCCATCCGCACCTGAACCCCTCCCCACCCTTTAATAGGTCCCCCGCGAATCGGCTGTTGCTCCACCCATGTGCGGTCTGACCCAGCGGACACTGGCGGCCCTCTCCGACAAGTTCGAGAAGGACCCCCGCCTGGAGCGCCCCTTCCAGCCCAACCAGGGGGAGGAGGGCAAGGTCCAGGTGGCCGGAGTCAACCTCTACCCCAAGCGGGGACAGGCCCAGGAGGTCTTCGAGGACGTCTCCGCCCACCTGGAGGAGAGGATGCGCCAGCGGGTCCTCGACTGCGGCGAAATCCAGGTCCTCGAGGGAGCCCACGGAGAGAACGTGGACATCGGCGTCCGCCAGGCCCAAATCCTCCAGGGGAAGTACATGGAGATCTACTGCTTCAACTGCTTCTCCGTGGTCTTCCTCCGCATCCTCCTCGAAGAGGGGCTCACCAAGACCACCCAGGGAAAACAGTGGGTCTCCGTGGACGTGGACGAAATCCGAGATTCCCCATGGTTCAAAGAATGAATCCCTTTTCTTTCTTTTGTCACGCCTCGGCTCTGCGGAGCCGAGGCTAACGGCGACCTTCGCGTTGTGCTTCGCAAAACGCGAAGCTCGCCTACAAAAGAAAGAAAAGCGATTCAAGTCGGAAAAGAAAGAAAAGGGTCGGATGTGTTCAGAACGATGACAGAGAAACAGGAGGAGGCCCTGCCCGCATTGAAGGTCGCGGTCCGGGGCCGCTTCCCCCGGGACGTGCTCAACGAACTCAAGTGGAGGGGATACGACATGGGCCAGGTGGAGGTAGTCATCGTCCACCGCGGAGCCCCGGGGGAGAGGAGGGTCATCCGGGGACCGGAAATCACCGGCCTGGGCCCCGGGTTCCTCACCGCGGGGGAGGCCACCATCCCCTACCACCGGATTGTCCGGATTCGCTATCGAGAGCAGGAGATTTGGAGACGGCCCTCGGCCGAAAAGTCTTAAGTGAAGAGGGGACCCTGTTTGGGCGGGTGGCCCCATGTCAAAGGTCAGGGACTACATGAGCAGCGAGGTGGTCTGCGTCTCCCCCCGGGACTCGGTGCAGGCGGTGGTGGAGCGGATGCGGCACACCGGCCACGATGGGTTCCCGGTGGCCGACGGGGACCGGGTGGTGGGCTACATCTCCTCCAGCGACCTGCTGCTGGTGGAGCCGGGGGCCACGGTGCGCTCGGTGATGACCCGGGGCCCCATCGTGGCCCACCCGGAGATGGACCTGAACGACGCGGCCCGGGTCATCTTCCGCTCAGGCATCTCCAAGCTCCCGGTGGTGGACGACGGGGGCCGCCTGGTGGGCATCGTCACCAACATCGACGTGTTGCGCTCCCAGATTGAGCGGGTGGACGAGCGGCGAGTGGAGGAGCTACGGCGGCGCCTGCGGAAGCGGGGCCTCCCCGTGGCGGTGCGGCGGGAGCGGGTGGCCGTCCACGGCCTCGTGCCCACCCAGGGCCGCATCCACGCCGACGAACTCCAGGGGCGCACCTACGAGCTCCAGCGAGGCCTGGCGGAGCCGGTGGTGGTCCTCCGCACCCCCCGCCGCACCTACCTGGTGGACGGCCACCACCGGGCGGTGGCCGCCATGCGGCTGGGCATCCACCGCATCGACGCCTACGTCCTCGATGTCCCCCGGGAGACCCGCTGGGGCCGCGGGGCCCCCCGCAGCCTCCAGGAGGTGGTGGTGGCCGACGACCGCCACCCCCTCGTGGCCCTCACCGAACGATACCGGGGTTCTAATACACGACGAGTTCGTTGAGCAGCCGGGTGCGGGTCACGTGGCCCCGCGGGGTCCCGTTCTGGGTGATGAGGAGGCTCCCCACATCGTGCTTGTTCATGAGCTTCACGGCCTCCCGCAGGGGCTGGCCGCCGTCAATGGAGACCACCTCGCGCTCGGCGAACTCCCGGACCTTCGCGCTCCCCTGCCCCTGGGCGACCGCGCGCCCCACGTCCTTGAGAGAGGCGATGCCGATGACCCGGCCGCCCTCCATGACCGGGGCCGACCAGAGGTCCTTCTCCACCAGGAGGCGGGCTGCCTCCTGGATGGTGGACTCGGCGGGGATGGAGACCAGGTCGGCCTCCACGTAGTCGATGACCGGCCTCTTGGGGAGGCTGATCATCTCGCTGATGGAGCAGATGAGGGTGTTCTCGGTGTCGTCCCGCCCGGTGACCTCCCCCCGCACCACCAGCTTGTTCACCGGCGTGGGACCCACCTCAATCTTGTCACCGGACTGGAAAGCCCGCAGGTCCCCGATGATGCGGAAGGCCCCGGAGCACAGCTTGGGGTGACGGGGGGTGGTGAAGGAGATGGTGTCCACCGAGAGGTCCTTCACCAGCTCCCCGTTGCGGCGCACGGGGACGATGGCCTCCTTCTCCATCACGTCAATGGTGAGGGCCTGGTAGGCCCGCCCTGTGGCCTTGTAGCCCCCCTTGGGGCCGGGGACCCCGGCCACCAGCCCCAGGGTCTTGAGGGCCTGCATCTGGTTCCGGATGGTCCCCGGGTTGCGGTCGATGATTTTCGCAATCTCCTCCCCCTTCACCGCTTCCCTCTTCTGGTGGTACATGGAGATGAGGGCGGTCAGAATCTCCTTCTGAATCGGGGTGAGTTCCATCTCGGGCATGACAACCGCTCCAATCAGGGGCTATTAACGATGAGAAACGTTTATAAAGGTTTCCCTGGAGAAAATCGCTATCGGGGATTGAATTCTTTCCAACTTCTGTCCAGGGTATAGGCGGTCAGTCCTCTTTTTTCCCCCGGGCCCTGGCCTCCTCCAGCCGCCGGCGGAGGACCGCCTCCAGCTGGAGCACCTTCTCGTCCTCCAGTTTCTCGAAGAGGGGCCTGGGTGGGGGGAGAATGCGCCCCGCCGGAATCTCCCGGAGGTATTCGGCCTCCAGCCTCGCGGAGCCCAGGGGGATGGTTTCCCCCAGCATCTGCCAGAGTTCCTCCATCTTGCGGGGCATGACGGGCTCCAGGAGCAGGGAGAGGCCCCGGAGCATCTGGAGGCATCCGCGGGAGATGGAGCCCACGGTGGCCCGGTCCTCCCCCAGCAGTTTCCAGGGCTCGCGGGCCTGGAAGTAGCCGTTGCCGTGGACCGCCAGGGAGATGGCGCCGTCCACCATCTTCTTGAACTCGTAGTCCCGCACCGCCTGGAGGACCTCCCCCCGGGCCTGCTCCATCTTCTCCGCCACCCCGGGCTCCACCGGCTCCCCGGGGACGCGGCCGAAGTTCCGCTGGGTGAAGGAGAGGGTGCGGTGGGCGAAGTTCCCCAGGATGGCCACCAGCTCGTTGTTCACCTTCTCCTGGAAGAGCCGCCAGGAGAAGTCGAGCTCGCGGGTGTGGCTGGTGGTGGCGGTGAGGTAGTAGCGGAGGAGGTCGGGGTGGAGTCCCCGGTCCAGGTAGTCGTCCTTCACCCACACCACGTAGCCCCGGCTCTTGGAGAACTTGTTTCCCTCGATGGTGAGCATCCCCGAGGCCACCACCGCCCGGGGGAGGGTGTAGCCGGCCCCCTGAAGCAGGGCGGGCCAGAAGATGCAGTGGTGGTAGACGATGTCCCCCCCGATGAAGTGGACGATGCGAGAGGGCTTTTTCCACACGCTCTCCCACGCGGGGGTGAAGGCGATGTAGCCGATGGGGGCGTCCACCCACACGTAGACCACCAGGTCGCTCCCCGGGAACTTGACCCCCCACTCGAGGTTGCGGGTGATGCACCAGTCCCGCAGTTCCTTCTGGACCCACTCCCGGGCATAGTGGCGGGCGTTGGGGGTCCCCTCGAGTTTCTCCAGGTAGTCGAGGAGGAAGTCGCGGAACCGGGAGAGGCGGAAGAAGTAGTGCTCCTGGGGCCGGGGCCGGGCGGGGGAGCCGCAGAGCCGGCACCGCGGGTCCTTGATTTCCCCGGGCTCCAGGTGGCGGCGGCACCCCAGGTCGCACTCGTCCCCCCGCGCGGGGGAGCCGCAGTGGGGGCAGATGCCCTCCACGTAGCGGTCGGGGAGGAAGCGGTTGCACTTGGGGCAGTGGGCCAACTCGATGGTCCGCGGGTAGATGTGGCCCCGCTCCCGCAGGACCTCCACCACCTCGGCGGTGCGCCGGTGGTTCTCCGGGGAGTCGGTGGAGCCGAAGACGTCAAACCGGATGGAGAGGGCCGCGAAGGTCTCCTCGAAGTGCCGATGATAGCGCTCCACCAGCTCCCGGGGGGGAACGCCCAATTCCTCCGCGTTCACCAGGATGGGGGTCCCGTGGGTGTCCGAGCCGCAGACAAAAACGGGCCTCTCCCCCATCTTGCGGAGCATCCGCACATAGACGTCCCCGGGGACATAGGTGCGCAGGTGGCCCACGTGGCACGGCCCGTTGGCGTAGGGGAGGCCGCAGGTCACCAGGAGCGGCGCACCCGCCGGAGGAGACACGGACATGGAGGGAGAGGTTCCCCTCGACCCTCAAATAGATTGGCTCGGGCGAACCGCTACTTCTTCTTGGAGGACTTGGCCTTTCCCAGGACCACGGGGCCCAGGGTCAGTTTCCCGGAGAAGGAGAACTTCCTGTCTCCGAGGACCATCCCAACATTGTCCAGGTCAACGGTGAGAACACTCCGCGTACCCAGCAACCGCTCGAGAAGGCCTGCCAAATCGTTCTGTTCCTTCTTGGCCATCGTTGGCGCTTATAGGGAAACCGCTTATAAACCTTTCCACGGGTTTTTCTTTTTCGAGCCCCCACAGGGGGACGGAGAAGGAGAGAGAAACGGGGTTTGGAGGGGCACATTTATCCATTTTTGCGTTGCTCTATGAGCCGATGGATAGGCAGCCATTTCCCGGGGTGGTGAGTTTCTCCAGGAACCTCTTCATCCCGGCCACCACCGCCTGCCGGGACCGCTGCACCTACTGCACCTTCCGCAGCGACCCGGGGGACCCCGGGTCGCTGATGACCCCGGAGATGGTGGCCCGCGTCCTCCGGGACCCCGGCGGGGCCTCGGAGGCCCTCTTCGTCACCGGGCAGAGCCCCGAGGAGAACCCCGTGTTCCGCGAGAGGCTCCGGAAGCTGGGATACGATTCCCTGGTGGACTACGCGGTGTCCCTCGGCCGCCTGGCCCTGGAGCACGGGCTCCTCCCCCACTCCAACCTGGGGGTCCTCACCCTCGACGAGCTCCGGAGGCTACGGGAGGTCAACGCCTCCCTGGGATTGATGCTGGAGTGCGCCGCGCCCCTGGAATGCCACGCCCACTCCCCCAGCAAGGACCCCCGGCTGCGCCTCCGGGTGATGGAGGACGCGGGGCGGCTCCGCATCCCCTTCACCACCGGCATCCTCATGGGCATCGGGGAGACCCCCGCCCAGCGGCGGGCCAGCCTGGAGGCCATCGCCCGGGTCCACCGCCGGTATGGGCACATCCAGGAGGTCATCCTCCAGCCCTTCTGGCCCAAGGAGGACACCCCCATGCGGGGACACCCCCGGGCCGAGGAGACCATGG
This sequence comes from Methanobacteriota archaeon, assembly GCA_016207465.1. GTDB lineage: Archaea > Halobacteriota > Syntropharchaeia > JACQPP01 > JACQPP01 > JACQPP01. Next base: position 7,859 of record JACQPP010000083.1, read on the forward strand.
TGCGGGAGACCCTCCGGATGGCCCGCCGCATCCTGCCCCCGGAGGTGGCCCTCCAAGTGCCCCCGAACCTGGCCTCCCCCGAACTGGTGTTCGAGGGGGCCAACGACCTGGGGGGCATCTCCACCCGCACCCTCGACTACATCAACCCGGAGGCCCCCTGGCCCAGGGTGGAGGAACTGTGCAGGCGCATCCGCCCCGCCCACCTCCGGGAGCGCCTCCCCATCTACCCCCGCTACGTGCAGATGGGCTGGTATTCCTCCGCGGTGGCCGAGGCGCTGGAGCCCCTGGCCGACGAGGAGGGCTTCCGCCGCACCCCCGCGGAGACCCCCGGCGACAACACCCTCCCCCTCTACCCCTCCGGCCCCCGGCCCTCCATACCTGGGAGGAGCTGATGGCCGCCATCCTGCCCCCCTCGCATCCCTCCCCGGCCCCGGGGGAGAGGGACTCCTGGGATGACCTCCTCGACCGGGTCCAGCGAGGGGAGACCACCCTGAAGGACGGCCTTCGCCTCCTCGATGACACCCCGCGGCTCTACGCCCTCGCCGACGAACTGCGGGCCCGGGTGAAGGGAGACACGGTGACCTACGTGGTCAACCGGAACCTGAACTTCACCAACATGTGCATCGGCTCCTGCCACTTCTGCGCCTTCTCCCGGGAGACCCCATACTTCCGCACCGAGGAGGAAATCCGCCAGCGGGTCCGGGAGGCCCTCGACTACGGGGCCACCGAAATCTGCATGCAGGGGGGCCTCTACCCGGGCTTCAAGGTGGAAGACTACGCCCATCTCCTGACGGTCATCCGGGAGGAGGGGCCCCGGCTCCACCTCCACGCCTTCTCCCCGGAGGAGATTGTCCACATGTGCACCAACAGCCATGTGGGGGCGGAGGAGGCCCTCCGGGAACTGAAGCGGGCCGGATTGGGCTCCATCCCGGGGACCGCCGCCGAAATCTTCGCCCCCCGCATTCGCCAGCAGATATGCCCCGACAAGCTGGTGGCCGAGGAGTGGGCCCGCGTCATCCAGACCGCACACCGCCTCGGCATCCCCAGCACCAGCACCATGATGTACGGCCACCTCGACGGCTGGGAGGACCGGGTGGACCACCTCCTCCGCATCCGCGAAATCCAGCGGGAGACCCGGGGCATCACCGAGTTCGTCCCCCTCCCATACCTCGACGAAAACAACCCCCTGGCCGACCGCGGCTGCAAGTCGCCGGACCTGGAGACCAACCGCCGGGTCCACGCCCTCAGCCGCGTCCTCCTCCACGGGTTCATCCCCAACATCCAGGCCTCCTGGGTGAAGATGGGCCCCGGGGGGGCCCGCGAGACCCTGCAGGTCGGCGCCAACGACCTGGGGGGCACCCTCATGGAGGAGAACATCTCCCGCGCCGCCGGGGCCTCCTTTGGAGTCGTCTTCCACCCCCGCCAGTTCGACGAGCTCATCCGCAGCGCCGGGCGAATCCCCCGACAGCGCACCACCCTCTACCACCTGCTGTGAGTCTCGGCGAGAACATCAGGTCCCGATTCTCGGCAGCCCGCCGCGCCACCGGATGACCGCGAAGACCGCCACCGCGGAGAGGAGAGTGGAGACCGCCACCAGCCCCAGGAACCACCCCCGGTCGGCAGCCCCGAGGCCGAAAGCGGGGCTCCCCAGCACGGTGGCGAGGGTATTCGGGACCATCACGGCGGTGGCCAGGATGGCGAGCCAGGTGGTCACCGACGTGAGGCGGTTGTTCAGCGTGGTGAGCTGGTTGTTGTAGATGGTCTGGAGGACCTCCAGCCCCGAGGCTAGCACCTCCGACATATGCTCGCTCAATGCAATCTGGCGGTTGATGTCGTCCCCCGCCACCCCGATACGCGCCAGCAACTTCGGGTTGTCGGTGATGAGCTCCGCGTCCCCGTAGCGCAGGTCGTTCACCACGTCCAGGCTGGCCCACAGGATGTTCAGGTAGGTGATGAGGGCGTGCTTCATGTTGTAGATGTCCTCCGCCAGCCGGCCCCGCGGGGACTGGGGGTCCAGGAGGAACTTCCCGATTTCATCCCCCTCCTCCTCGATTTTCCGCAGGCCGTTGAAGTTCCCGTTGTTGTTCTCGTCAATGAGACGGGTGAGGAATGCACTCACCTTGTCGTTCACCGAGAGGTCCCCCTTGATTTTCCGCATGTAGACATCCGCATAGCGGTAGAACCGCCCCATCCGGACCACCTCCGGGGGATGCAGGGTGACGATGACCCCCCGCCGCACCAGGAAGAGCAGGCGATAGACCCGCACATCCAGCTTCTCCACCCGGATGACGGGCACCAGGATGCCCAGCTCGGTCTCCAGGTCCTCGTAGCCCGAGAAGCGGTTCGACAGCAACTGGGTGACCAGACTCTGGCTGAACCCCATGGCCCCCGCAATCTCCGGGGCCTCCACCCCCATGTCCCCCAGGGTAAAATCCACCCAGGCCAGCGAGGACTGCTCCAGGATGTCCCTGAACTCCTCGGGCCGCGCCCCCTGGCGCTTCACCGGGCCCCCGTTCACCAGGGCCACCGCGAAGGCCGGCGGAGGCGGAGCCGCCGCGCCGACCGGAGCCGCGGGCGCGGGGACCGGGGCGGGCGCCGGCGGAACAAGGGTGGTCTCGGCCATGGTCTCTCCCCTGGAGACACGGTGGGCCCTTCCCTCATAATAAGGTTTATATCAAGAATTCCGTGTAGGTTCTGCTACCCATGATTCCCCAGCGGTTTTTCGTGACCTCCGGGCGGGCCATCAGCCAGGTCACCGACCTGAACGCCTTCGACCGGGCCCTCCTGAACGCGGGGATTGCGGAGCAGAACCTGGTGGATGTCTCCAGCGTGCTGCCCATCGGGTCCAAGCAAGTCCCGCGGGTGAAACTCCCGATGGGGGCCATCACCCACACGGTGCTGGCCCAGACGCGGGGCTCGGAGGGGGAGACCATCTCCTCGGGCATCTCCTATGCCTTCCGGGCCGACGGCCAGGGGGGCTATGTGGCGGAGGGACACGGCCACATGAACGCCCGGGCCATGAAGCAGATTCTCCAGTGGAAGATGGAGGAGATGGCGAAACTGCGGGGCATCAAGCTTCTCCCCATCCGCTACCGCATCGAGGAGCTCTCCATCCCCATGGACAACTACGGGGCCTGCGTCTCGGCCCTCGTCTGGCTCATTTGAAATTTTTGCCTCGCTGCGCTCGGCAAAAATTTCATAAAACGGGGGGCTGCCGAGCACTCGTCCAGAACAACCTTTATGTTTTTTCCGAGCGTAGCGAGGAAAAAACACCATGCGGGACTACCCGTTCAGGCGCGGGGTTGCGCCGGACCTCCAGCGTGTCGCCCAGGCATTGCAGGAGTGCTTCGGGGCGGCCCCGGGGCAGGAGGGGGGCCGCCTGGTGGTGAAGCATGGCTCCCTGGAGCGGCTGGAGGTGTGGGTGGAGAACAAGCGGCTCTGCGTGGAGTCGAAGTCCAACCCCGCGTGCCCGAAGGAGGCCATGAAGGAGACCATCACCCGCTACAACCAGTTCCTGGAGAGGGCCACCGGATACAACGCGAAGGAGCGGGCGAAGAAGGCGAAGGCAGAGGCCGGGGACGAGTAAATCCCTTTTCTTTCTTTTGCCACGCGCGGCCTGCGGGCCGCGCTAACGGCGGGCTTCGCGTTGTGCTTCGCAAAACGCGAATCCCGCCTGCAAAAGAAAGAAAAGCGATTTTATTCGGAAAAACTCGCGGACTTCGTCCGCTCGCCGGGCGGCTCCCGACGGACCCGCCCGGGAAAGAAAACGGCTTGATGTATTCAGGAAGTCGAAACTTTTTGCCACGCCTCGGCCCGAGGGTGGTCAGGCGGGTGTCTTTTTCTTCTGCTCCCGGGAGGTCCGCAGGGTCTGGCGGAAGTCGCGGAGGGCTCGCAGTTCTTTGCGGTGGAGGACCACCGTCGCGAGGGCCACGGCCAGGTAGACGAGGACCATCTCCTCGCGGAGGCCGGGCTCGAGGAACTGGAAGAGCCAGAAGGCGAAGAGGAGGAGGGCGTCGAGGCGGGTGAAGCGCATCTTGAGGAGGAGGGCGACGGCGTAGATGCTCTGGGCGATGGTGAGCAGGATTTCCACCCTCTGGAGGCCGTGGATGTCCCCCAGGGGGATGTCCTCGATGCGCCCCAGGCCCGCCACGTAGACGATGGGTATCATGGCCACGAGGGCGGTCCACTGGTTGACTTTGCTGGAGATCATGTTCATCAGGGCCATGGGGGCCAGGCGGATGGAGGTGGCCCAGCGGAAGGAGGTGACCTTCTCCGGGAACTCGGAGAGGAAGGGGGCGAACCACTGGATGAAGAGGAACTCGGAGAAGCCGAGGGAGAGGGCGATGGCGAGCATGGCCGCCAGGAAGGGCTCCGCCGAGTAGTAGAGGACAATCCCCCCGGCGAGGAAGACCCCCACGGCGAAGAGGACCTGGACCCTGCGGGAGCGCCGGAGGACCTCCCGGGGGATTTTCCCGATGTGTTCCTTCTCCGATTCCTCCTCCGGGGGGAGCCGGTTGAGTAGCCACAGGTAGAACCCGTAGAGGCCGGTGAGGATTGCGGTGTCCACCAGGGTCAGCGTGCCCTTCAGGTAGATGGCCACGAAGTAGAGTGTGGGCACCAGGAGGGCGACCACCTCGATGGAGTGGTCGGGGCGGAGGGAGACCTCCCTGTAGGCTTCGCCCCGGCGGCGGGCGAATGCCCAGGCGGTGAAGAAGATGAGGGGCCAGCCGACGCCGATGAGGATGCGGTTGGCGCCGGTGAAGTTGGCGGTGACCAGGTGGATGGCCTCGGGGTCGTGGGCGGCCCTCCAGGCGATGGCCCCCTCCACGGCGAACTCGGGGAGCACCTGGAGCCAGGCGAGGATGGCGAGGGCGAACCCCTGGCTGAGGATGAACTGTGCCACCTCCGCCGCCCAGCCGATGGCGAAGGCGGAGCCGATGACCGCGGGGAAGGGCCAGAGGTAGGAGACTGGGTTGGAGGGGAGGCTCCCGGCGGGGACTGCGGCCAGCATCGCCGCCCGGCGGGGGCGGAAGCGGGGGTCCCTCTTCCGAAGGTAGAGGAATTGGCCTGCCAAAATCACCGCCAGGAAGGGGAGGAGCCAGAGCATGGGTGGTCCCCCATCTCCGCGGGGACCTAAATATTCTTATGGGGGAGAGCGCGGGCTCTCTGGGAACCAACATCCATGGCCGACCTCTCCCCGGATTTGAGCCCCCGCCGCCTCATCCTCCCCCCGCTCCTGCTTCTCCTGGTGTGCGCGGGGGTCATCCTCCACTCTGTGGCCACCACGGGAGGCCCTTTCCGGCTGGGGTTCGAGTTCCAGGGGGGGACGGTGGCCACCGTCTCCACGAATGAGTCCCCGGCGACCCTGGAGGGGCGGTTCGCCGGGTTTCCCCTGCTCGGGGTGCGGGATGCGGGGGGCCGGAGGCTCCTGCAGTTCGGCCCCATGGAGGCCGGGCGGCAGCAGGAGTTGACGGAGGTGCTGGGCCGGGACTACGGGGAGGCCCACATCCAGCAGATGGGGGAGGTGATGGGGCGGGGGCTCCAGGAGCAGACTGTCTCCCTGGTGCTGGTCTCCTTCCTCCTGATGGCACTGGTAGTGGTGGCCTCCTTCCGGAGGCTGGTCCCCGCCCTGGCGGTGGTGCTATCGGCGGCCGCCGACATGGCCGCGGCCATGGCATTCATGCGTCTCTCGGGGACCGAGCTCTCCTTCGGGACCCTGGTGGCCCTGGTGATGCTCATCGGATACAGTGTGGACACCGACATCCTTCTCACGAACCGGCTGCTGCGTGGACCCGGGGGCCTCCCGGTGGCCGCTGTCCCCGGTGGGCCGGCGGAGCCGGGGAGAAGGGGGAGGCGGAGGTCGCCGGCCCCGGAGTCCCCGGTCTCCCTCACATTGGGGGAGGAGGTGCGCCGGGCGCGGGCGACGGGGTTGACCATGGCGGGGACGACCCTGGCGGTCCTCGCGGTCCTCCTCGGGGTCTCCACCCTCTCGGCCATCGCCATCCTGCGGGACATCTCCCTGGTGCTCATCGTGGGGCTGCTGGCGGACCTGGTGAACACCTGGATGCTGAACACGGGGATTCTGGTGTGGTACCTGGGGAGGCCCCGGGGGGAGCCGGAGGTGGAGAGGCCGATGCGGGGCAGGGGGTCGAGGGGGACATGAGGAAGGGTGTGCTGGGGAGCCCTCGGGTCCTCCTGCTCTTGGTGCTGGTGGTGGCCTCGGTGGCGGCCATCCGTCCCACCCCGTCGGGGGAGACTGCTCTTCGCTACGGCCTGGAGTTGGAGGGGGGCTCCTGGCTGCTGCTCCAGTTGCAGGGGGCCCTGGTGGAGGTGGAGCCGGCCCGGGGGGTGGCGGGTATCCCCTCGCGGGAGGAGGTGGCCTCGATGCTGAGCGGGGGTCTGGGGGAGGCCCATGTGGTCCCCGCGCGGCATGGGGGGAGGGAGGTCTATGAGGTGCGGCGGGGGGTGGCGCGGGAGGAGGTGGAGCAGGCCCTGGGGGCGGGGGGCCGGGTGGTCTCCTTCACCCCGGGGGTGACCCGGGAGACCCTGGATGGAGCCAAGCGGGTCCTCGACCGGAAATTGGACCGGGTGGGGTTCAAGGGGATTGTGACGCGGGCCGTGGGGGATGACCGCGTCCTGGTGGAGCTGGCGGGGGTGGACCTGGCGGGGGCCAGGCGGATGGTGGGGACGCCGGGGAGGTTCGAGATGCGGATGCAGGCGGAGGGGAACCGGAGCGTCTTCGTTCTGGACAGCGCCGACATCGTGAACGCCTACCCCGACGAGGAGACCCCGGGGGGCGGGGTGTGGGGGGTCTTCCTGCGGTTGAGCCGGAAGGGGGCCGATGCGCTGCGCGACGCCGCCCTCCGGCTGGGGGCGGTGGAGAGGCCCGGGGAGCATGAGGTCATCATGCTTCTCGATGGGGAGGTCCTCTACTCGGCCCCCCTGTCGCCGGACCTGGCCCGCTCCATCCAGTCGAGTCCCTCGGATCGCGCCATCGCCATCACCGGGACAGGGGAGGCGGCCCGGGAGCGGGCCCGGGAGCTCTACATCCACCTGAGCGCGGGGGCGCTCCCGGTGAGCCTGGAGGTGTCGGGCTCGGGCCAGGTCCCCCCCACCCTGGGGGCCCGGTTCAAGGAGCAGGTGTTCCAGGCGATGGCCCTGGGGCTGGGGGCGGTGGCCCTGGTGGCCCTCCTCCGCTACCGCGACCCGCGCATCGCGGTCCCCATGGTCCTCACCTCGGCCTCGGAGGCACTCCTCCTGCTGGGGTTCGCGGCGGCCATCCGGTGGCAGATGGACCTGGCGAGCCTCGCGGGCATCATCGTGGTTCTGGGGACCGGGGTGGACCACCTCATCATCATCACCGACGAAATCGGGCGGAGCGGCGGGCTCCCCACGGCGGCCTCCATCCGGGAGGCGATCCGGGGGGCCCTGCGGACCATCTTCAGGGCGGCGGCCACCACCGCCGCGGCCATGGTGCCCCTCGCCTTCTTCGGGTTCGGCGCCCTCTCGGGGTTCGCATTCGTGACCCTCCTGGGGCTCGCCATCGGCGTGGGGGTGGCCCGGCCCGCCTACGCCCGGATTCTCGCAGGGGTGGTGTCATCGCGAGAGACCCAGAATCCTTGATTACCGGCCAGCCCCCCTATGAGGGGTGATGGCCGTCCCGCCTCCCGCCTGGCTCCTCCTTCTGGGGGGGGCCATCATCGTCCTGGCATTCGCGGTGAACTACCGCTTCCGCCGCGCGGGGGCCCCGGACATCATCTTCCTGCTCCTCCTCGGGGTGCTCTTGGGCCCGATTCTGGGGCTCCTCGACCGGGGGGTGCTCCTCCAGGCGTCGCCCCTGGTCACGGCGGTGGCCCTGGTGGTCATCCTCTTGGAGGGTGGCCTGACGATGAACCCCGGGGAGGTCTCCCGGGGGGGGCCCCGGGGGGTCCTCCTGGCGGTGGTGGCGGTCCTCTTCGCGGCGGCGGCCTCCGCCCTGGCGGGGGTCCTCCTCTTCTCCTGGGACCCCATGGTGGGGTTCCTCTTCGGCCTCGCCGTGGCCCCCACCGGCACCATCGTTGTCATCGCCCTCTCCCGCCAGCTCCCCATCCGGGAGGACGCCTCGGCGGCCATCGTCTTCGAGACCTCCATCAACGATGTCCTCGCCATCCTGATGGTCTTCGCGGTCCTGGACTCCCTCGTCGTCGGGGGGCCCTCCGTCGGCTCCTTCCTCCAGACCCTCTTCGGCCAGTTCTCCCTGGGGGCCGCCCTGGGGGTGATGGGGGGAGTCGCGGCGTGGCTGGCCCTGGAGCGGGTGCGCGGCCAGCCCTACTCCTACATGCTCACCCTGGCCACGGCATTCATCATCTACAGCGCCTCCGAGATTACGGGGGGCAGCGGCCCCGTGGGGGTCCTCGCATTCGGGCTGGTCCTGGGGAACCCCGCCGGGGTCCTCCGGCGGCTGGGACGGGCCCCGGCCCCGGTATTGTCGTCGCCTTCCGAGGCGACGGCGGCCAAACACGCGGGTCCCGGGGAGCTGGAGCCCGCCATCCGGGCCTACCACTCGGAGGCCACCTTCCTGGTGCGCTCTTTCTTCTTCGTCTTCGTCGGGGCCCTGGCCGCGGTCTCCTCCCCCTGGGTCCTCGCCTATGGGGCCGTGCTGACCCTGGTCCTCCTGGCCTCCCGCTACCTGGCGGTCCTCCTCTGCACAGCGGGGAGCCCCCTCCGGGAGAGCCGGGCCCTGATGACCATCCTCATGCCCAAGGGGCTCTCCACCGCGGTGGTGGCCACCATCCTCCTCTCCTTCGGCTCCCGCCACCCGGACATCATCTCCCCCCAAGTGGCCACCATGATGTCGGACATGGTATTCGCCATCATCATTCTCTCCTTCATCCTCGCCATCGCCGGGGCCAACCTCCTCACCCGGGGGATGGACGCCCCGCCATCGGCCGCCAAAGGGCTCCCCCCGGTCCCCCAGAAGATGGTCCCCGGAATCGGGGCCGATGAGCGCCGCCGGATGCTGGAGGCGGCCCTCGGCGGCTGGAGGGCCCACACCCGGGAGAAGCCCCCGCCCCCGGGGGAGGAGGGGCGATGAAGAAAATCGACCTCATCCTGCTGGTCTCCCTCCTTCTGGTGGCCCTGCTCTCCGCCTACCTCTGGGCAAACCCGGAGGCGGGGCGGCTCCTCAGCCTGGGCCAGTGGAGGGAGTGGACCGAGAGCGCCCGGGACCAGTCCCTCCCCGTGGCCCTCCTCATCACCGTGGGCATCACCATGCTCGGCAACCTCTCCCCGTTCCCCAGCCCCTACATCCTGGCAGTGTTCTTCCTCTCGGAGAACGCCCCCAGCCCCCTCTTCCCCGCCTTCGTGGCGGCGGTGGCCTCCATCGGGGCCCTGCTGGGGGAGAGCGTGGGCTACCTCATCGGCGTCGGCATCCGCCGGCTGGCAACGGACAGCGAGAAGGCCCGGCAACTGCAGGGCATGGTCAACGCCCGCCCCCGCCTCGCCTACTTCCTCATATTCTTCATGGCCATCACCCCCCTCCCCGACAAGGTGGTGATGATACCGGCGGGCATGGCGGGCTTCCGCTTCCGCTACGCCATCCTCTCCATGTACCTCGGCAAATTCCTCCTCCTCCAAGGCATCGCCTACGGGGCCTACCTCTACGGCCGCGACCTCCTCCGCCTCCTGGGCCCCGAGGAGTCTTGGCACTCCGGCGTGGCCACCATCCTCCTCGTCATCCTCCTCATCTACGGATTGCTCCGGGTGGACCTCAGCCGGCTCGCCCGAGGGGGCAAGAAGAACAAGGCGGGGGGAGCCTAACCCCGCCGCTGGGCATACTGCTCCCGCAGGACCCGGGCGGTTTCCTCGTCCCCCTCGATGACATACGGCCCCACGTAGTCGCATCCCTTGCACTGGTAGCGGGTGGTCCCCTCGTATCCGCCGAGGAAGTAGTGGAGGTCGTCGCCGCCGCACACCGGGCAGAGCCGGCGGGTCCCCCGGGGGGTGGGGGGCGCGGGCTCGAAGTCGTCCTCCATACCTTTATTGTGAGTCTCCCCCTTCTACCACTTGAAATGACCGACATCGTCCTGGTCTTCGAGGTCCATCAGCCCTTCCGGCTGCGGCCCGGCCGCCCGCCGGGGTTCGACCACGACACGAACCGGGCCATCTTCGAGCGGGTGGCCCGGAAGTGCTATGAGCCCACCACCCGGCTCCTCCTCGACCTGGTGAAGGAGCACCGGGGCTTCCGGGTGGCCTTCAGCCTCTCGGGGACATGGATGGAGCAGGCGGAGGAGTACCGCCCCGATTTGCTGGACCTCTTCCGCTCCCTGGCCAGGTCCCGGGGGGCCGAGTTCCTCGCCCAGACCTACTACCACAGCCTCTCCTCCCTCTTCGCCGACCCCGGGGAGTTCCGGGAGCAGGTGGAGATGCACCGCCATGCCGTCCGGGAGCGCCTGGGGGTGGAGCCCCGGGTCTTCGAGAACACCGAGCTCCTCTACAATGACCGCATCGCGGGGCTGGCGGAGGAGATGGGGTTCCGGGCCATCTTCGCCGAGGGGGTGGAGAGGGTGCTGGGGTGGAGGAGCCCCACCTATGTCTATCGTCCCCCGGGGCGCCGCATCGCCACCCTCCTGCGGCACTACCGCCTCACCGACGACGTGGGGTTCCGGTTCTCCTCGCGCTCCTGGGAGGAGTGGCCCCTCACCGCCGACAAGTATGCCTCCTGGCTCTCCCAGGCCCCGGGGCCGGTGGTTGTGCTGTTCATGGACTACGAGACCTTCGGGGAGCACCACTGGCCCGAGACCGGCATCCGCGACTTTCTCCGCTGGCTCCCCGGCGAGGTCCTGAAACATGGCCACCTGGGATTCGCCACCCCCAGCGAGGCCGTCGAGCGGAACCCCCCGGCGGGGGAGGTCTCGGTGGACCCCATGGCCACCACCTCCTGGGCCGACCTCTCCCGGGACACCTCCTGCTGGCTGGGCAACGACTTCCAGCGCATCTGCTTCCAGCGCCTCGAAGGGCTGGGGGAGAGGATGGCCGGCTACCGGGGGGCCGACCGGGAGGACCTCCTGCGGCGCTGGAGGATGCTCCAGACCAGCGACCACCTCCACCACCTCTACACCGAAGGCGGGGGCCCCGGGGAGGTCCACGCCTACTTCCGCCCCTTCTCCACCGCCCTGGAGGGGTTCCTCACCTACTACGACGCCCTCGCGGACCTGGAGAGCCGGCTTCGAGTTCCCCCGGGTTCGAAGAAGCCGGGGGATTTGGGCGAAGCCCAAGGGTCTCCGCGGCCGCCCGCGCGTTCGCCAGCCAGTCGTCCACCGAGGCCAAAAGGCTCCCCACCCGCCCGCTTTCGAGGCTGAACACCAGGGTGTCCCCCCGGGCCTCCATCCGCATCCCCGGGAGGTTGTCGGCCTCCAGGGCCCGGGCCAAGTCCCCTGCCCGCGGGTGATGAACCTGGACCTCGGCCCGAATCCGGGTCATGGCTTCTTCGACAACTGTTCCCCCACCATCTGGTCTACCCGCCGGAGGAACTCCTCTTCGCTCCCCGGGGGGATGCCGGCCCCGCTGGCGATGTTGTGGCCCCCGCCCATTCCCCCGAGGGCCTGGCTGGACTCCCGGAGGGCGGCGGAGAGGTCGAGGCCCCGGGCCACCATCTCCCGGGTCCCCCGCGCCGATATCTTCACCATGTCGGGGAGGGGGTGGACCGCCAGGAAGGGGCGGTCGGTGAAGAGGTAGCGCATCACCGTGGTGGAGATGGCCCCGCTCACATTGGGGCTCCCGGAGACATAGTAGCGGATGTGCTCCAGGGTCCGGGAGCCCCGGGCCACCTCCCGCAGATGGCCCATCAGGGTCCGCTGGTAGTCCCGGTAGAGGCGATGGGACTCCTCCACCACGCTGGCGTCCCGGAGGCAGAGGGAGAGGACCAGCCCCGAGCGGCCCGTGTAGCCCGCGGCGTTCACCAGGCCGGTGAAGGTCATGGCGTCCACCACCGCCTCCCGGTTGAGGTCGTAGACATCCCCCACCAGCCCATCGAGGACCTCCCGGGGAGCGTGGGGGAGCAGCTTGAGGTGGAGGGCCGAGGAGAGGCGCCGGAGGGACTCCCGGTCGAGGCCGCGGAGCTCCATCTCCGGGCGGAGTCCGATGGAGCCGAGGAAACCCCGGATGGCCGCCGGGTCCCCGCTGAAGTCCAGGTAGGGCTCCACGGAGTAGAGGAATGCCTCCTCGAGGGTGGTCCCCCGGTCGGCGGCGATGCGGAGGCCGGTGCGGGTGGTGATGGAGCCCGAGCGGACCCCCTCCCGGAGGATGTCTGCATTGGCCCCCTGGGCCCACTGCTTGTCGCAGATGGCCCCCGCCAGGGCGAGCCCCGCCAGGTCGGTGTTGTCCCCCCTCTTTCCATCGGCCATCTGCCGGGCGAAGGCATAGGCCACCCCGCTGGTGGAGAGGTCGTAGGTTCCGTCAATGCCCACCCGCCAGGGGTTCACCAGCACCCCCACCGGCTCCCCCACGATGGGGTGGTGGTCCAGGACCACCAGGTCGGTGCGCAGCCCGGAGAGGACCCCCGACTGGGCCGAGCCCATGTCGCAGAAGAGAACCAGCTCCTCCCCCTGCAGTTCCTCCACCAGGGCCCCGTCGAGGCGGCTCACGATGGAGGCCTGGAATGGGATGGAGGCCCGGGAGAGGGCGTGGCAGACCACCCCGGCCCCGGTGATGCCGTCGGCGTCATGGTGGGCCACCACCCGCACATGGGAGTGGCCCCGCACCGCCTCCACGGCCCGCCGCACCAGGGGCTCCAGGCGCTCCAGCATGACCACGACACCCCGGAGAGCCTCAGCGGGCGAGGGCGACCTCGGCCGTCTCCCGGGAGTACTTCCAGTCCAGGGGGAGTCGCTCCTCCCGCTGGTAGTATTTCACGAGGCGCTGGATTTTGGCCTCCACCCGGTGGAGGTTCCGCCGGTTGTGGATGTCGTTCTTGTAGACCTCCAGGTGCTTGTGGAGGCTCACCGCCCGCACCAGGAGGGCCGCCAGGTCCTCCGGCAGGCTGGGGGCCTTCCCGTGGGCCTTCAGGATTCCATCCATGCGCTTGCCCGACACCATCCGCACACTGGGGACCCCGAAGCGGTCCCGCAGGACCATGCCGATGCGGGACTCCGTCAGCCCCTGGTCCTGCAACTGGAGGACCAGGCGCTCCGCCTCCTCCCCGGTCATGGAGACCCAGCCGGGGGCCATCATCGTCTGGCCCGCCGCGGCGGGACGGTAGGGCCTCTTGGAGCTGGAACTCCCCCGGTGGCGGGTGTGCATTCGGGCCATAGGGGCTGTAGGTTGGCGGGACCCCACTTAAAGTTTGTTCCACGAAGCGGGGAGCGGAACCCGCCTGCGGGGGACCCGGCCCAGCCGTTCGTGGAGGGCGTGGGCCACCAGGGGGAGGGCGATGGTGGCATCCGCGAACACCTGGAGCATCCGCCCCCGGGGGAGATATTTGCCCCAGGAGACCGCCTCCTGGAAGGTGGAACCCGAGAGCCCCCCGAACTGGGGGGTGTCGGTGGTGAACTGCAATCCATAGGAGTGGCCGTGCTGCCGCCCCGGCTCATGGATGTCGGCGATGACCTCCGTCTGCTGGATGAAGTTCCGGGGGACCCCCCCGCCGATGATGACCACCCCGGTCCGGCCGCTCTGCATCACCATCTCGGTGCACTCCACCACGTCGGCGAGCTGGTCAATGACCAGGTCCACCCCCCGGCGGCGGCGGGCCGCGGCGAGGGCAATCCCGTAGCCGCTGTCCCCGATGGCGGGACAGAACACCGGGACCCCCTCCCTCCATGCGGTGACCACCAGGGAGTCCTCCCTCCGGCCCCTCCTCCCCCCGGCCAAGTGGGCCCCCCACCTGCGGAAGAACTCCCGGGAGGACATGGTGGCGGGGGACAGGGTCTCCGCGAACCCCACGATGCGCTCGTCCAGGTCGCGGAACTCGTCCTCCGAGGCCATCACGTCGTACATCCGGTCCAGGTGCTTCCGCTGGAGGGCCGCGTCGTCCTCGTCGGGGGTGCACTGGTAGTGGTGGCGCCCCAGGTACTCGTGGGCATCGTGGAACAGGTTGGCCCCCGTGGAGACCACACAATCCACCAGCCGCGCGCGGATGAGGTGGGCGAGGACCCGCCGCATCCCCGCGGGGACCATGGCCCCGGTCAGCCCCAGGAAGATGGTGCAGTCCTTCTCCCGGTACATGGCCTCCCAGAGGTCCACCGAGTCCCCCAGGCTCCTCCCCTGGAACCCCGTATGGGACATCTCCCGGAGAAGGGCGGAGACCGACTTCCGGCCCACCTCCAGGGGACGGGTGGCAGGGTGGCGGCGCACGGATGGCTTCGCGGGCATGCGTGGGACAGGACGACCCGGACCTCAAAAGGCTTTCTCAATGGAGAAAAAAGGCTTTAAACCCGGGTTGCGTTGCCTCTCCCAAGCCATGAAGGAACAGGCCGAGATGAAGGTCATCAAGGAGGGGAAGTACATCATCATTGACGAGGAGCCCTGCGTGGTGATGAGCACCGCCCACTCCAAGCCGGGGAAGCACGGGGCCGCCAAGCTGCGGGTGGACGCCGTGGGCCTCTTCGACGGCCAGCGCCGCAGCATGGTCGCCCCCGTGGACACCAAAATCTACATCCCCATCGTGGAGCGCAAGACCGGGCAGATTCTCTCCATCAACGGGGACATGGCCCAAATCATGAACATGAGCGACTACAGCAACTTCGACCTCAAAATCCCCCCCGACCTCCAGGCGAAGCTCGCCCCGGGCCAGGAGGTCTTCTACATGGAATCCATGGGCAAAATCAAGTTCGACATCCGCTCCTCCGACAAGTAGAGGCGCGCCTTCGGCGCGCCAGTGGAATTTTGCCTCGCTATGCTCGGCGAAAATTCCACAAAACCTTTATGTTTTCTCCCCGCGAGCGTAGCGAGCGGGGAAAAAACATGAAGCCACGGAATCGCGTTTTCGCCGATGCCAACGCCGATTTCGACTCCGCGCGCTATGTCCTCTACGGGGCCCCCTGGGACTCCACCCAGTGCTTCCGCTCGGGCTCCCGCCGGGCCCCGGAGGCGATGCGAGAGGCATCCTACAACTACGAGACCTGGCTCGACGCCTACCGGGTGGATCTCGCCGAGGTCCCGGTGTGCGACCTGGGGGACCTGAGCCCCGAGGAGGGAGAGGAGCCCCTCTTCTCCGACCTCCAGTCCACCCAGCAGGAGATTGTGGGGGCCGGAAAAATCCCCATCCTCCTCGGAGGGGAGCACAGCGTGTCGGGCCCCGCGGCCCGCGCCATGCCCAAGGGTGTCCACGCGGTGGTCCTCGACGCCCACCTGGACTTCCGGCGGGACTACCAGGGGACGCCGAACAGCCACGCCTGCACTGTGCGCCGCATCACCGAGCACCTGGGGGTGGAGCGGGCCACCGTGGTGGGGGTCCGCTCCGGGGCCCGCGAGGAATACGAGGACGCCCGCCGGCAGAGGCTCGCCTTCCTCCCCGCCGAGGAGTGCCGGGACGCGGAGGGGCTGCGGAGGGCCCTGGACGCCCGCACCGGAGACTCCCCAGTCTACCTCAGCATTGACATGGATGTGTTCGACCCCGCCTACGCCCCCGGTGTGGGCAACCCGGAGCCCTTCGGCCTCGCCCCCGGCCTGGTGCGGGCCCTGGTGGTCCACCTCGCCCCCCGCCTCGCCGGGCTGGACATCACCGAGGTGACACCGGACCACGACCAGGGGGTCACCGCCCTCCTGGGGGCCAAACTGGTCCGGGAGTTCCTCGGGGCACGGGAATCCCTCCCCCCTGCCCCCCCGAGGAAACGCTAAGCCTTCTTCCCGCTGGCCTGTTGCCTCTCCCGGAGCCTCCGGCGGATGTAGGGGAGGATGATGAGGGTCCCCGCCAGCAGCAGCCCGTAGGCCCCCCCGAGGGCCGCGCTGGACTCCTCCAGGAGGTCGGCCGAGTCCGCGACGTCGAGCCGGAATACACGCTCGATGCTCTCGATGACCCACGCGTAGGCCCGGAAGAACCCCAGCACCAGGGCGGCCTTGAAGAGGAGGAAGGCCGCGGTGAACTTCCGGTGGCGCCGCTCCGCCTCGGGCACATACATCTCCAGAAACATCTCCTGGGAGACCCGCAGGGGGATGGCCCGCGTCAGGGCCCCGTAGGTGGCCAGGGAGAGCCCCAGCAGAACCGCCAGCGAAATCAGCGCAACCATGATGAAGATGCTCGGCGCGAGAAAAGAGAGAGAAGAGGGATTTGTTATGGCTTCAGGGGGGCGAGCATGCCCTCGTCCATGGAGAGTTCCTTCTTGGAGCGTCCCCCCTTCTCCTCGTGGCGCCCGCGGAGGAAGTCACCGGGGAGTTTCTCGGTGGAGAGGAGCTTGATGCGGGGCACCGCCTGGGGGCCGTCGAGGAGTTCCTCCTTGACGATGGAGATGGTGTAGGGGTGGAGCTTGCCCAGGGTGTATCCGATGAGTTCGGCCGAGACCAGGTTGGTGTGGACCACCTCCACCGGGGGATGGAGCTCCCGGTCGAGGTTGCCCACGGGGAGCTCCTCGCTGGTGGAGCGGAACATGTCTTCGTCCCGGCGTGCGGGGTTGCGCACCAGGACCGCGTAGACCTCGCTGGTGTCGTAGACGATGATGTGCTGGTGGCCCAGGGTCTTCATCACCTGGGAGCGGCAGAGGCGGCCGGAGATGGCGGGGGCCAGGGTGTAGAGGGCGAGGCTCTGGGCGGAGAGGGGCTTGAACTTGTCCTCCAGCACCATGGGCTCCTTCTTTCCGAACCCCTTGGCCACCTCGATGGTCTTCCGGCGGACCGCGTCGGTGAAGTAGAGGGCCCCCGAGGTCACCAGGCGGGGCTCGCCCTCCCCCACCTTCCCGGCGGGAATGAAGCTCTTCACCACCTCCTTGGTGGCGACATACTGGGGGTGAAACTCCCCGGTGAGCACCTCGGTGAACCCGTCCCGCTTGGCGACGTCCACCTGGACCCGGTAGATGGTGTCGGTGAGGTCCAATTTCACCTGGATACGGGAATACTCAGGATAGGGGTGGCCGAAGACCTCGAACTCCTCCTTCTCGTGCCTCTTGTCCTCCATGGCCATGGTCAAGGGAGGAGGAAAGGACAGGATAGACATATAGTTTTCCCTCTCCCTACATAGCACAGGGAAACTCCATGTCGCGCCGGGTGCCGAAGCGGATTGCAGTGGTCTCCAAGTGCTCCACCGAGGAGATTCTGGAGGCCACCGCCGAGGTGGTGGACTTCCTCCGGGGACGCGTGGCCCTGGTGGGGGACCCCGTGACGGCCGGGAAGTTCCACCTGCGGGTCCAGAGGGCGGAGGCCCTCCGGGCCGACCTGGTCCTCTGCATCGGGGGGGACGGAACCATCCTCCGCACCCTCCGGGGCCTCCGGCGCCCCATCCCCCTCCTCGGGGTCAACCTCGGGGCCATGGGGTTCCTGGCCGACCTCAGCCCCCGGGAGATGCTCCCAGCCCTCCGGGAGATTCTGAAGGGGTTCGAGGTGGAGGAGCGCATGCGCCTCTCCGTCCACGTGGGGGGGCGGGAACTGCCCCCGGCGGCCAACGAGGCGGTCCTCCTCACCCGCCGCCCCGCCAAGATGCTCCACCTCTCCCTCCGCGCCGGGGGAGAAGAACTGGCCGAGCTGCGGGCCGACGGGGTGGTCCTCTCCACCCCCATGGGCTCCACCGCCTACGCCATGAGCGCCGGGGGCCCCCTGGTGGACCCCCGCCTCGACGCCATCCTCGTGGTCCCCCTCGCGGCCTTCACCCTCGCCGCCCGCCCCACGGTGGTGCCGGCGGACACCCGCATCACGGTGCGCATCCTCAACGAGAAGGAGGCCACCCTGGTGCTCGACGGCCAGCAGCACATCCGGGTCCCCCGCCGAGCCCCCCTGGAGGTCACCCGCAGCCCCCGGCCCGCCCTCTTCGTGCGGACCGGGAGCAGCTTCTACTCCAAAGTGCGCGGCAAACTCGTCGAGTGAACCGTCCACCGGATTCGGCGCCCCTCGGTGTCAATCTCCCCCGCCCGGATGCGGGTAGAGGAGATGGGCCTCCCATCGTAGGCGGCCACCGCAGGGACCAAGACCACCTCCAGGGGCCGCAGCCCCCGCCGCCGCCGCGCCCTGTTGAGCCCCTCCGCCACCGGCCGGGTCTCCGGGCTCACCACCAGCACATCCATCGCCTCCCGGGCCGCCGGCCCGTAGACCGAGCGCAACTCCCGGACCTCGAACCGCAGACCGGGGTGGGCCCGCCGCAGATAGGACTCGATGCTAGCCCGCCGCACCCCATGGGGGAGCACCGGGCGCTCCCGGCCCGCGCGGGCCATCCGGTCCGAGGTGAGCCCGACGAGCACGCGCCCCCGGGGCCCCGCCCGGCGCGCTGCCTCCCGCAGCAGGGCCCGGTGGCCCGCGTGGAGGGGGTCGAAGGTTCCCCCGAGGGCCACCCGAAGGCCCCGCCGCTTTCGCTCCATGGTCCCCACATGAACAGGGACCGGGGGAAGTTTATATGCTTCTTCATTTTTGAGAGCGAGGCGAGCGGAAAGAGCGGAAATGGAGATAGAAACTATTTATGCGATTCTCCCCAATCCTGTTCCACCCATGATGGAGGACATCGCCGTGAACCTCCGGCGGCTGGAGAGGCGGATTCTCGAAATGGACTCCAACCGCACCGGGGATGCCCAGCGCCTGGAGAAGAGGGTGGAGGGGCTCCAGCAGGAGATTGCCCAGGTGAAGGCGGCGGTGGCCCCGGCCCCCGGGGCCCCGGCGACCGTCAAGAAGGACATCTACCCGGAGAACATCCCCAGCCTCGTCATCCAGCCCCCGCGGCAGGTGCGGCGGCGGAAGGACGCCAACGGGGAATACATCATCGCATAAATCCCTTTAGCCGAACACGCCGAGGCCGGTGAGCATGAACACCAGGCTGCCGGCCATGATGCCGGTCCCCATGAACCCGTGGCAGATGGGGATTTCGCGGGTGTGCATCCACACCCCCTTGGCGAGGCGGTGGTGGAGGAGCATGAAGAGGCCCACCATCAGGAAGAAGACGCTCTCGGCGGTGACGAGGCGGTCGAGGAGGCGGCCGTTGTCGGTGTAGTGGTAGGTGGCCGCGTAGGAGGCCATGAACAGGGGGGCCATGAGGAGGCGGGCGAGGGTCTTCTGGTTGAGCCACCAGTGGGTGGTCTTGTCGTCTCCATCCCACTCGTCCCACCTTTTTTCCCCGCTCGCTTCGCTCATTTCATTTTAGAGGACCCCGAGGCGGCTGAGGATTTCCTCGGCCTTGTTCTCGGGGGCGAGGCGGATGATGGCCCGCTTCTGCCCCTTGGGGGTGATCTGGATGCGGACCGCCTCCACCTTGACCTGGAATTCCCGCTCTATCTCCTTGGCCACCTGGCGGCGGGTGGCGTCGAGGGGGACGATGAACTGGAGGGTGTTCTCCCGGTCCATGAGGAGGCTGGCCTTCTCGGTGGCCACCACATGCTGGAGGATGGGCGAGTTCATGCCTCACCTGAAGGCTCCCCCTTCGGGGGGGGCGCTGGTCGGTCGCCGAGGCGCTCTCCGAGGCGGGCCATGGCGCTCTTGGTGTAGAGGGTGAGGCGGCCCGGGTGGGTTCCAGGGGCGAGGAGTTCGGTCTTGAGCTGGTCGGGGGTGACCACCTCGACGCCGGGGAGGTTGCCGGCGGCCCGGCGGAGTTGCTGGGTCTTGGAGGCCACGAGGAGGAGGCTGGTCTTGCGCTTGTATCGGCGGCCCCGGCGCTTGCCCTTGCCCGCGCGGACCTTGCGGGGGCGGGCCCGCTCGACGTCGCTCCAGAGGCCGGCGGCCCGGAGGAACTCGCGGATCTCCTGGATTTTCTGGAGTTCCTCGAGTTTGTCCTCTACGATGATGGGGAGCTTGGCGTCGAAGCGGTGGCCCCGGGCGCGGACAATGTCCTCGTGGGCGGTGGCGGCCACGGCGCTGCGGAGGGCGAGATGGCGCTCCTTCTGGTTCATCCGGCGGCTCCACACCTTCTCCGCCTTTGGGGGGTGGGCGCGGCGGCCCCCGACGGCCATGGGCACGTGGGCCCCCCGGTTGCCCGACTTGATGCGGGGGACCCGGGAGACCCCGGAGTCCACCCCCCAGGACTCGGCGCTGGTGCGGGTCCCGGCGAGGGGGTCGGTGCCGTATGGGGTGCGGCGGTTGGCCTGGGCCACCACCACGGCGCGGCGGATGAGGTCGGCGCGGAGGGGGGTCTCGAAGACCTGGGGCAGGTCAACCTCCCCGGCGAGGCCCCCGGAGACGGCGAGGACCTGGGCCTTCATGATTCCATTCCTCCGGGGCGGACCCCCTGCTTGGACTCGCGGGAGACATAGGTGATTTTGGGGACCCCGGGGCTGGCGCGGGGGCGGATGGCGGGGCGGACGTGGACCAGGCGCTTGGTGGGGCCGGGGACGGAGCCCTGGATGAGGATGTAGGGGTTGCGGAGGGTGCCGTAGTGGAGGAAGCCCCCCTGGGGCGTCACCTCGGAGCCGTCGGCGCCCACCTTGAGGACCCGCTTGTGGTATTCGGTGCGCTGGTGGTATCCCATCTGCCCGCTCTGGGGGACCCGCCAGGAGACGTGGGCGGGGTGCCAGGGGCCGAGGCTGCCCACGTGGCGCCCGCGGCTGGACCTCTGGGCCTTGGCGTTCTGAATCATGACCCCCCAGCGGCGCACGGGCCCCTGGAGCCCCTTGCCCTTGGTGACCGCGGAGACATCAACGTAGTCCCCGTCGGCGAGGACGTCGCGGGCCCCAATCTCCTTGCCCACCAGCCCCCGGGCGTAGGCGAGGGCCTGGTCCGCGGGGCCTCCCACCTGGACCTCGAACCGCTCGGGGTTCTTCTTTGGGATTCCGCCCACCTTCTCGGGGTGGGTCTCCACCACCAGGCGGACCCTCTTGGCCCGGGCCTCGTCGGAGAGGACCCAGCCGTCGGAGGTGGGCCGGTAGAGGCGGAGCCCCACCACCCGCAGGGGGGGCGCCTCGAGGATGGTGACGGGAACCGGAATCTCGGTGCCCAGGGTCATGCTCTTCGGCATCTCGTCCACCAGGACCAAGTGGGTCATCCCTGCCTTGTAGCCGGCGAAGCCCAGAACACGGGGCTTCTCGCTCGCGGGGGCGCGGCGGATGCGGGGGATGGGGCGGCGGGCCCGCTTGCGGGGGCTATAGGCGAGGCTTCCGCGCCGGGGTCGCATTCTCTTGGCCATGGTCGGGGGGACGTGGGAGGACGTTGACTATCGCCAGGGTGGCCATGAGGGCCTCCTCCACCCGGACCGTCTCGACCCCCTGGCCGGGAAGGGTGTTGACCACCCGGGCCCGGAAGTTCTCGGGGCGGAGACCCTCCGCCCCCAGGAGCTCATGGACCCCCCGCTCGGGGCTGCCGAACACGGCGGCGACGTGGGGGGAGTTCAACCCCTCCTGGTATTTCAAGTTTTGGTCCCACCGCTCCCCCCGGCGGCTGGCCAGCAGGATGGTCATCCCCCGCAGCCGGCCCAGGGCCTTCCCCAGCCCGGGGGCGGTCCCCACCCGGTAGCCCCAGTAGACCCCCCGGGGGGGCTCGCAGCCCTCCACCACCAGGGGGGCCCGGGAGACCACCCGCACCGTCACCCGCTCCCCCTCCGGCAGCGGGGACCCCTGGAGGTGGGCCAACTCCTCCACTCCGATGTAGACCCGCCCCCGCACCACCACCCCCTCCCTCACCTCC
>JACQPP010000088.1 GCA_016207465.1 Methanobacteriota archaeon
CCCCCGCTCCCTCCACTCCAGGGCCCCGAGGACCAGGAGCCCCAGCGCGGCCCCCGCGGCGAGGAGCCGGTCCGGGGCCCGAATCACCGCATCGTTCACGGCGAAGAAGGGCTCCAGCAGCCCCAGCCGGGTGAAAAGGTCCAGGAAGAAACCCGAGGTCTGGCCGAAGAGAAGGAAGAGCAGACCCAGGAGGACGAAGAGGAGCCCTGCCAGGAGGCTGGTGGAGTTCACCTCCAATCCGCCGAGACGCACCCCGCGCCCCCGCACCCACCCGGGGAGCCCCCGCCGGTCAAAATGGTAGGCCAGCAGGAACAAGGGGGCCGCGATGCCCGCCGAATAGACCACCAGCAAGAAGGCGCTCTCCACCAAGCTCCCCTGACTGCTCGCCAGAGTCAAAATGGCCCCCAGCACCGGCCCCACGCAAGGGACAAACCCCGCGCCATAAAACAGGCCCACCAGGAAGACACCTCCGGTGTCCCGCCGCGCTTCGACCCCTCTCTGGGGCAAAATGGACTTCCCGAAGACCGAGAGCACCCCAAAGAACACCAGGAAGCCCCCGGCGGCCCGCGCCAGCGCCCCCGGGTCCACCAGACGCCCCAGCTGGAACACGCCCACCGCCAGCGGGATGAAAACCACATTCATCCCCACCACGAACACCAGCGTCATCTTCACCAGCTCCCCCCGCTCCTTGAACGAATAGGCGAAGAACGCGGGGAACATGGCCAGCGAACACGGGGAGAGAGTGGAGAGGACCCCCGCCAGAAAGGCGGCGAGAAAAGTAACCTGGGCCAGACCCGGCGGACCCCGCAGGGAGAGGACCAAGAGGAGACCCAGGAAGAGGGCCAGCAGGAGACGACCGGTGCGGGACATGGGAAAAGCGTGGACACTCCGGGGGTTTAAAGTTTGGACAACCTTTATGCCGCAGCCACCACCTGGGACGTAGCGTGCCCGACGCCGAATCCAGCGGGAAAACCTCGAAGTGGCTCCAGCGGGCGGTCCCCCTCCTCATCGGGTTCGCCATCGCCGCCGGGGTCTTCTGGAAAATCGGGGTCAGCGAGGTGGCAGCGGCCCTCGCCCGGGCGCAGCCGGGGCCGGTCCTGCTCGGCATCGGAGTCTACTCCGTCTTCGTCTTCTTGAAGATGGTGCGCTGGTCCATTCTCTCCCCCGGGGTCCCCCGCCTCACCGCCTTCCGGGTCTACCTCATCGGCCAAGCGGTGAACCAGGTGGCCCCCACCGGGGCCGGGGAGCTCACCCGCATCTACATCGGCAAGACGCGGGAAATCCCCGTCAAGGAGACCCTCACCGGGGTCGTCGTGGAGCGCCTCGCCGACACCGGCGTGCTCCTCGTCTTCGCCGCCCTGCTCCTCACCCAAGTGCTCCCCCCCGGGGCCGCCGCACTCCAACTGGTCATCCCCGCGGCCGCCCTCTCCCTCGGCTTCCTCTTTGTCCTCCGCCCCGCCCTCGTGGACACCGCCGTTTCGCTCCTGGAGAAAATCGTGCGCACCCCCCGGGTCCGCAAACTCCGCGAGCTGCGGAAGGCCCTTGAGACCCTGCGCTCCCGCCGCCACCTCCTCCTGGCCACCCTCCTCCTCACCATCGGCCCCTGGCTCATCTACACCGCCGCCGTCGCCCTCTTCCTCCAGTCCATGAACATCGGCATCTACCTCCCCACCATCGTCATCGTGAGCCTCGCCGTCGAAATCATCGGAGCCTTCTCCTTCCTCCCCGGCGGCCTCGGGGTCAAAGAAGGGGGCTTCGCCTTCCTCCTCAACCTCACGGCGGGCCTCCCGCTCCCCGATGGCCTCGCGGTCTACATCATCAACCGCGGAGTCACCTACGGGATACTCATGGGGGGCGCGCTGGTCTCCCTCGCCACCCTGCGGCGGGCGGCGCCGATGGAAGCCGCCGGGGCGGTCCAGGGCGGGCGCTAAAACGGCAGCCTGTCCCCCGGACCCAATTCGAGCAGCGCATAGAACTCGGTCCCGTCCGGCCCCCGGGCCACCCACGACTGGGGATACCGCTCCCGCAGGAGCGCGGCCCGGCGCGCGACCTCCCCCGCCACCCCCGGGCCGGCGGGCTCCACGAACCCATACACACCGGTGTTCTGCAGGAGCACCCGCGTGGTCCCCCCCGGGGGCCGGTCGGCCTCCGAGAGATTCGAGAGCGCCACGATTCGCCCCAGCCCCCCCTCTCCCAGGGCCACCCGCCCCTCTGTGCGGAGCACCTTCGGCTGGTAGTCCACGTCCTTCGGCCCCCGCACCTCCGGGCGGACCCAGGGGTCGGGGTAGAGTTTCTCGACGAGGGCGGAGACCACCGGCCAGCCGAGATTGGTCTCCCGCAGGTCGTCCCGCACCACCAGCAGGTCCCCCGGGGTGTGGCGGCCCCGCAGGGCCTCCCGGAGCGCCGAGAGCCCCTGGTCCTCGTGCTTCTGCCGGAGAATCCGGGCGTATGGCTCCACCGCGACCTGGGAGAGGGTTGGATATGCCCCATCCGGGGGGAAGAGGGCCACGTAGCCCCGGTCGTAGTTGGTGCGCACCATGTAGACCGCGCCGTAGAGCGAAACCCCCACCACCAGGAGCCCCACCGCGATGGCTGGGCCTCGCCTCCACCCGGGCAACCGGGAGATGGATGCCCCCGCGAGGAGCGCCAGGGGCGGGGTCAGGATAGAGAGGTGCCAGTAGTTCACCCCGGTGGCGTAGAAGAAGAGGAGCCCCATGAGGAGCCAGAGCCCCGGCAGGAGGAGAGCCCCCGGTTCCTTTTCGGAGCGGAGCCCCCGCAGGGCCCACGCCGAGGCGGCCCCCAGCAGCAGGAGCACGGGGAGGCTGTAGGCGTCCACCAGGAAGAGCGCGATGCGCCCCAGGTTCTCCGGGGAGAAGGGGGCCCCCCCGTAGCCCCGCGGGTTGGGGCCGATGGGTGATTGCGGTAGATTGAATATCTTTGAAAACGTGATATCCATATATCCGGTTGTGAGGTAGGCCCCGGCGTTGTAGGCCACCACCGGGAGGAAGCAGAGGAGGCCCACGGCCACCGCCCGCGTGGACCGGAGGCCGAGGAGGAAGCGGAGGGCGCGGAGGGGCCCCCGGAGGGCGCGTGCGGCGAGCCCCGGCCACTCGCGGGGGCGGTGCAGGGCGGGGAGGACCCGGAGGAGTTCGAGGAGGGCGAGGGCGGGGATGAAGAGGATTCCCGGGGTCTTGGTGAGGAGTGCCCCCCCGAGCATCAGTCCCGCCACCGTGGAGTCGCGGCGGGTCCCCCCCGGCTGGAGCGCCCGGTGGAAGAACGCCATGCAGAGGAGGAAAAAGAGGGCGAGGAGGACCTCGGTGCCGAACATGCGGCCCCGCCAGACGTGGAAGTTGTTGAAGGCGAGCAGGAGCCCCGCGGCGAGCCCCGCGCGGGCCCCGAAGAGGCGGGCCCCGAGGAGGGCGACCGCGAGGGTGGTGAGGGCCTCGAGGAGGGTCGAGGGGGCCCGGTAGACCTCCGGGCCGATATGGTGGACTCCGCGGGAGTCCAGCAGTTGGAGGATGGGGTGGGCGGCGAAGTTCATCAGCGGGGGGTGGTCGTTGAAGGAGAGGCTGTAGGCGCGGCGGGCGGCGAAGGTCCCGTCAATGAGGTCGTAGGCGCGCTTCGCCAGCACCCAGTCGTCAATCTCGAAGTCGTGGCGCCCGATGTCGTAGAGGTTGAGGGCGAGGGAGACGGCGAAGAGCAACGCCAGCAGTCCGGCGAGCCGGGAGGGCCGGAGGGGAGGCATGGTCCATCGGAATCCCTCCCTGCGCCGGGCCCGGGCGGCCAGGAGGCAGAGGACCGCGACGGCCGCCATGTAGGCTTCGAGGAGGCCGGAGAGGTGGGGGCGGAAGACCATCACCTGTCCCTCGCGGGCCACGTTGAGGAGGCCGAGGGGGTAGGTGCCCAGGAGGCTCAGCCCGAGGGAGAGGAGGAGCCGCTCGACAATAGAGAGGCGGCCCGGTTGGGGGTAGAGGAGCCAGGTGAGGGGGTAGCCCGCGACGAGCAGGAAGTAGGGGACGCCGAGCAGGAGCCGGAGGAGCCACAGGGGGCCCCCGGTGTCGGCGAGGGATGCTTGGGTGTTGGCCAACGCCGCTCCCCGAAGGGGAGCGGCGTTCAGGTCTAATGTGAGGAGCCAGAGGATGGGGGCGCCGAGGGCGGCGAGAAGAAGGTCGGGGTTGGACCGGACCCGCAGCCGGAGGTCGGCCATGGGAGGGTCCCTTGTCCTCGAGACTATATGTGTTTCCCCAAATTTTTCCTCGCTCGCGGGGGAGGGGGGAGAAATCAGGGAAAAAGCATATGGCCCCTCCGGGGAACCCCCGGGTGATGAAGCTGGTGGTGATTATCCCCGCCCTCAACGAGGAGAAGTCCATCGCGGGGGTCATCCGCGAGATTCCGCGGGACATGGCGGAGGGGGTGGATGTGGTGGTGGTGGACGACGGCTCCGATGACCGGACCTCCAGTGTGGCGCGGGAGGCGGGGGCCGACGAGGTGGTGAGGTTCAACGCCCACCGGGGGCTGGCCCAGGCGTTCATGGCGGGTCTCAACGCGGCCCTGGAGCGGGGGGCGGATGTGATTGTGAACATTGATGCGGACGGGCAGTATGTGGGGGGGGAGATTCCGCGGCTGGTGGAGCCCATCCGGAGGGGGGAGGCGGATGTGGTGCTGGGCTCGCGCTTCGGGGGGACCATCGAGGACATGCCCCTGGGGAAGCGGCTCGGCAACCGTCTCGCCACGCGGATAACCCGGTGGGTCTCGGGGGTTCCGGTGACCGACGCGCAGACGGGGTTCCGGGCCTTCTCGCGCCCGGCGGCCCTGCGGCTCAACGTCCTCTCCTCCTACACCTATGTGCAGGAGACCATCATCCAGGCGCGGCAGAAGGGGTTGAAGATTGTGGAGGTCCCGTGCACCTTCCGGGCGCGGGAGGGGAAGTCGCGCCTCATCTCGAGCCTGGGGAAGTATGCCCTGCGGGCGGGCTCCACCATCCTGCGCACCTACCTCTACTACCGGCCCCTGAAGGCCTTCCTCTACCTCGGGGGGGCCTTCCTGCTGGGGGGGTTCCTGGTGGGGCTGCGGGTGCTCCAGGTGTTCTTCGCCAGCGGCACGGTGACGGGGGTGGTCCCCACGGCCCTCCTCTCCGGCTTCCTGGTGTTGCTGGGCTCGCAGATTGTGGTCCTCGGGCTGGTGGCCGACGTGGTCCACCGGAACAGCCAGCTCCAGGAGGAGATTCTCCTGCGGCTCAAGCAGAAGTAGCATCGGCCATGCGGATTTTGATGCTGACGACCTCCTATCCCCTCCACCGGGGGGAGGGGCGGGGGGCCTTTGTCCACGAGTTGGCCCGGCGGGTGGCGGCCCGGGGCCACCGGGTGCGGGTGGTGGCGGTGCGGTTCGGCCCCGATAGCCTCCCGCGGGAGGAGATGGACGGGGTCGAGGTGGTGCGCATCCCCCTCGCCCCGGGGGGCCTCTTCACCTTCGACGAGCTCACCCTCCGGGACCCCCGGACCCTCCAGGTTCTGCTCTCTTATTTCTGGGGCAACCTCCGGGAGACCCTTGCCCCCCGGCGGAGGTGGGATGTCATCCACGCCCAGTGGGACATCCCCTGCGCCACCGCGGCGAGGCCCCTGGGTCGCCTCCTGGGAGTCCCGGTGGTGGCGACGGTGCGGGGAATCAGCGCCAACTGGCCCCGCACCCACCCGGGGGTGGCCCTGGCGACCCGCTGGAGCCTCCGGGGGGCCCGGCGCATCCTCGCCATCTCCCCGGTGCTTCTCCACGAGTTGGAGGCCCTGGGGTTCAGGGCCCCCCGGCTGGGATTGGTGCGCCGCGGGGTGGACTCCGGGTTCTTCAGCCCCGGGCCGCCCACCCCCGGGTTCGCGGAGAGCCATGGGCTGGGCGGAGGCCGCGTGGTGCTGTTCGTGGGGGACCTCACCGCCCGGAAGGGTGTCCCCGACCTGATGGAGGCCTTCGGGAGACTCTCCCCCCGGATGGCGGACCTGCGGCTGGCCATCGTGGGGGACGGCCCCCTCCTGGGCCCCCTGCGGCGGCAGGCGGAGAGGCTGGGGGTCTCGGGGCGGGTCCACTTCGCGGGGCGGGTCTCCCCGGCGACCCTGGTGGACTACTACCGCCTCTCCAGTGTGTTTGCGCTCCCGAGCCTGGCGGAGGCCATGGGGACCTCGGCCATTGAGGCCATGGCCTGCGGCCGCCCCACCGTCGTCACCTCGGTGATGGGGGAGGTGGAAGAACTGAAGAAGGCGCGGGCCGCCGAGGTGTGCAAGCCCGAGTGGCCCACGAGCCTGGCCGCCGCCATCGAGCGGGCCCTCGGGGACGCGGAGGGGCTCGGCCGCCGGGGGCGGGAGTATGCCCTGCGGAGCCACTCCTGGGAGGGAGAGGTGGAGACGGTCCTGCGGGCCTACCGGGAGGTCCTCCAGGAGACGTCATCTGCGAAATCTGTGGGTTTATAGTCCGCAGATGACGCAGATACCGCAGATGGTTTTTGCCATCTGTGTCATCTGCGAAATCTGTGGATAAGACCTGTTACGGCGACGGGGGCCGGTTGCGGGCGAGGATGAAGACCTGGGTGTGGAGGAGGTGGCGCAGTGGGGGGAAGATGCGGGTGAGGCGGGCCTGGATTCGGCTGGCGGCCTCGGTGGCCACTTGGGTCTTGAGCCAGGGGACCTCGGTGTTGGTGTGGACCTCGGCGACGCTGAAGCGGGGGGCGAGGCGGTTGAGGACCTCGACGAAGTCCATCTCGTGGAGGTGCTCGGGGTTGCGGAAGCCGAGGCTTCGGAAGAGGGCGAGCCAGAGGGAGGAGAGGTTGGGGGTGGAGAGGGCAATCCATCCGCCGGGGATGCAGACGCGGGCCATCTCGGCGAGGCAGGGATTGATGATGGGCTCGGGGAGGTGCTCGATGACCTCGAAGGCGCAGACGCAGTCGAAGGAGGCGGCGCGGAAGGGGAGGTGGTCGGCGCTGGCGGCCACGTAGGCCCCGTGGCCGTCGGCGGCGCGGGCGCGGCGGAGGGCGGCGGTGCTGAAGTCGGCCCCCACCACCCGCTCCCCGGGGAGGCGGCGGGTGATGACCCCCTCGCCGCAGCCGATGTCGAGGATGCGCTCCCCGCGGGCGAGGCGCTGGGCGAGGGCCACCTGGCGGTCGTAGGCCCGGCAGCGGCCCACCCACTCGGCGTGGTATGGCTTCTCGTAGAGGCGCTCGTAGAGGTCCTTGAGTTCGCCGGGAGCCGGGGCGGACATGGCTATCGCTTTCGGGGGCCTTTCGGCAAAAAGATTATGCTGAATTCGTCCCGAGTCTGTGCCCATGGAGGTTCTGGTCACCGGGGGGGCGGGGTTCATCGGCAGCCATTTGGCGGCGCGCCTCGCCCGGGAGGGCCACGGGGTGGTGGTCCTCGACAACCTCGACCCCTACTACGACCCGGCGCGGAAGCGGGCCAACCTCCGCCTGCTGCCCGCGGGGGTGCGGGTGGTGCGGGGGGACGCGGGGGAGCCCCGGGTGCTCCGCCGGGTGCTGGGGGACCACCGGCCCCGGATGATATTTCACATCGCCGCGCGGCCGGGGGTGCGAGCCTCCCTCCGGGACCCCCTGGGGGCCCATGGGGCCAATGCCACCGCGACCCTTCGCCTGCTGGAGACGGCGCGGGACAAGGGGGTGGGGAAGGTGGTCTTCGCCTCGTCGTCCTCGGTCTACGGGGATGGGGTGAAACTGCCCCTGCGGGAGGAGGGGCCCCTCAACCCGGTCTCCCCGTATGGTGTGGCGAAGCTGGCCGCGGAGCACTACTGCCGGGTGTTCCACGAGTCCTGCGGCCTGCGGACCACCTGCCTCCGCCTCTTCACCGTCTACGGGCCCCGGATGCGCCCCGACCTCGCCATCTCCGTGTTCACCCGCCGGGCCCTCGCGGGGAGGCCCATCGAGATTTTCGGGCGGGGGACGGCGACCCGGGACTTCACCTACGTGGAGGACGCGGTGGAGGCCCACCTGCGGGCCATGACCCGGGGGGACGGCGGGACGTTCAACATCGGGGGGGGGACCCGCATCTCCGTATTGGCCCTGGCCCGGCGCATCCTCGCCCTCACCGGGAGCCCATCGAAACTGGTCTTCTCGGACCCCCGGCCGGGGGAGATGGCCCACACCTGGGCGGATGTCACGCGGGCCCGCCGCACCCTGGGGTGGCGGCCCCGGGTGGACTTGGACGAGGGGCTGCGGCGGACCGTGGAGTGGTTCCGGGCCGAGGGGTGAGACACAGGCGGTTCTCTCGCCCGGGGGTCACCGTTTCCGGAGTTCGCGGAGCATCTCCTTGTGGAGCATCACCTGGAGGTTGGCCATGAGGCCGAAGAGGAGGACCTGGAATCCCACGATGAGGATGAGGACGTCGAAGAAGGTGAAGAACACGTGGGTGGCCCCGCGGAGGTAGAACTCGGAGAGGAGCCAGAGGCCGAGGAGGAAGCCCGCCGCCAGGGACCCGATTCCGAGGAGGCCGAAGTAGAACATGGGGTTGTAGGTCTTGGCGAGGGTGCCGATGGTGTAGAAGATGCGGAGGCCGTCGCGGAGGGGGTGGAGCTTGGGGCGGGCTCCCCCGGTGCGGGGGAGGTAGGTGATGGGGACCTCGGCGATGCGGTGGCCCAGCTTGACGCTCTCGACGGTCATCTCTGTCTCCACCTCGAACCCGGATTTGTCGAGGGCCATGGCGCGGGCGGCCCCGGTGCGGAAGGCCCGGTAGCCGGAGAGGATGTCGGAGAGCCAGGCCCCGTAGCCCATGCCGAATATCTTGTTGAGGATTTTGTTGCCGAGGAGGTTGAGGCGGGTGAAGGCCCCCCCCTGGTATCCGGCGAAGCGGTTGCCGATGACGTGGTCGGCCATGCCGCTCTCGATGGGGTGGAGGAGGCGGCCGGCATCCGAGGGGAGGTAGGTGCCGTCGCCGTCAATCATGAGGAATACCTCCTCCTGGACCCGGGGGATGTAGTGGGCGAGGGCGGCTCCCTTGCCGGTTCCCTCCTGCTGGACCACCTCGGCCCCGGCGGCCCGCGCCCTCTCCACGGTGCGGTCGCCGGAGTGGCCGTCGAGGACCGTGATATGGGTGAACCCCTGCTGGCGGAAGCCCTCCACCACCTGGGCGATGGCGGCCTCCTCGTTGAGGGTGGGAATCACCACCCGGACCTTCGACCTGTCGAACTCCGGGGCCATCAGCCACCCCGCCTCCGGGCCAGGCGCCCCTGGAGGCCGTGGAGCTGGAGGAGCCCTTCGAGGCTGCCGGGGTCGCGGGTCTCGAAGGAGCCCGCGGCGCTGGTGAGCCCGTGGGGGCTGCGGCGGGCCACCACCCGGCAGGTCCCCCGGTGGAGGCGGACCCGCACGGTGCCGGTGACCCGCTCCTGGGTCCTCTCGATGAAGGCGTTGAGGGCGTCGTAGGCGGGGTCCAGGGTGAGCCCGGCGTAGACCAGTTCGGCCCACAGGGGCTCCAGGAGCCCCTTGATGCGCAGCTCGTGGCGGGTGAGGACCAGCCCCTCGAGGTCCCGGTGGGCGGTGAGGAGCACGGTGGCCGCGGGATGCTCGTAGTTCTCCCGGGCCTTGTAGCCCAGCACGCGGTCCTCCATGAGGTCGCTCCTGCCCACCCCGTGGGCCCCAGCGATTCGGTTGAGGGAGGCGATGAGGGCCTCCGGGGGCCGGGAGCGGCCGCGTGGTTGGCCGCCGTCGCCCAAAGGGCGACGGCCAGCAGTGGCGAAGGAAACGGGGACCCCGCGGCGGAAGCCGATGTCGAGGGCCCGGGGCCTGGCGGGGGCGCGGCCGGGGGAGACGGTCCACGCGTAGGCCTCCTCGGGGACCTCCACCCCGGGGTCCTCCAGTTCGCCTCCTTCGATGGAGCGGTTCCAGAGGTTCTCGTCCACGCTGAAGCGGCTGTCGGCCCCGGCCTGGATTCCGTGCTTGCGGGCGTAGGCGATTTCCTCGCTGCGGACCAGGTTGAGTTCCCGCACCGGGGCCACCACCCGGAGGCCGGTGGCGCGGAAGACGGCCTCGAACCTCAGCTGGTCGTTGCCCTTGCCGGTGCACCCGTGGGCCAGGGCGTTGGCCCCCATGCGGCGGGCCACCCGGACCACGTGGCGGGCGATGAGGGCCCGCGCGATGGAGGTCCCGATGACGTAGCCCTCGTAGGAGCCGTTGGCCTGGATGAGCCGGAAGCAGCAGTCCCGGGCGAACTCCCGGCGGGCGTCCACCGTCACATGGCGGTCCGCCAGCTTTCGCCCGCGGGCCTCGGCCCGCCGCACCTCCGCCGGGGGCACCCCCACGTCCACGGTGACCGTGACAACCCGCTCGAACCCATACTGCTCCCGCAGGAGGGGGATGCACACCGAGGTGTCGAGACCGCCAGAGTAGGCGAGGACCGCTGTTTTCATGATAGGCGTGGTGTTTCTCGCTGAAGGATAATAACGCTATTTCTCTCCATAGCCCCTCCATGAGCTCCCCTGCTGTCCCTTGTATCTCTCGGTGACCACGATGTTCCGGAGCCCCGCGCGCCGGAGCCAGCCCTCCAGGTCCCCTTCGCGGTAGAAGTGGATGATGGGCACGCTGAGGTGGTCGAACATAATCCAGTGTTTGCCCCGGAAACTGCGGTCGGAATACTGCCGGAGGGGCACCCGCCGGGCCAGTCTCCGGGTCCGGGGGAGGCGGTCGAGGAGTGCATAGACCAGGTTCAGGATGTGGAGGACGGCGGTGGGGACAACGGCGAGGTGGAAGAGGGCCCGGCGGGGAATGCGGCGGGTGATTTTGCGGAGGAGCTGGAGCATGCGGATGATTGGACTCCACCCGTAGACCCAGGCGAAGACGGCGCCCCCGGGGCGCACCCGCCCGGTGACGCTCCGGAATCCCCCCTCGGGATCGGGGAGGTGGTGGAGGACCCCGATGGAGATGGCCAAATCAAACTCGGCCTTGAGGGGGATGTGGTAGATGTCCGCCTGGAGGACATGGCTGTTGGAGAACCCCTGGAGGTTGTGCTGGTGGGCGGTGTCCACCTGCTCCCCCAGGTCGAAGGCCACCACCTCCCGGGCCCCGAACTCCAGCATGAACCTGGAGAACCGCCCCTGTCCGCAGCCCGCGTCGAGGATGAGTTTGTCCCGGAAGGAGTCGCGGGTGAGGGGGGGGTCCACCACGTGGAGGAACTCCCTCCGGAACTCCGCCCAGGCCTCGGTGAACTTCGACCACCCGTAGGCATACATGTCGGCCACCTCCCGCGAGGGAGCCCAGGTCTTCGCCGGGGCCCCCGGGGGCGCGGGAAAATCATCCGGGTATTTCTGGAAGAAGTCGGGGTATCGGAGTCGGAGGTCGGTGCGGAAGGGCTCGGGGAGGACCCGGGGGACCCCATGGATGATGGGGTGCTTCTCCCGGCATTTCTCGCACTCCAGGTATCCCTCGGCAATCTCACCGTCCGGGGCGGTGGCGTAGGGGTGGAGACGGAGAGGGGAGCCGCAGGTGTAGCAGGCGAGGAGGTCGAGGAGGCGGGACTTCATCCTGATTCTCTGAAGCACCGGGCAGAGGGTATATCTGCCTTTTCCAAAGAGCGGATTTACCGTGCCTTGCTCATGAGCATGGCCCTTCCGAGGGCGGCGAGGCGGCGGAGGGTCTGCTCTTCGAGGACGGGCTCGGCGGCCACGATGTCGGTGCTGGTGAGGATTCCCATCAGGGTCCCCTTCTGGACGACGGGGAGGCGGCGGATGTTGCGGCGCACCATGAGGGCGGCGGCCTCCCGGAGGGGGGCGTCGGGGGCCACGGTGGCCGGCTGGCGGGTCATGATGGACTGGACCTGCACCGTGTCGGGGTCCCGGCGGCGGGCCACGACCTTGCGGAGGATGTCTCTCTCGGTGACGATGCCCGCGACCCCCGGGGGGCCGAAGACCACCAGGCTGCCGATGCGGGCCCGGAGCATGTAGCGGACCGCCTCCGCGACCGTGGCGGTGGGGGAGATGGAGCGCACCGGCCGGCTCATCACATCCTGGACCTGCATGGGAGGTGAGTCGGGGGCGGGGGGGAAAAGTGTTGCGCGGGACTTATGCGTCAATGCCGGTATCCGGGAGGACTTCCCCCGCCCCCGCCGCGGCTTGGCAGTGGTGGATGGTGGGGTCGCGGCCGGTGCGCCTCTTGTATTCGAGGGCGAGGCGGCGGGTGACCTCGGGGGCCCGGCGGGCCTCGATGAGGTTGACGGTGCATCCGCCGAATCCGGCGCCGGTCATGCGGGAGGCGGCCACTCCGGAGATGGCGCGGGCAATCTCGGCGGCGGTGTCAAGCTCGGGGCAGGAGACATGGTAGTCGCGGGCGAGGCTCTCGTGGGAGGACTGGAAGAGGGCGCCGAGGGCCTCCAGGTCTCCCCGGCGGAGGGCGTCGCGGGCCTCGATGACCCGTTGGTTCTCGGTGGCCACGTGGCGGGCGCGGGGGTGGAGGGGGCCGAGGTCTGCCCTGTGCTTCTCGATGATTTCGGGGGTGGCCTCGCGGAGGGAGGGGACCCCGAGGAGGCGGGCGGCCTCGGCGCACTCATGGCGGCGGGTGTTGAACTCCGAGGCCTTGAGGGCGCGGCGGACGCCGGTCTCCAGGATGAGGAGCCCCATGTCCCGGGGGATGGCCACGGGCTCGGTGTCGAGGCTCCGGCAGTCAATGAGCAGGGCATGGCCCTCGCGTCCCAGGGCGGAGGCCATCTGGTCCATGATGCCGCACTCCACCCCCACGAACTCGTTCTCGGCCCGCTGGCACCTCCGGGCAATCTCCGGGGGCTCCAGTCCCAGGGTGTAGAGGGTGTTGAGGGCGGTGGCGATGAGGACCTCGAGGGCGGCGCTGGAGGAGAGGCCGGAGCCCGGCGGGAGGCTGGCCTCCAGGGCCCCGCGGAGGCCGCCGGGGGGCCGGAGCTGGAGGGAGACCCCCTTGGCGTAGTCGCCCCAGTCCCCGGCCCTGCGGGTGTCCCCCGGGGTGAACTTGGCCTCGGGGCGGCGCCGGTGGGAGCGGAGGTGGAAGGAGGGGTGGGGCTCGCAGGCCATGTGGACCTCCAGGTCGATGGCGGCGGGCATCACGTAGCCCAGGTTGTAGTCGGTGTGCTCTCCGATGAGGTTCACCCGGCCGGGGGCGCGGAAGAATCGGGCCCCCCCGGGGTCTCCTCCCATGCGGCCCAGGGCCTGGCGGAGGTCTTCCCAGGTCATACGTCGTCAGACCTAGCTGCGAAGTTCCCGGGCGCGGTCCTCGGGGCGGGCGGTGACGGTGAACGTGCCCGCGCCGCTCTCCAGGCCGGCCCGGTGCTTGACCCGCCCGGGTCCCTCAAGGAGGGGGTAGAACTCGACGTGGAGATGGTAGGAGGGGTGGGGGCGCCCGTCGGTGGGGGCCTGGTGGACCACCATCATCAGCGGCATCTCGCCGCGGACAAGGCGGTCGTATCGGCGGAGCATCCCCTGGATGGCGCCGGCGAGGGAGCGCCTCTCCGGGGGGGTGAGGTCGGGGACCCGCTGGACGTGCCGGCGGGGGAGGAGGAGCCCCTCGTAGGGCCAGCGGCCGTAGGAGGGCACGTAGGCCTCGACGTGGGTGTCGCCGAGGATGCGCTGTCCCCGCTCGCGGCGCCGCTGGTCGCAGAGGAGGCAGCGGCCCGTGCGGCGGTGGTGGGCCCGGAAGTTCTCCACCTCCCTCTGGAGCACCGGGGGCACGAAGGGGAGGGCGTAGAGCTGGCCGTGGGGGTGGGTGAGGGTGACCCCGATGGCCTCCCCCCGGTTCTCGAAGAGATAGACATATTTCACGTAGTCGAGGGCCCCGAGCCGCCGGGTGCGGTCGGCCCAGAGGTCCACCAGCCGCGTGACGTGGTCGAGGGGGAGGTCGTAGAGGCGCGCCCGGTGGCGGGGGGAGTAGAGGAGGACCTCGCAGACGCCCCGCGCCCCGGGACCGTCGGGGGAGAGGGAGGGGAACCGGTTGGGGAGGGCCACCACATCAAACCGGCGGGGTATCTCGGGGTTGCCGGGGCAGAAGG
>JACQPP010000089.1 GCA_016207465.1 Methanobacteriota archaeon
GGCGGGGGAGGCCCCGAGGAGTAGCAGGGCGGTGGTGTTGGAGTGGAGCCCGGGCAGTAGCCCCGTCAGCGCCCCGAGGAGGGTCCCCAGGAGGGCGAAGGCCACCACCAAGAGAGGGTCAGCCATTTTGCCTCTTGGGGCAGGGCCCGAAGGGCCCCGACCCTCTATGAAAGCACCAGTCGTTTCTTCGAGTGTCGGGCGCGTCCGAAGGAGGCGCCCGAGTTTCGGCGCCAGCCGAAACCGGAGGAGGGGTAGAGGGGAGGTCGCCCGGCTCCCGCAGGAGCCGGGGGATTCTCGACGAAGTCGGGAGGCGGAGCCTCCCTCTGGGGTCAGTCACCGGACAACTCCCACCTGGAGCCCTCGAGGCGATAGGCGAGGGAGGAGGTGTTGTAGCGCAGGACCCCGTCGGCCCACACCCGCGAGCCCCGCGCGGGATGGGGAGCGCCGGTCTCCACCCGGAGGTCCACCTCCCCCGAGGAGAGGGTGAAGCCGGTGGAGGAGTTGCGGGCCACGGTCCCCTGGACCCGCACCCCCACCCCGTCCAGCCGGGGGGCCTCCTGGGCCACCTGGTGGAGGCTGAGCCCCCGGCCGGGGCCCGGGATGGTCCGGAGGGCCCCCTCGGCCGCCACCTCCCATGTGCCCCGGTAGTTCTGGACACGGCCGCGGGCCGTGAGGAGGTCCCCGAGGCGGAGGTCGCGCACCTCCTCCACCAGGACCCGGGCCCGGCTCCCGTTCTCCTGGAGGTCCACCCGGAGCCCCCCGGAGAGGGGGCGCACGTCCACCACCCGGCCGGAGACCTCCACCCTCCGCCCCTCGTGGAGGGGGAGGTCGGAGAGGTCCACCCGCGGGGTCCCCGAGGCGGCGGAGAGGAGGACGAGGAGGCCCACAGCGCCCAGGGAGACGGCCAGAAGGAGGAGGGTCCAGCGGCGCTCTTCCATGCGGGGGGAGGAGAAGGGCCGGGTGGAAAAGGGTTTTGGGACCCTATTCTATATCGGCTATAGAGAGCCGAGAGGCGCGCATGTCCACCCCGGGAATTCCACTTGAGCGACTCCCTACACTGCGCGCGGAAAAATCTCTAAATAGGAAGTATCCCAGAGGGGGAGTCCACCTATCCGGGTGGAGGGGGCCCGGCTCTCTCCTCTTCCCCGCACGGCGGGGACCAGTACCCGGTGCTCCTGTGGGGGGCACTCTCGGAGACAAGGGGGATGGAACAAGGAGTCGAGGTGAATGAGGATGCACGACAAACACGGAGACCAGCGAATCTTCCATGGGCTGCCGGATTCGGCAGCAGCGCGGGATTGCCCCCGTAATGGGGGGAACCTCCCGACTTCGTCGAGAATCCCCCCGCTCCAGCAGGACCGGGGGAATTGGCCATGACCCCCATGAAGCGCGACCTCCCCGGGGCCACCCCTGCGCCCCCCGAGACCGCGGGGGCAGGGGTCTCCTCCCCGGTTCTCGTCCATCCGATTCCCCGGGTGCCGGAGGACCTCCCGGGCCCCGAGCTGTCGCCCAACGCCAAGTCCATCCTGGAGGGGAGATACCTTCTGCGGGATGAGAACCGGAATGTCATCGAGAGCCCCCGCCAGCTCTTCTGGCGGGTGGCCTGGTCGGTGGCCCAGGCGGAGAGGAGGTGGGGGGCCGACGAGGAGAAGGTGCTCTTCTGGGCGCGGGAGTTCTACACCCTGATGGCCCGCTGCCGGGTGATGCCCAACAGCCCGACCCTGATGAACGCGGGGACCCGCCGGGGGCTGCTGAGCGCCTGCTTCGTGCTCCCCATCCGGGATGTGCTCACCGAGGGGCCCGCCTCCATCTACGGGACCCTCACCGACATGGCCACCATCCACCACTCGGGCGGGGGGACCGGCTTCGACTTCAGCGCCATGCGGCCGGAGAGCGACGTGGTGCAGGGCTCCGGGGGCATCGCCTCGGGCCCCATCTCCTTCCTCTCCCTCTACGACAAGTCCACGGAGGAGGTGAAGCAGGGGGGCAAGCGGCGGGGGGCCAACATGGCCATCCTGCGGTGCGACCACCCCGACGTGGTGCGCTTCATCACCTGCAAGGACCCGGCGAACAAGAACATCTCCAACTTCAACATCTCCGTGGCGGTCACCGACGCCTTCATGGAGGCCCTGGAGCGGGACGGGGAGTGGAGCGCCATCAACCCCCGCACGGGGAAGCGGGACAAGTTCGCGGTCTTCGAGGAGACCCCCGACGGGTGGCTCTGGAAGAAGGCCGAATCCGTCAAGGCCCGGTGGCTCTGGGGCCTCATGGTGGAGCACGCCTGGCGCACGGGAGACCCGGGCCTCCTCTTCGTGGACCGGGCCAACCGCCCCCCCTGCAACGCATTCGCAGGCATGGAGGACCCCCGGTTCCGCATCGCGGCCACCAACCCCTGCGGGGAGCAGCCCCTGCTGCCCTACGAGTCGTGCAACCTGGCCCACATCCACCTGGGGAAGTTCACCGGGACCGGCACCATGGACTGGGACGCCCTCAAGGCCACCGTCCAGACCCTCACCCGCTTCCTCGACGACGTGGTGGAGGTCAACCGCTACCCCATCCCGGCCATCGACGAGGTCTCCCGGGCGAGCCGCCGCATCGGCCTGGGGGTCATGGGCTTCACCGACGCCCTGGTGACCCTGGGCATCCCCTACGACTCGGAGCGCTCCCGCAACCTGGCCCAGCAACTCCAGGAGTTCGTCACCTACCACACCCTCTGGGCCTCCTCCGACCTCGCCAAGGACCGGGGCCGCTTCCCCTGGTGGGAGAAGAGCGTCTTCGCCCGCGGGTTTTCCTTCGCGGAGCACTTCCCCGAGGGGCGCACGGACTGGAAGGCCTTGGACCGCAAGGTCGCCCAAGACGGCCTCGCCAACTCCAACGTCACCACCGTGGCCCCCACGGGGACCACCGCGGAGATCGCGGGGTGCGAGGGGCAGGGCTGCGAGCCCTTCTTCAGCCTCGCCTACCGGCGGGTGACCCCCCAGTTCAACCTCCTCCACATCAACCCCGCATTCCGAAAAGCCGTGGAGGGCCTCCCCGGCGAGAAGCAGATTCTCGAGGAGATCGAGCGGGTGGGCATCCTCTCCGCCATGAGACCGGAGACCCTGGCCCTCATCCCCGACAAGGCGAGGCGCCTCTTCGCCACCGCCAACGAAATCTCCCTCGAGGGCCACGTGAAGATGCTGGCCGCCTGGACCCGCTACGTGACCAGCAGCATCTCCAAGACCGTCAACCTCCCCAACAGCGCCACCCCGGAGGACGTGGACCGGGCCTACCGCCTCGCCTGGGAGACCGGGTGCAACAGCATCACCATCTTCCGCGACGGCTGCAAGAGCGTCCAGGTCCTCTACCACGGCACCCAGCCAGGGGTCGTCCAGCAGGACGGCGAGGAGGTCACCATCGCCTCCGAGCACTTCGGGCGGGTCAAGATGGTGGACCGCCCCAAGAACGTGGTGGGAACCACCTATGAAATCGAGGCCTTCCCCAACCGCAACCTCTACGTCACCGTCAACGACGTCACCGGGAAGCCCTTCGAGGTCTTCTGCCGCCTCGGGGACTCGGGGACCGACGAGGACGCCGCCATGCAGGCCGTGGGCAAACTCATCACCGGCCTCCTCCGCGCCGGGGTCAGCCTCACCGTGGCCATCAAGATGCTCCGCGGCATCAAGACCCAGGAACACTGGCTCCCCGCCGAGGACAACCGCTTCATGGACAGCGACAACAACCCCATCCGCAAGGTCCACAGCCCCTACCACGCCCTCGCCCTCCTCCTCGAATACCACCTCCAGCGACAGGACGAGGAAGAGGGGACCCCCGGGGCCCCCCAGGGCCCCCAGGTCGTCACCCGAGTCCAGAGGAGCACCAAAGGGGGATGCCCCGCCTGCGGCGCCCCCGTCACCCTCCAGGGCGGATGCCAGAGATGCAGCAGCCTCATCTGCGACTGGAAGGGACCCTGCGGGTAACCCGCAACCCTCATAACCCCCCACCACCCCCACCTACTTTTGATGGCCTCGCCCATTGACCCCACCGCCGGCCCCCACCCCGTGATGCCCGGGGAGGAGGACCGCATATCCGAGAACACCCGGGGCATCAAGCACATTGTGGTGGTGATGTCAGGCAAGGGGGGTGTGGGCAAGTCCACCATCACCGCCCATCTGGCCATGGGGCTGACGCTGAAGGGGATGCGGGTGGGGGTGATTGACGCGGATTTCCACGGGCCCTCGATTCCGAAGATGCTGGGGGCGGAGAGGGAGCGCCTGGAGTATGCGGAGACCCCGCGGGGGCCGCAGATTCTGCCGGTGTTCATCCCCCCGCAGTTGAAGATTGTCTCCATCTCCTACATGACCCAGGGGCAGGACACCCCGGTGGTGTGGCGGGGCCCCATCAAGATGAAGGCCGTGCGCCAATTTTTGGAGGACGTGGCCTGGGGCGAACTGGACTACCTGCTCTTCGACCTCCCTCCGGGGACGGGGGACGAGCCCCTCTCCATCGCCCAGGTGGTGCCCCGCGCCGATGGGGTGGTGATTGTGTCCACGCCCCAGGATGTGGCCACCGCCGCAGTGCGGAAGTCCATCAAGTTCGCCGAGCTCCTCCACCTCCCGGTGCTGGGGGTGGTGGAGAACATGAGCGGCTACCAGTGCCCCCACTGCGGGAAGCCCGTGGACCTCTTCGACCCCGGCGGGGGGGAGAGGATGGCCCGGGAGTTCAATGTGGAGTTCCTGGGGAAGATTCCCCTCTACCGGGAGATTGCCGACGCCGGGGACCGGGGGAAGCCCGTGGTCCTCACCGGGGGCCCCGCCGCCAAGTATTTCGAGCGGATTGTGGAGAACCTCCACCGGATTGTGAGTCGCCGCGCGTCCCCTGCCCCTTCCCGGGCCGCGGCGGGTCCGCCCCCGGCACCTCCCCCGGAGGCGCCCCAGCCCCCCTACACGGGGCCCCCGGTTCCCCGGGAGAAGGTGGCCCAGGTCCTCGTCGCCCTCCAGCCTGTCCTGAAATCAAGGGGCGCGGGACTCGAACTGGTGGGCATCGAAGGGGGGGTGGTGGCGGTGCGCCTCGATGGGGGCAGCAGCACGGCGGAGCGCGTCGCCCTCCTCCAGGGCATCGAGAAGACCCTGAGACAGCAGGTCCCCGAGGTCCAGTCCGTGGTGGCCATCTCCTAGAGATTGGGGGGAAATTTCGCAGATAGGTATATGAGGCCGGGGGGCCTATGCATTTGTGATGAGCCAGGATATCGCCGGGGACTTCCAGAAGAATGTGGAGGCGGCCCAGCAGGAGCTGGGGCCCCTTCTCTCCCGCATCGAGGAGGTCCTTGACCGGATTCGCCCCGCCATCCACGCCGACGGGGGGAACGTGGTGATTGACAACTTCGACCTCTCCAGTGGGGTCCTGTATCTGAAGATGCAGGGCTCCTGCGGGGGGTGCCCCTCGTCCACCATGACCCTGAAGGCGGGCATCGAGCGGCTGGTGCGGGAAGTGGTCCCCGAGGTCAAGCGGGTCGAGTCCTCCCCCGGCTGAAAGACGGGGGATTTCGAGTTGGCCCCCCGGGGGGCCACCAACAGGTTTTTATTCTTACACCAACGAACATGGAAAACCATGTCCTCGGGCTCCTTGAAGCGGAGGATTGTGCGCTATCTGGCCCAGGAGATATCCAAGGGGAGGCGGTTTTTCAAGTCGAAGGAGATTGCCCGGGGGGTGGGCTCCACCAGCCGCCAGGTGGCCAACCTCCTCGTCATCCTGCGGCAGGGCTCCGCCTTCCACATCCAGGAGCAGGCCCACTCCCAGAGCAGCACCACCTGGAGGATTGAATTCAAGGTATCCCCCCGGCAGGTCTACGTGACCGAGCGGGCCCTGGCCCCCATGCTCCAGCCATTCCGCGCCGGGGCGCGCCTGGGCCTGCCGAGGAAGAGGGGAACGGCGAAGAACCGGTTTTAGCCCAGGGTGCCGAGGGCCCGGGTGACCTCGCCGTAGTCGGGCTCGGTGGCCGGGGAGGGGGGAACCCACTTGTAGCGTATGACCCCTGTCTTGTCCACGATGAAGACCGCCCGGTTGGCGGCCACGTAGCCCTCGAGGCCCGCGAGGTTGGGGAAGGCGACGCCGTACTGCTGGACGACCTTCCGGTTGTAGTCGCTGAGGAGGAGCATGGTGAGTTTGTGCTGGTCGGCCCATGCCTTCAGGGAGAAGGGGGGGTCCACGCTGATGCCCACCACCTGGGCGCCGAGGGAGTCCAGTTTCGCCGCGCTGTCCCGGAAGGTGCACATCTCCTTGGTGCAGACTCCGGTGAAGGCGCCGGGGAAGAAGGCGAGGACCAGTTTCTTGCCCTGGAACTCGCTCAACTTGCGTGGCTTGCGCTCCGTGTCGAACAAGGTGAACTCCGGGGCCTTCTCTCCGACGTTGACCATGGGTGGTAACCCCTCTCCCCCCGGGGACTATAAAAAATCTTGCCTCTGCGAAAACGGCGAAAAAGTTAAGTAGGGGACCCGGTGTTGGAGTCCAGCGAGGTGAACTATGATGAGAATACCCATGAACCGGGGGACCCCCGGGGTGGTGCACGCCCACTGCGACATCCCCTGCGGCATCTACGACCCCCACCACGCCCAGATTGCGGCCCTCACGGTGCTCCGTATGAACCAGCTCATCGCCGAGCTCCCCAGGCCCGGCCCCCAGGCCAAGCCCGAGGAGGCCCAGGCCCACCAGCACAAGCTCTCCCGCTACACGGAGACCAAGGAGGCCCACGCGGAGCAGGTCAAGCACGAGCTCCGGGTCCTCTGGGGCGACTACTTCACCCCCGACCACGCCAAGCAGTTCCCCGAGCTCCACGGCCTCTTCTGGGACGCCATGAAACTGGCCTCCAAGACCCGCCAGGAAATCAACCCCCAGGCGGCCCAGGACCTCCTCGCCAAGGTCCAGAAAATCGCGGAGGTATTCTGGAAGAGCAAAGGGGCCGAGGTCCGCAGGCAGCCCAGCATGCAGAAGAGCGGCGGGGAACTGGTCTACCCCGTCGCCAAGTAGCCCGGGGTCCACCCTTTTTGTTTTCCGGGGAGGAGGAGACCCTATGCTCCGGCGCCGCTACCGGGTGGAGGGCCCCAGCATGGAGCCCACCCACCCCCCGGGGAGCAGGGTGAGGGTCATGTCCCTCCAGGGCGAACCCCGGCGGGGGGACATCGTTGTCCTGCGGCCCCCCGCCACGCCCCGGCGGCTGGACCTCAAGCGAGTCGTCGGCCTCCCCGGGGAGATGGTCTCCTGGGGCCGCGGGGAGTTCCGCGTCAACGGAAGCCCCCTCGCGGAGCCCTACGCGCGGAGCCCCCCGGCCCCGCCGGGGGACGACGAGGTGCAGGCGTGGAGGCTCGGCCCCGATGAATACTTCGTGATGGGGGACAACCGGCTCCACTCCACCGACTCCCGCCACCACGGGCCCGTGAAGAGAGACCGCATCGCGGGAAAGGCCACAGACGCCTGAAATGGCTTCGACGCCTGGCGATGGGGGCCACGTCGAACCGGAAACATTTTAAACCCCCACAGGGGAGTTTCCCCCCGGGTATGTCCTCTCACAACAAGGCCAACCCCCGAGCCTGGGCCGCCGAGGCCATCGCCACATTCGCCCTCGTGTTCTTCGGCACCATGGCGGTCACGGCGGCCATCAACCTGAGCGGGGCCGGCGGGCTGACCCCCGCGGGGCTCACCGTCATCGCCCTCGCCCACGGCCTCGTCATCACCCTGATGGTCTACGCCACCGGCCACATCTCCGGGGCCCACATCAACCCCGCGGTGACCATCCCCATGATGGCCCTCAGGAAGATTGACCCCCTCAACGGGGTCGCCTACATCGTCTTCCAAGTCATCGGGGGCATCGCCGGGGCCGCGGCCCACGCCGCCATCCTGCCCCCCAGCGCCTACCCGGCCTTTGGGGCCCACGCCCTGAACCCCGCCGCGGGCATCACCCCCCTGACCGGGCTCCTGGTGGAGGTCATCCTCACCTTCTTCCTGCTCTTTGTCATCTTCGGCACCGCGGTCCACCCCAAGAGCCCCCCGGGGTGGTTCGGGTTCGCCATCGGCATGACGGTGGCCCTGGACCACTTCGTCGGCGTCCCCCTCACCGGGGCCTCGATGAACCCCGCCCGCACCCTGGGCCCCGCCCTCTTCGTCGCCAACGGATTCGCCGACCACTGGGTCTACTGGGCGGGCCCCATCCTCGGCGGGCTCATCGCCGCCTTCCTCTACCAGAAGGTCTTCATCGGGAAGGAACCCGCCTAAAGCAGGCTCGCCGCCTCGAGTTCCTCCTGGATTTTCACCAGGGCGGTCCGGACATCTTCGAGGTTCTTGCCCCCGGTGAGGACGACCTTGCCGGAGCCGAAGATGAGGCTCACGATTTTGGGGACCTTGAGGCGGTAGACGAGGCCGGGGAACATCTCGGGCTCGTACTCCACGTTCTCGACCCCGAGGGCGGAGGCCACCCGGTCGAGGTCGAGGGCGGTGGTGGAGAGATGGCCGCTGGCCACGATGTTCTGGATGGTGATTTCAGGGATCCCGGGGACCTCGATGCGGAGCCTCCGGAGGGTCTCGAAGACCTTGCGGAT
Source organism: Methanobacteriota archaeon (assembly GCA_016207465.1). Lineage (GTDB taxonomy): Archaea > Halobacteriota > Syntropharchaeia > JACQPP01 > JACQPP01 > JACQPP01. Next base: position 8,571 of record JACQPP010000089.1, read on the forward strand.
ACCGCTGTGGATGTCCTCCAGGGACTTGGCCCCGGTGCACACCACCTTCCCGGAGCCGAAGATGAGCACCGCAATCTTGGGGTCCCGGATTCGGTAGACCACCCCGGGGAAGCGCTCCTTGTTGTATTCGGCCTCCTCCACCTGGCTGGCGAGGGCCACCAGGTCAATGGTCTGTCCCAGGTTGCTGGAGGCCACCACGTTCTCCACGCGGAGGCTCGGAGTGGGGTCGGCGGGCATCCCGTTCCCATGTGGGGAGCGCGGGATAAAGCGTTTCTGACTCGACGAAGTCGAAAGGCGGATGCCCCTATCTTGATATCGGGGGCGGCCCACCTTGTTCCAGCCATGGTCTTCGAGGTCCTCGCGCGGGATGCCCTGGGGCGCCTGGGGCGGCTGGAGACCCCCCACGGGAGGGTGGAGACCCCCCTGGTGATGCCGGTGGTCCGCCCTTCCGGCTCCATCCTCCCCCCGGGGGAGATGGCCCGCCTGGGGGCCAAGATGGTCATCACCAACGCCTACCTCCTCCACCAGAATGGGGAGCGGCGGGAGCGGGCTCTCCGGGAGGGGGTCCATGGGCTCCTCGGCTGGCGGGGGCCGGTGATGACCGACTCCGGGGCCTACCAGCTCGCCGAATACGGGCGGGTGGAGGTCTCCAACCGGGAGATTGTGGAGTTCCAGGAGGCCATCGGGAGCGACCTCGCGGTCCCCCTGGATGTGCCCACCGGCCCCGAGGCCACGCATGAGGAGGCGGAGCGGGACCTGGGGGTGACCCGGGGGCGGCTCCAGGAGGCCCTCGCCATCCGCAGGAGGACACTGCTGGTGGCCCCCGTGCAGGGGGCCCTCCACCTCGACCTGCGGGAGCGGTCGGCCCGCGAGGCCCGGGACACGGGGGCCCCGGTGGCCGCCATCGGGGGGGTGGTCCCCCTCCTCGACTCCTACCGCTACGAGGACCTGGTGGAGGTGGTCTTGGCCTCCCGGCGGGGGCTCTCCCGGGCCATGCCGGTCCACCTCTTCGGCGCGGGCCACCCCATCACCATGCCCCTCATGGCGGCCCTCGGATGCGACCTCTTCGACTCCGCCTCCTACGCCCTCTACGCCCGCGACGGCCGCTATATAACGCCCCGGGGCACCCTGCGGGCCCGAGACCTCCCCGAGTCCCCCTGCCCCTGCCCCGCCTGCCAGCGGGCCGCCCCCCGGGAGATGGATGAGGCCGGGCTGGCCGCCCACAACCTCCACGTGACCCTCGCCTCCATGTCCGAAATCCGCAACGCCATCCGCGAGGGGGCCCTCTGGGACCTGGTGGAGCAGACCTGCCGCGGCCACCCCGCCCTCCTAGAGGGGCTCCGCCGCGCCCTCCAGCACAGCGAGGAGATGGAGCCCGAGTGGCCCGCCGCCAGCCGATTCTTATATCGGGGTTCGGAGTCCTCCCACCGCCCCGAGGTCCTCCGCCACCACCACACCCTCCGGCACATCCCCCTGCCCCCCAGGGTCCTGGTGACGGACAAAAATCCCCCCCATGCACCGGAGCCCGGAGGGATGCTTCACCTGAAGCCCGCCTTCGGCCCCTACCCCCCGGAGCTCTCGGAGACCTATCCCATCGGCCCCTCCTGGACCCTCGAGGACCCCGAGTCCCGCCGCATGGCCATCGAGGGGCTCCGCGCCCTGGTGGAATCCCACCCCGGGGTGCAGTTCACCCTGGAGGCGGACCCCCGGTGGGCAGAGGCCATCCCGGAGGGACTCCGCGGGAAGATGGAGGTGCGGCCAAGCAATGCTGGCCGTCGCCCTTCGGGCGACGGCGGCCGAGGACTATGACCCGGTTCTTCGAGGTGCTCCGCCGCGACGGCCCCGGCCGCATGGGGCGGCTCAAGCTCGGCGAGGGGGGAATCGAGGTCCTGGAGACCCCCGGCCTCCTCCCCCCGCTGGAGTGGCTCCCCCCGCTGGCCCGGGACCACCAGTTCACCGGCCGCACCCGCGAGGCCCGCCCCACGGGGCTCCAGGCCCAAGTGGGAACCAGCGGGGCCGCCGAGAGCCCCCCGGACATCACCATCGTCCCCAAGGCGGGGGTCCTTCCCCGGGAGCCCCGCGAACTCGTCCACCAGATGGTGGAGCACCGCGAGGCGGCCCCCCCGGACGGGGCCCTCTATGTCCCCGCCGCCGCCACCCCGGCCAACCTCGCCCTCCTCGCCACCCTGGGGGCCGACCTCGTGGACACGGTCATCCCCCAGGCCGCCGGATACCGGGGCCTATACCAGACCCCCCAGGGGGAGACCCCCACCGGCGAACTGGAGGAACTCCCCTGCCTCTGCCCCATCTGCACCTCCCACGAGCCCGGGGACCTCCGCGCCCTCCCCGAGGGCTACCGGCTCACCGCCGAACACAACACCCACCGCCTCCGCGAAGAAGCCCTCCGGGTGCGCCACCTCATCCGCCGGGGCCGCCTCCGCGACTACCTGGAGGCCCAGTGCCGCCACGAGCCCACCCAGACCGCCGCCCTCCGCCTCCTCGACCGAGAGGGGACCTACCTCGAACGGCGCACCCCCGCGGCCCGCGAGACCACCATGCTCGCCTCCACCCTCGAGTCCCTCGACCGCGTCGAGGTCAAGCGCTTCGCCCAGAGGGTCCGCGAGAGATTCACCCCCCACGCCGACACCTGGATACTGCTCCCCTGCTCGGCCCGCAAGCCCTACAGCCTCTCGCGGAGCCACCGGGACTTCATCCGGGCCCTCGACCCCCACCGCGCCCACCTCCAGGAAATCATGCTCACCAGCCCCCTCGGGGTCGTCCCCCGCGAACTCGAACGCACATACCCGGCGGCCCACTACAATGTCCCCGTCACCGGCCACTGGGACCTCGAAGAACAGAGGTGGCTCCGGGAGTGCCTCCACACCCTCCTCGAAAAACACAGGCCCAAACACCTGCTCATCCACCTCGAAGGGACCCCCCGCGAAATCGCCGAGGAGGAGGCCAAACAGCAGTCCATCGGCCACCAGACCACCTGCCCCCGGGGACACAACCCCACCTCCACCGAGGCCCTCGCCAGCCTCAAACTCGCCGTCGCAGGCCTCGCCCTCCCCCCGGGACCCTATAAAATCCGGAGGCTCCTCCAATCGGCCGCCGACTACCAGTTCGGCCCCGGCGCCGGGGAGAGACTCCTCCAGAACGGGGCCCACATCCGCACCCGCCCCGAAATCACCATCCGCGGGGTCGCCTCCATGAACCGCGCCGGATTCCTCTCCCTCACCCTCCAGGGGGCAAAACGCCTCGGAGAGTGGCCCCGCCTCCACGTCACCATAGACGACTTCACCCCCACCGGCTCCATCCTCGCCCCCGGCGTGACCGGGGCCGACCCCGGCATCCGCACGGGGGACGAAATCATATTCCGGGGACCGAAGGCCTGGGGCACCGGCAGGGCCCAGATGAGCGGATGGGAGATGGAACGCGCCACCCGGGGGGTGGCGGTGAAAGTGAGAGAGGTGGAGGCCATCAGGTAGAAAAACGGATTGGAGACCCTCTGGATATGGTTCAAAGTTTGCACTTCCAATTCTATGTGAAACATGACAAATGCGACACCGTGTTTCTTAGAAATCTCGCTGGATTGATTAAGAAAAAAAACGAATACAGTTATAGAGGTCGTTATGATATTGGACCTTGCGACTTCCCAGAGGAACCAGATGAGATGAAAGCGTTAGAAATCGTATCAAATCAGCCATCAGGTACAGTAGTTCCGCAAGTTGAGGGGGTTCTGTGTCCGTCATGCTTCTCACCGCCCATTTTTCTACGGGTCTTCCTTGGCCTGAA
>JACQPP010000090.1 GCA_016207465.1 Methanobacteriota archaeon
AGACCATCTCGTCCTCGCCGATTTTGCGCTCCTCCACCAGCCCGGCGTAGCCCAGGTCGTCCTTGGTGATTTCGTCGATGCTGGTGGCCACCTTGGCCCCGGTGGCCCGCGCCAGCTTCTCCATGTCGCTCTCCTTGACCCGGCGCACCGCCAGGATGTTCTTCTTGGCCAGGAAGTGCTGGGCCAGGTCGTCGATGCCCTTCTGGCAGAAGAGGACGTTGGCCCCCGTGGCCGCAATCTTCTCCGCCATGCCCCGGAGCATCTTCTCCTCCTGGTCCATGAAGGACTGGAGCTGGTCCGGGGAGGTGATTTCAATCTTGGCGTCCACCTCGGTCTTCTCAATCTCCAGGGCGCTGTCCACCAGGGCAATCCGGGCCTTCTCAATCTTGGTGGGCATCCCCGGGTGGACCTTCTCCTTGTCCACAATCATGCCCTCGATGAGCTGGCTGTCCTCGACGGAGCCCCCCATCTTCTTCTCCACCTTGATGTGGTCCACATCCACCTTGCCGTTCTCGTCCACCACGGCCTTCACGGCCTTGACGGAGAGCTTGGCGAAGTGCTCCAGGGCCACGTCGGCCCCCTTGCCGGTTATGGAGGTGGTGGCAATCTTCCGGAGGGCCGCCTCGTCGTCCGGGGAGACCTTGACGGCGAGCTTGTCCAGGATTTCAAAGCACTTGGTGGATGCCAGCCGGTAGCCGGCGGCGATGGTGGTGGGGTGCACATCCTGGTCAATGAGATCCTCGGCCTTCTTCAGCAGCTCCCCCGCCAGCACAACGGCGGTGGTGGTCCCGTCCCCCACCTCGTCGTCCTGGGTCTTCGCCACCTCGACCATCATCTTGGCCGCGGGATGCTCGATGTCCATCTCCTTCAGGATGGTGGCCCCGTCGTTGGTGATGACCACATCCCCCATGGAGTCCACCAGCATCTTGTCCATGCCCTTCGGCCCAAGGGTGGTTCGCACCGCCGCCGCCACCGCCTTGGCCGCCAGGATATTCCGGCCCTGGGCCTCCCGGCCCCGAGTCCGCTCCGAGCCCTCCTTCAAGATGAAAATCGGTTGTCCCGACAGTTGTCCGCCCATAGATACCTCCTGTTTTCACTGGAAAGTGGAACCCAGATAGAAATAAAGTTCTATATAAAGCTATCGCTTCTTTTTCTCTTCCGCCGCGGCCGGGGACACCTTCTTGGACTCCACCTGGCGCATGATGACGATGTCCGCAACGGCGGTGATCCAGCGGTAGGGGATGATGACCCCGCGGGCGTCCACGTCGAAGAGGTCGCGGTTCACGTTGCCCACGGCGATGCCGAGGATGCGCTTGTCGTTGGGGTCCAGCACCACATCATCCACGCGCCCCACAAACTTTCCCTTGGTCGTATAGACGTCGAGATTGTGGAAGGCGGACAGTTCCATCCGCATAGGAAATCAGGGGATACATGGCCCCTCCGTATTAAAACTTTGTGGTTTCCGGTTGCCGGAAAAGCGAGTTGCCGGAGCCCTCCCGGGGCTTTAAGTATATGTAGTCCGATGTGGTAGTCCTGGGTCGCGAGGAATCCGTGAAGTCTCCCATCCTGAAGAACCCCCGGCTGGCCGCGGAGGGCAGGAGGCGCATTGATTACGTCTCGGGGCGGATGCCGGTGCTGGAGCGGGTGCGGCGGGAGTTCCAGCGGGGCCGTCCCCTGCGGGGGCTGCGGGTGGTGGCCTGCCTCCATGTGACGGTGGAGACCGCCAACCTCATCCGCACCCTCCGGGCGGGGGGCGCCCAGGTGGCCGTGACCGGCTCGAATCCGCTCTCCACCCAGGATGACATCGCCGCCGCCCTGGCCCGGGAGGGGGTCCACACCTATGCCTTCCGGGGGCAGAGCCAGCGGGACTACTACCGCTGCATCCAGGCGGCCCTCGACATCCGCCCCCAGGTGGTCCTGGACGACGGGGCCGACGTGATTGCTACCCTCCACCACGAGCGGCAGGACCTCCTCGAGGGGGTGGTGGGGGCCTGCGAGGAGACCACCACCGGCGTGGTGCGCCTGCGGGCCCTGGAGGCCCAGGGGCGGCTTCGCTTCCCGGTGCTGGCGGTGAACGACGCGGAGACCAAGATGATGTTCGACAACCGCTATGGGACGGGCCAGTCCACCCTCCACGGGGTGATGAACGCCACCAACATCCTCTTCGCGGGGAGGGCGGTGGTGGTGGCGGGATACGGCTGGTGCGGGCGGGGCATCGCGAGCCGAGCCCGGGGGCTGGGGGCCAACGTGATTGTGGTGGAGGTCCACCCCCGCAAGGCCCTGGAGGCGCTCATGGACGGCTACCGGGTGATGCCCATGTCGGAGGCGGCCCCCCTGGGGGAGGTCTTCATCACCGCCACCGGCGACACCTCCGTCCTCCGCGCCGAGCATTTCCGCCGGATGCCCGATGGGGCCATCCTCTCCAACGCGGGCCACTTCAACGTGGAGGTGGACATCGCGGCCCTGCGCCGGGCCTCCCGGCGGGTGCGGACCATCCGGGAGAACCTGGTGGAGTTCACCCTCCGGGGCGGCCGGAGGCTCTACCTGCTGGCCGACGGGAGGCTCGTCAACCTCGCGGCGGCCCAGGGACACCCCCCGGAGGTCATGGACATGAGTTTCGCCAACCAGGCCCTCGGCGTCCGCTATCTGGCCCAGCGCCGGGGGGAACTGGAGCCCCGGGTCTACCCCATCCCCCACGACATCGACGACCAGGTGGCCCGGCTGAAACTGGCGACCCTCGGCGTCCGCACCGAGACCCTCACCCGGCAGCAGGAGAAATACCTCTCCTCCTGGGAACTCGGAACCTAACCTCCTACGACCATCCGGGGAAACCTCGCGGCGTAGTCGCGGGCCTCGCGGACCTCCTCCGGGGTGGCCCACTTGGCCATCTCCCCGCCCCGCTCGAGGGCATGGTGGAGGCGCAGGAGCTTCTTGAGCCGCGCCCGGGCCTCCGCAATCTCCCTCGGGGCCGGGGGGTGCCAGCCGCGGGCCCGCCCCAGCTTGTAGACCACGTCCCGGAGCCGCTCGTCCTCCGGGTTCTCCTGGACCTCCATGAGCACCTCGTCCACCGTGGGGGGCCGCAGGAGCCGGGCCTCCAGGGTCTCCAGGGCGGTGGGGATGACCCGCATGAGGTTCTTGTGGGGGTAGTTGAGGGGGATGTAGCCGCACATGTAGACCGCGTGCTTCTTCTGCTTGGGGAGGGCGTAGAGGCTGGTCCACCGCTCCCCCTGGAGGCAGGGGAGGCGGATGAGCTCCCCCTCCTGGACCATCCGGCGCACCTGCCGGTGGAAGGTCATCTCCGTGATGCCCAGCCCCTGGAGGTTCTCCACCAGCTCCTCGGTGGTCCGCGGCCCCTTCTGGAAGAGGGAGAGAAGGTCCAGGGGCTCCCCACGCCTCTCCCCGCTGTCCCGCTCCACCACCACCCGGGCCCCCCGCTCGGCCCTCTCCAGGGTGAGGCGCACCGCGTCCCGGGGGCCCCAGCCCAGGAACCTCAACTGCTCCCCGTCCAGGGCCACCAGGGCCCCCCCGCGCCCCGAGGGACGGAGCCTCGCCGCCTTGGCCATCTCTGAACCCTTATATCCCGCGCCCCTCATCTAATCGTCGCCGCCATGGCCACCCGGGAGAAGACCCTCACCGACTACCTGCGCTCCCTCTACGGCCCCACCGTCCAAGGGGTCCGGGTCTCCGAGCTGGGCCGTCCCACCCCGGGACAAATCAAGAGGTTCGGATACGGCCGCCCCTACCAGGTGGAGTTCCAGGTCCATGGCCGGCCCCGGCGGGCGGTCCTCGCCTCCATCGTCGAATCCCCATTCGGCCACGAGACCCCCTGGGACCGCGCGGGAATCCTCCTCTGGCAACACCACGCCTTCAACACCCTCCCGGGCCACGCCCGCTCTCTCGACGTGGGCTTCTTCACCCCCCGCGGGGAGATGCGGAGCGCCGGAGAGGCCGAGGAGTTCTTCCAACTCATGGAGATGGCCCCCGGAGACACCTACGCGAAGGACCTGGAGCGAATCCGCGCCACCGGGGCCACCCCCCTCGACCAGCGCCGGGTGGACTCCATGGCCTCCTACCTCGCCGGAATCCACCGCCGCAAGTCCCGGAAGGCCATCCTCTGGCACCGCCGGGTCCGCGACCTCGTCGGCCACGGAGAGATGATACTCGGCATGGGCGACTCCTACCCCCCCGGCTGGGAGCGCAGGCTCGCCGGGGTCGAGAAACAGGCCGTCGAGTGGCGCTGGAAACTCAAGCAGTATCCCCACCGCCTCTCCTGGGTCCACGGGGACTTCCACCCCTGGAACATCCTGTTCACTCTCCCCCCATCCGCAGGAGGGGGGGAGTCTCGACGCAGTCGGGACCAGGGGGTGAAGTTCCACCTCCTGGACCGCTCCCGCGGCGAGTGGGGGGAACCCGGGGACGACGTGAGCAGCATCACCATCAACTACATCCTCTTCAGCGTCCTCAAGCACGGAAAACTGGCGGGGGACTACCAGAGGCTGTTCGAGAGGTTCTACCAGGTCTATCTGAAGAAATCCGGGGACCGGGAGATGCTCGATGTCATCCAGCCCTGGTACGCATTCCGGGGGCTCGTCGTGGCGAGCCCGGTGTGGTATCCCAACCACACGAAACGGCAACGGGAGGCCCTGTTCGGGTTCGTGGAGAATGTGATGGATGTGAAGCGATTTGACCCGAAGCGGGTGAACCGGTATCTGGGTTAGCCCCCCGACACCACCCGTAGCACCCGCACCTCTCCCTCCTCCACCTTCTCGTCCCCGGGGACCGGGTTCTCCCCGCGGAACACCACGACGGTCTCGGGGTTGAATCCGAGTTTCTCCATGGCCTGGTCGTAGGTGGTCCCCTCGGGGAGTTCGAGGGTCTGTTCGCCCTGGGGGAATAGTTTCACGTGGATTTGCACCATCATCTGCGTAATCTGTTTACTGCCGGAACATCTCTTTCACTTTGGCCCTCTGGACCTTGCCGACGGGGGTGATGGGGAGTTGTTCGGCGAAGCGCACCGATTTGGGTTTCTTGTATCCGGCCATCTTTCCCTTGCACCACTCCAGTATCTCCTGCTCGGTCACGGTGGCCCCGGGTTTGGGCTGGATGACGGCGCGGACGGCCTCTCCCCATTCGGGGTCGGGGACTCCGATGACGCAGACCTCCTCGACGGCGGGGTGCTTGGCGAGGAGTTCCTCGACTTCGAGGGGGTAGATTTTCTCGGCGCCGCTGTTGATGCATTCCCCGGTGCGTTCGAGGACGTAGATGAGTCCCTCCTCGTCGCGGCGGGCGAGGTCGCCGCTGTGGAACCAGCCGTCGCGTATTGCTTTTTTGGTCTTCTCCTCGTCTTTGTAGTATCCGGCCATGATGGTCTCGGCCTTGTAGATGAGTTCCCCCGGCTGTCCCGAGGGCACGTCGCGGCCCTGCTCGTCCACGATGCGGATTTCGACTCCGGGGAGGCCGGGGCCGATGCACCGCTCCTGGACCATCTGGATGTCGGCGTCGATGTTCATGGAGACGGCGGGGCTCATCTCGGTCTGGCCCATGACGTCGGCCACGATGGCGTTGGGGAACACCTGGAGCATCTGCTTCTTGATGTCGCCGGGGAGGAGGGCGGCGCCGCTGACGCAGGTGGCGATGCCGGAGAGGTCTAATTCCCGGAGCGGAGGGTGCTGGAGGAGGCGCTTCCACATGGTGGGAACCAGGAAGATGATGGCGGGCTTCTCGCGGCGGAGGATGTCCACCACCTCCTGGGGGTCGAAGCGGGATTTGGAGAGGAGGAGGAGGGCGCCGCCCCCGGCGATAATCCAGGTGCACATGAAGGAGTAGCCCCCGCCGTGGAACAGGGGGGGACCCAGGATGGTCTTGTGCTCCGTGCGGCCCCCCTCGGAGATTGCGCGGACCGCCTTCAGGAAGGGGATGGTGTTCCGGGTCACCCGGACCTTCTTCCGGAGTGCCATGGCGATGACGTGGAGGCGCGCGAAGGGCCGCTTGGACCAGATGTAGGCGAGGAGTTTGCCCATCTCGATGGGCACGTTTCCCCGCACGCTCATGCGGAAATGGGGGCCGGGGGGCTCCCCCCGGTAGGCGTGGAGGCGCCCCTCCCGGGCCACCAGGCTGATGACGGAGTGGGCCTGGTCGATGACCAGGGGCGTCCCCTGGAACTCGGGCTTCTGGAGGGCCTTGACCATCTCCGCCAGCCGGGTGGAGAGGCCGAAGGCGAGCCTGCGGTCGAACTCCCCGCTCCGGGACTTGCCCCACGGGGGCAGGAAGGCGTCGAGGGCCCGGGTGGCCATGTCCATGTCCTTCAGGAAGTGGGAGTAGGTGAGGACCACCCCCTTCGGCATCCCTGTGGTCCCCCCCGTGTAGAGCAGGGCCGCGACATCGCTCTCCGGGACCTTCACCCGGGGCTCCCGGGGTGAGTGGGAGTCCCGCCAGGCGGCGTACTCGGGGCCCCGGTTCACGGATTCTCCCTGGCAGACCACGTGGCGCACCCCCTTCAGGTTCGGCAGGGCCCGCTGGACCTCGGGGAGGAACTCCCGGTCGAGGAGGATGACCTCGGAGTCCGAGTTGTTGACAATGTATTCGATTTCCCCCGCCACGAAGCGGTAGTTGAGGGGCACCGACACGGCGCCGAGTTTCTGGATTCCCAGGTTGGTCTCGATGAACTCGGGGGAATTGCGGAACAGGAACGCGACCTTGGTCCCCCGCCGGACCCCCAGGGAGCGGAGGCCGTTGGCCACCCGGTTCGCCCGGGCGTTCAACATGGACCAGGTGAGCCGCTCCTCCCCCGAGAGGAGGCAGAGGTCGTCGGGGATGTGCCTGGCGAAGAGGGCCACTCGGGCGCCGAACATGGGTTCCCGCGAATTTCGTCGCACCAGAGACGGATAAATGTTGTTCAGATGGCCACCTTCACCTGGCTCCGGCCCCCGGTGTTCTGCACCACGATGACATGGCTCTTGTCGTCCACCACCACCGTCCCCGGGGTCACATAGAGATACTGGGAGTCGCCCACGGCGCCGAGAATCTGCCGCATCACGGTCTCCCGGTTGATGGGGTCCATGTGGACGTCGAACTCGTCAATGGCCCGCACGGGGCTGTGGACATACCGCTGGAGGGAGAGGAGGAAGGCCATGACGCTGGTGGTGCGCTCCCCCCCGCTCTGGGTGTAGGCGTCGAGGACCTGGGGCTCCGAGCCCCGGAACCCCACCAGCAGCTCGAGGCCCGCCTTCTCCAGGTCCTCGGCCTCCACGAGCCGGAGGTCCCCCGTGGCCCCCACCACCCCCAGGAGCCTCCGGTAGTCGCCCCCAACCCTCTGGAGGAGGTCGCTGACCATCTGGCGCCAGCGGCCTTTCCGCTCGTCCACCTCGGCCAGGGCCCGCTGGCGGTTCTCGTCGGCCACCCGGGCCTTCTCCCGCAGCTCGTCGGCCATCCGCCGGTAGGAATCGTAGATTCCCTCCACCTCCTCGGTGACCCCCTCCAGGGCCTGGAGGTGGGCCTCCACCAGCCTGCGCTCGTCCCCCACCTCGGAGGGCTTCCGCTGGGTCTCCACCCGCGCCCCCTGGGCCTCCGCGGCCCCCCGGAGGTCATCCCGCTCCTTCAGGGCGGCCACCCGGTCCCTCTCCAGCTGGCGTCGCTCCCGCTCCAGCAAATCCGCGCGGAAGCCCTCCACCGCCCCCCGGGCGCGGGCCTCCGCCATCCCCTCGGCGGCCTCCAGGACCCCCCGGCGGCTCTCCGCGGCCCGGTCCATCTCCCTCCTCTGAAGAAGCCGGCTCTCCAGGTCCATCAGCCGGGTCTCCAGTTCCCCCCGGGCCTCCCCGGCCCTCCCCAGGGCCCCTTCGGCCTCCCGGCGGGCCTCCCCGGCGGCCCGGGTCTTCTCCTCGATTTTCAGGGTGAGGGTCTCCACTTGGCGCTCGGCCCGCAGGGCCGCGGCCCACGCCTCCTCCAGCCGCAGGGCCTCCTGCTGCCGCTGCAGTTCCTGCTTGCGGAGCCACTTCCCGTGCTCCCTCTCCCAGTATTGGAGGGTCTCCTCGGCGCGGCGGAGCATGGCGTCCACGCTCCCCGCCTCCTGGGCCATGGAGCGCAGGGTCCCCTGGGCCTCCAGCACCCGCGCGCGGTAGTCGGCGAGCCCCGCGGCCTCCTCCACCATCCGCAGTTTCTCCGCCGGGGAGACCAGCCCGAAGGTCTCAATCATGTTCTGGTGCATCACCAGCAGCATGTTGTCGGGGTCCAGCCCGATGTCCGCCAGCAGCCGCTCCACCTCCCCCCGCGTCGCCGCCTTGAAGTCCACCTCATGCCAGTATTCCCCGCTCCGCTTCATGTAGCGGGAGAGGCGCACATCGTCCCCCCGCAAGCCGATGGGACGCGCCCCCCCGTTGCCGGTTTTCGGTCTGTTGTCCAGGACGACAGTCACTCGGGCGAAGTCCTTGCCCCGCCGGATGAGGTCCGACAGCCTGCGGGAGCGCTCCGTGTAGGTCTGCCCCAGGGCCACCGCGAGGGCCAGGATGATGCTCGACTTCCCCGACCCGTTGGGTCCGCAGATGATGTTCACCCCCCCGCGGAGGGGGACCCGGGCGTACTCGTAGGACATGAAGTTCTCCAGAATGACCTCTTTAATCATCGGTGCCCCGGGGGTGTTCTTTTTAAGTCCCCCCTCTCCTCTTAAAAACGCCACCATGGTCCTCGCGGGAAAACTCTTTAAACTGGCCGAGGAGGCGGAGCCCGCCACCCTCGCCCGCAAACTCAAGGACTTCCGGCGAGAGGAGCAGGCCGAGGTGGACGGCAAGCCCGTGCCCCTCGTCACCGAAATCCAGGAACTCAAGCGGGACCCGGGGATGCTTACCGGCTTCCTCTGCCGCGACTACGTGTTCACGGTGCGCTACCGCGACGTCCCCGTCCCCGTCCAGGCCACCAGCCGGGTCAAGTTCGCCCTCCTCCCCCGCAAGACCAAGAAGAGCGAGGAGACCCTCCTGCTGGTCCTCGACAAGAAGCACCGGGCCAACGCCGTGGCCGCCCTCTTCGCCGAGGTCGCCCTTGCCGGCATCGTGGAGGCCCGCATCCCCCACGAGACCCTCAAGGGGCTCCACGAGTCCAACCCCGAGGCCACCAAGGTCATCTTCTTCGACGACATTGACATCCCCAACATCTCCAAGCTCAGCCTCTATGGCCACGCCCTCGCCCAGACCAAACTCTACACCGAATACCTCAAGCACGGCAAAATCTGGTACGTCGTCTTCGAGAACCCCCCCCGTGGACCCGGGGGACGCCCCCTCACCGTGGGCATCACGCGCAACTCCATCGTAACATTGTTCTCGCGGGTCGAGGAACCCGAGTTCATGGACTACGTGCGGGAGGAGGTCCTGCCCCTCATCTCGTAGCCATGGAGCTCGGCCCCGAGCCCAGAGACCCCCGGGAGGTCATCCGCCAGGCCATCGAGAAAATCCTCCGCGAGCACCGCTTCGCGGTCCTGGCCACCCACGGGGAGGGGGACCCCTGGTGCTCCACGGTCTTCTACGCCCCCGCCCCCGGCCACCACCTCTACTTCGGCCTCGGGGGGAAATCCCGGACCCTCCGGCACATCCGGGGGAACCCCCGGGTAGGATTCGCGGTGGGCATCGAGCGCGAGACCCGCTTCCTCCAGGGAAACGGCGAGGCCCTCCTCCTCGACGACCCCGGGGAGGCCCGGGCGGCCCGGGAGGCGGTGGCGGCCAAGGTTCCCATCGCCCGGCCTTTCATCGAGGCCAAGGACGCGCGGATGGTCCGCCTGCGGGTGGAAAGGTATTATGTCACCGACTTCCGGAAACTCTGGATGGACCCCCGGACCTTCGACCCCCCGCCATGACCCTCCTCGTCTGCACGGACTGCAAGCGCACCTTCCCGCGGGGACAGAGCCAGACCCGGATGGGGGGCCACCTCTGCCCCGAGTGCCTGGAGAAACTCTACCGAAAACTGCAGGGGCCCCCGCCGGGGTAGCCGGCGAAGGGGGTCAAATTCTCTCGGCCACCAGTTCCGCGATGTCCTTCGGTGTGAGTTTCTCGTTGAGGTTGGTGGTCTTGGCGCCGTCCTCCATCATGGAGAGGCAGTAGGGGCAGGCGCTGGCGAGGATTTTTGCCCCTGTTTCGGCGGCCTCCTGGACGCGGTTCTGGTTGATGCGTGTCCCCAGCCGCTCCTCCATGAGGAAGCGGGCGCCCCCGGCGCCGCAGCAGAACCCCTTCTCGCGGCTGCGTTTCATCTCCTCCAGTTGGAAGCCGAGGCTCTTGAGGATGTCCCGCTGGGGCTCGTAGATTTGGTTGTAGCGGCCGAGGTAGCAGGAGTCATGGTAGGTGGCGGTGGTCTTGCCCTGTCCGTCGGCCTTGAGTTTGAGGCGGCCCTTCTGGAGGAGCTCGGCGATGTATTCGGTGTGGTGGATGACGCGGGCGTTGAAGCCGAATTGGGGGTATTCGTTCTTGAAGGTGTTGAAGCAGTGGGGGCAGGCGGTGACCACGGTGTGGACCTTGTAGCGATTGAGGGTCTCGGCGTTGGCCTTGATGAGGGTCTGGCCGAGGAACTCGTTGCCCATGCGGCGGGCGGGGTCGCCGTTGCACTTCTCCTCGGTGCCGAGGATGGCGAAGTTGACCCCGGCGGCCCGGAAGATTTTGACGAGGCTGCGGGCGACGGCCTTGTTGCGCTCGTCGAAGGAGGCGGCGCATCCCACCCAGTAGAGGACCTCCAGTTGGGTGGCGTCGCCGCGCTCCTTGAGGAGGGGGACCTGGAGGCCCTCGGTCCAGTCGGCCCGCTTCTCGTTGTTGAAGGCCCAGGGGTTCTGGTTGACCTCGAGGTTGCGGAGGGCCCCTTGGGCCTCGGCGGGCATCTTGCCCTCCATCATGACGAGGTGGCGGCGCATCTCGATGATTTTGCCCATCTGGTCAATGAAGACGGGGCACTCTTCCACGCAGGCAAGGCATGTGGTGCAGGACCAGAGTTCGTCCTCGGTGATATACTCGGGGCCGATGAGCGCGGGGCGGGTCCCGGTGCCCCCGGCGAGGATGTCGCGGCTGCTGGCGGTGAGGTTCTCGCGGACGTCCACCACGATTTTCTTGGGGCTGAGGGGCTTGCCGGTCCCGGCGGCTGGACATACCGATTCGCAGCGGCCGCAGTGGGTGCACCCGTAGGAGTCGAGGATGTCCTTCCAGGTGAGGTCCTCCACCCGGCTGGCCCCGTAGCGGTCGTTCTCTCCCATGACGGTGAAGTCCATGGGGCGGAGCCTGCCCCGGGGCTCGAGGCTGCGGAAGAAGACGTTGGGGAGGGCGGTGACCACGTGGAAGTGTTTGGAGAAGGGGAGGTAGGCGAGGAATCCGAAGAGGGCGAGGAGGTGGCCCCACCAGGCCGCTTCGTTGACGGTGCCGGTGAGTTCTGGGCTCCAGCCCGCGCGGCCGATTTGTCCGGCGAGGACGCGGCTGACGGGGGTCCAGGCGGCCGAGGCGGGGAACTCCTGGCGGAGGATGTGGATGGCGGTGACGAGGGCGAGGGTGGTGACGATGGTGAGGATGAGGGTGAGGACAATCATGCCGTCCGCGAAGGAGCCCTTGAGTTTCTTGGGGCGGATGACCACGCGGCGGAACATGGCCATGGCGATGCCGAGGAAGACGAAGGCGATGAAGAGGTCCACGAAGAGGGCGAGGGGCTCGATGAGGCGGCTGGGGGTGTCGCCCGCGGCGAGGGGCAACTGGAAGTCGGGGCCCACGAGGCCCTCGCCGACGAACTGGACGACGGTGGCGAAGAGGACGAGGAAGCCGAAGAAGATGAAGGCGTGGAGGACCCCCCCGTACCACTCCTTGAACATGCGCTTCTGGAGGAACCCGTAGACGATGAGGCTCCGGATGCGCTCGGGGACGTCCACCACCCAGGGGAAGAGGTGGAGGTTGAAGATGGGGGTGGGCTTGGCCCGCCACATGAGGCGGAGGAGGTGGGCCATCCGGATGCCGAAGACACTGAGGCTGACCGCAAGGATGGCGGCCACCAGCAGGGCGCGGATGGGGGCTTCGAGGGCCATCGGTTATCCCTTGGCCTTCAGCTTCCTGGCCTCTTCGGTGAGGGCGGGGACAATCTGGAAGAGGTCCCCCACGATGCCGTAGTCGGCCACCTTGAAGATGGGGGCGTTGGGGTCCTTGTTGATGGCCACGATGCACTTGCTGCTGCTCATCCCGGCGAGGTGCTGGATGGCCCCGGAGATGCCGCTGGCGATGTAGATGTTGGGGCTCACGGTCTTGCCGGTCTGTCCCACCTGGAAGGAGTGGGGCTTCCATCCCGCGTCCACGACGGCCCGGCTGGCCCCCACGGCGGCCCCGAGTTCGGCGGCGAGGTCGTGGATGATTTTGAAGTTGGCGGGGTCCTTCATCCCGCGGCCCCCGGAGCAGATGATGCTGGCCTCGGTGAGTTCGATGGCGCCCCCGGTGGCGGTCTTGGCGGTCTCCTTCACGATGGTCTTGAGGGCATTGTCGTCCACCTGCACCGGGACCTTGACGGTCTCGGGGGCGGCCCCCGGGTTGGCCGGGGGGACGGGGACGGCGTTGGGGCGGAGGGTGGCCATCTGGATGGGGGTGGTGAAGGTGACCGTGGTGCGGGCCTTGCCGGCGTAGACGGGGCGGAGGGCGACGAGTTTGCCGTCCTTCCACTGGAGGTCGGTGCAGTCGGTGGCGAGTCCGGCGCCGGTGCGGGCGGCGACGCGGGGGAGTAGGTCCTTGCCGTAGGAGGTGGCCCCGGCGAGCACGGCCCCCGGCTTGTGCTGGGCCACCAGGCCGGAGACGATGGCCGCGTAGGCCTCGGCCCCGTAGTTCTTGAGGCGCGGGTCGTCCGCGACAAACACCCTCTGGGCCCCATGGGCCCCCAGGGTCTTCGCCAGCCCCTCGGGTCCGATGAGGACCGCCCCGGTCTTGCCCCCGGCGGCCCCCGCGAGTTCCCGGGCCTTGCCGAGGCACTCCAGGGTGGTCCGCTTGACCGCTCCATCGCGGACCTCGGCGACCACCCAGATGTCGCTCATATCTGGAGGAGTTTCGCCTCCTCCCGGAGGAGGGTGAGGAGTTTCTGGGCGGCCTCCTGGGGGGTCTCGTATTCGATGAGCTTTCCGGCCTTGCGCGGCGGGGGGAGGGCCATCTCCGCCACCTGGGTGCGGGGGGCGGTCTCCTCGGGCTTGAGCCCCAGGTCCTTGAGGGCCTGTGCCTTGAGGGGCTTGGACTTGGCCTTCATGATGTTCGGCAGCGTCGGGTAGCGGGGCTCGTGGATGCCGTTGAGGCCCTTCTGGACGGAGAGCACGGCGGGCAGCGGGATTTCCAGGTTCTCCTCGGCCCCCTCAATCTGGCGGGAGACCTTGGCCGACTTCTTGTCCGCGGCCACCTCGAGTTTGGTGGCGATGCCCACCGAGGGGACCCCCAGGAACTCGCCGAGGGCGGGGCCCACCTGGCCGCTGTCGTCGTCAATGGCCTGCTTGCCCACCAGCACCAGGTCGCGGGGCAGCCCCTGGATGGCCTTGGCGAGGATGCGGGCGACGGTGATGGCGTCCACGTCAAGGTCCTCCTTGATGTGGACCGCGCTGTCGGCCCCCATGGCGAGGGCCGTGCGGAGGGTCTCCTCCACTCGCTGGGGACCCATGGAGACCACGGTCACGGTGCCCCCCATCTTCTCCTTCATGCGGAGGGCGGCCTCGATGGCGAGCTCGTCGTAGGGGCTGATGACCCACTTGACCCCCTCCGGGTCCAAGGCGGGCCTCTGGGGGTGGACCTTCACCTTGGTCTCGGTGTCCGGGACCTGCTTGATGCAGACGACCGTGTTCATCCCGGCGGAGAGTCTTGAAAAAGTCTATTTAAACGTTTCCTAACCCTGGGGAAAGGGACTCCGCGGCGCTCCGTTTTCGACGTGGCTCACGTAGCTCTACGTAACTACTTCTCTCCCCGGCAGGTCAGGATTCTCTCCACCTGTTCCTTCAACCCCGGCAACTCCCCCTGTGTGCTCTTCTACACCGCCTCCAGGTTCACCCCGAAGTATTCGTGGATGAGGCGGTTACGGATGTCCATCCAGTCCCTCCAGGGGACTCCCGGGTGCTTGGCGCGGAACCCCCGGGAGACCTGACGGGCGGCCTCCCCGATGATTCCCATCTGGCGGACGACGGCATCTTGGACCAGGGGGGTCTCCAGGAAGGTGTTCTTGTCGACGCCCTGGAGGTAGGTTTCTATGCGGGCGATGGAGTCGAGGATGTGCTTCAGGTAGACCTCATCCGACCGTTGCTTCATAGACCACGACCTTCTGCTTCTCGACAATGGGGCGGAGGTGGGGGTTGAGGGCCTCCTCGGTGACGATTTCGACCCGGCGGCCCAGGGATTTCGAGAGTTCCCGTTCCAGCCGGACGAGTTCGAGGAGGCTTTTGGGTTCCCGGAAGCGCACCAGTAGGTCGAGGTCGCTCTTGGGGGTGGCTTCGCCTCGGGCGGTGGAGCCGAAGATGGAGATGCGGAGGGCTCCGTGGGGCCGGAGAAGGGTCCCGAGGCTCTTGCGGAGTTCTCCGATGTCGTTGGGTCTGCGGGCCATGGGCGCAAATCTCCAATAGGCTGGCGGGGGGCTTTAGCCTTTCTTTCGGCCTTATCCCCCTCTGCTCCGCATCAGTTCCCGGGCGATGACCATCCTCTGTATCTCGTTGGCCCCCTCGTAGATTTGGAGGATTTTGGCGTCGCGCATGAGTTTCTCCACGGGGTATTCCTTGATGTAGCCGTATCCGCCGTGGATTTGGACGGCTTCGGTGGTGGCGCGCATGGCGGTGTCGCTGGCGAAGGCCTTGGCGATGGAGGACTCCTTGGAGGCGCGCAGGTCGTGGTCAATCATCCAGGCGCTCTTCCAGGTCATCATGCGGGCGGCCTCCATCTCCATGGCCATCTGCGCCAGTTTGAACTGGGTGGCCTGGAAATCAATCAGGGGTCTCCCGAACTGCCTGCGCTGCATGGCGTAGTCGAGGCTGTGGTCGATGGCGGCGCGGGTGACCCCGACTCCCATGGCGGCAATCCAGGGGCGGGTGTTGTCGAGGGTCTTCATGGCGTTCTTGAATCCCTCTCCCTCCCTGCCGAGGAGGTTCGCGGCCGGCACCCTGGCATCCTCGAAGACCAGTTCGCTGGTGGCGGAGCAGCGGATGCCCATCTTGTCCTCGTCCTTGGCCACCGCGAGCCCCTTTGTTTTCTTCTTCTCGACGACGATGGCGCAGATGGCCTTGTCCCTCTTGGTGCGGTCGAGGGTGGCGAAGAGGGTGATGAGGTCGGCCTGGGAGCCGTTGGTGCAGAACCGCTTGGTGCCGTTGATGAGATAGTCGTCGCCCTCGCGGCGGAGGGTGCATCCGAGGCCGGCGGCGTCGCTCCCCGAGTCGGGCTCGGTGAGGGCGAAGGCGGCGATGAGGGGCCTCTCCACGAACCCGGGGAGCCAGCGCCTCTTCTGCTCCTCCGAGCCCCCCACCAGGATGGGGCGGAGGGCGAGGCTGGTGGACATGAAGGTGGTGGTCATCCCGGCGCATGCGGCGCCGAACTCCTCCACCACGAGGCACTCGTCGAAGCACCCGAGGCCCAGGCCCCCGTAGTCCGGGGGGATGCGGAGGTTGAGGAGGCCGAGCCCGTGGGCCTTCTCCAGGAGGTCCCGGGGAAATTTTTCCTCGCGGTCATACTGGGCCGCCTTGGGCCGCATCTCGTTCTGGGCGAACTTGCGGGCCAGGTTGACCAGTTCCTCCTGCTCCGGGGTCAGCCGGAAATCAATCATCGCCTATGTCCTCCGCTCGTCAAGGAGGAACCCGGCTTATTTAATGGTTTTCGAGGGGGCTCGGCCTTTCGGCTTCGTCGAAAACCTCCCCGCCCCTTCAGGTGGGGAGGGCCAGAAGGCGCGGGTGGCCGCGTAGTGCCTCTCGGCGGTCCAGATGGCCCGGAGGAGGCTGTCGTCGTCCCCGGTCTGGCGGAGGATGCGGGCGGCGGTCTCCGGCCCCACCCCCCGGGCGGAGAGGGCGAGGATGGCCCGGCGGCCGTGGGAGAGCACCAGGCTCGCGTTCCGGTGGAGACGGCGATATGCCCTCCTCTCATCGTCGCTCTTCGGCCCCTTGCGGGCGAGGCGGGCCTCGGCATCCTCCCAGGGCTTGAGGGCTGCCAGCAGGCGGGAGCCGCATCGGGGGCAGGCGGGCTTCTCCTCCCAGTGGCCCACCCGCTTGGTGGCGGTGTATTCATGGCAGCCGAGGCAGACCACCATGGCCCGGTCCCGCTCCAGCCGCTTCCGCAGTGTGTCGAGGATGGTGCGGTCGGCCCGCTCCGGGGAGAGGAGTTCGCCCCCCTCGCGGAACCCCAGCAGCCCGAGGGGGCTGGGCTTGCCCCACACCACCTCTGCCTCTCCGCGGCGGAGTTCCCCGAGGGCCTCCCGGGCTCCCTCCACGTCGAGTTTCTCCCGGAGGAGGACCCGGAGGGCCTCCCGGTGGACCGGTCCCCCCTCGAAGAGTTCCTCGAGGCGGCGGTCGGTGAGGCGCGCCTCGGAGGAGAGGACTCCGAACTTGCGGGCCACATGGGTGAGGGCCCAATGGAGCAGGGGGGTCCCCCGGAGGGCCCGCTCCGCCAGTCCGGGGATGTGCTCCGGCTGGAGTCCGTCGAGGGCCTCCCGGAGGCTCGCCCGGGGGGGTACCTCCATGCGAATCCGGCAGGGGTCCACCCGCAGGGCCACGCTGGACCCGGAGCGCGCGGAGAGCAGGGAGGCCAGCACCCGTCCCAGGGCCTCGTTGACCCGGTGGCCCCGGCAGAGGTTGAGGGTCACCGTGGAGCCCTGGGCCTCCGCCACCCAGCGGGTGTCGGTGGCCACCGGGAAACCCCCATCCATCTGCTCCCGGAAGACCTCCAGGACCCGCCGGAGGGGGACCGCCTCGACGGGGTAGGGCCCAGCGAGGGCCCGGCGGATGTCCTCCTCGGATTTTTCCTCCCGGAGAGCCCGGGCGATGGCCTCCCGGAGCCGCCCCACCTCCCGGGCCACCTCCCCGGGGACCAGAATCTCGTCCCCCTCCCAGCGGGGGACCTCCCCCTCCAGTGTCTCCAGGGGCTCCACCGTGACGCGGCCCTCCTCTATCTCGATGACCCGCCAGAGGTCCCCCCGGGTGATGAAGGCGGCTCCCGGGGGGCAGAAGCGGTGGACGAAGGACTCGTCGAGGGTCCCCACCACCCTCCGCTCGGCCAGGTTGTAGACCTCGAATTTTTTCTCGTCGGGAATCATGGAGAGGTTCCCCGTCACGTAGTCCCGGGTCCGCGGCCTCCTCCGCCCCTCCCTCCCCAGGAGCCCCACCTGGGAGAGGAGGGCCAGCACCCCCTCGAACTCCTCCCGGGGGAACTCCCGGAAGGGCTCCGCCCGCCGCAGGAGGGCATGCATCTCCTCCGCGCCGCGCCCCTCCAGCCCCATGGCGCACATCTGGTTCGCCGCCACATCCAGTGGGGCCAGGGGGATGGGGGGCGACTCCACCTCCCCCGCCCGGGCCCGGCGGGCCAGCACCCACGACTCCAGGATGTCGTCGGCGTCCCGCGCCAGCAGAATCCCGGAGGACACCCCTTCGAGGCGGTGGCCGGAGCGCCCCACCCTCTGGACAAGCCGCACCGCCTGCCGGGGGCTCCCCACCTGCACCACTAAATCCACGCTCCCGATGTCAATCCCGAGTTCGAGGGAGGAGGTGCAGAGGAGCCCCCGCAGGTCCCCCTTTTTGAATGCCTCCTCGGCCTCCACCCGCGCCTGGGCCGCCAGGCTCCCGTGGTGGACTCCGACGGGGGAGCCGAGCCGCCGCAGCCGCGCGCCGAGGGCCTCGGCGGCCTGCCGGGTGTTCACGAACATCAGCACGCTCCGGTGGCGGTCCACCAGCTCGCGGAGGGTGCGCACCTGGGCCGCCACCTCCGGCTCGCACCTCAGCTCTCCGGCCAGCCTCGCGTCCTCCTCTCCCACCTCCGGGGCCACCACCCGTATCTCCATGGATTTCGGGAGGGGGACCCGCACCACCCTGCACCTCCTCCCCGCTCCGCACAGGAACTGGGCCACGCGCTCCGGGTCTCCCACGGTGGCGGAGAGACCAATCCTGCGGGCCTCCGGGCGCTCCCCCAATATCTCGGTGCGGACGGCCTCCAGCCTCTCCAGGGCCACTGCCATCTGGCTCCCTCTCTTGGAGCCCGCCACCTCATGGACCTCGTCCACCACAATCCACTCCACCCGGGCCAGGTGCTCCCGGAGCCTCCGCCCGAGGAGCATGGCCTGGAGGGTCTCCGGGGTCGAGACCAGCACATCCGGGGCATGGAGGGCCTGTTTCCTCCTCTCCCCCTTGGGGGTGTCCCCGTGGCGCACCTCCACCCGGAGCCCCACGTCCTCCGCCAGCCCCTCCAGCCGGGAGAGGAGGTCCCGGTTGAGGGCCCGCAGTGGGGTGAGATACAGGAGCCGCACCCCTGCCTGGGGCCCCTGGGCGAGCAGGAGGTGGAAGAGGGGGACCAGTGCCGCCTCGGTCTTCCCCGAGCCGGTGGGGGCCACCAGGAGCACGTGGGAGCCCGAGAGGATGGGCCCCAGCGCCTCCTTCTGGGGGGGCGTCGGGGAGCCGAGCCCCCGCTTCTCCAGGGCCGCGAGGAGAAGAGGGTGGAGCGTGGCGGGCCAGCCGGGCATGGTAGATACTCTCCGCCTAAAACCCCCCGTGGGCACTCCTCTACCGCCGCACCGAATCAAAGATATGTTATCTTAAGAGATTTTTCAATATTGGGAGTAAGTATTTATACCCCCATCGCAAGACTCTATGCCCCGATTGTTATATAAGAAATCGTTATCTGTGGACCTATTATAATGATAAATCTAATAACATAACAGAATAGAAACATTTATCCGTTGGACGGAGTAACTACTGTTTGAGGTTTCTTCGCTGGCACCAACCTCCCTAAACCCCCACCAAATCAGGGATTCGGCCCCCCCTCCCTCATGGCAAAAACAGGGGCCGGGTCCCCCCTTTTGCCGGCGAAGAACCCATCGCTCCCTGACGTTATGTGCTGAATCAGGCCCAGCCGTTTTCCAGGTACCACTGGTAGGCGATGCGGAGCCCGATTTTGGTGTCGGGGTAGAGGAGCTGGAATCCGAGTTTTTTGAGTTTCTGGTTGCTGAACCAGAAGTTGCCGTCCATGTATTCGATGGTGTTGGGCTCGATGGGGGGCCGGGCCCCGATTTTGCGGCCCCGCTTGTCGAGGCGCCGGGCGAGGCGGTTCATGAACCGCACCATGAACCGGTGGGAGAGGTTCACCTTGTAGATGCGGCCCCCGGCGAACTGGGCGGCGTCCAGGAGGAGGTCGTAGATGGTGTAGAGGGCGTCGTCCACCACGTTGTAGGGCTCCCCGATGGCCTCCGGCTTCCGGGAGAGGAAGCGGGCGGCGCGGGCCACGTCGGTGACGTAGACCGCGGGGGCCCGGTGGTTGCGGAGGTTGTAGGCGACGAAGGGGAGCTGGCCCTTCATGACGATGTTGCCCACGGTGGCCATGCCGTAGCGGCTCCAGGGGCCGTACATGGGGGCGGGGCGGATGACCGTGAGGGGGAACCCCTGCTCCCGGTGGAGTTTCCAGGCATACTGCTCCTGGAGCCACTTGGTCTTGTTGTAGGGGTTGACGGGGTCCTTGGGGTGGTCCTCGGTGACCGGGACGGTCTTGGGGAGGCCGTAGACCCCCTCGGTGGACCAGTGGATGAAGCGCTTCACGCCGCTGTCCATGGCCGCCTCGCAGAGGTTCTGCATGCCCCCCACGTTGACCCGGTGGAGCTGCTCGTAGGTGGCGGAGTAGTCGAAGAGGCTGGCGGGGTGGAAGACAATCTCCACGTCCTCGACGAGAGGCCGGAGGCTCTTCTTGTCGAGGAGGTCGGCGGGGATGAACTCGGCCCCGAGTTCCTTCACGTGGGCCGGGTCGGAGGTGGGCAGGTCGGTGGCCCGCACGGGGAGCCCCTCCCCGCGGAGGAGTTCCACCAGGTTCTGCCCGACGAATCCGCAGGCTCCGGTGACGAGGACCCTGGGTGTGGCCATCGGGAGGGGGATGGCCCCCGGGGCTTTAAATCCTTCCGCCCCAAATCCCTCTTCTTTCTTTTTCTGCGGAAAAATAAAGAAAAAAACTTCTTCAGGCGGTCGCCTTTCCGTCCCACAAATCGCGGGCCACCTTCTCCATGCCGAGCTGGAGGAGTTTCTCCCGGGTGGGCTTGCCGGTGGCGGGGTCCCACTTGCGCCACTCGTAGAATTCCTTGAGCTGGAGTTCGAGGTTGGGGAGCTGGCCCGCCACAGTGGTGGTGCCGTCGGGGTTCTTGGTCTTCTTCGCGGTCCCCCCGCTCGGGAGGGGGGTCATGACAATCTTGGGGAGGGTGTCGTCCCGGGCGGTGAGGCCCGCGCGGATGTTGTAGGCGCGCTTCAGGTTGTTGATGCGCTCCCCGGTGAGTTTGAGGTCGGGGATGGTGTGGGGGACGCCGGTCCCGGCGGTGAGGAGGTCGGCAATTTGCTGGACGCTGGGCTTGGCGAACTGGCAGAGGACGATGGTGTTGTAGACGGCCATGTAGTCCTGGGCGCGGGCGGTGAGGATGCCCTTGCCCGGGTCGAGGAAGCGGTTCATGGGCTTCATCTCCCACTCCGGGACGCCGGTCCCGAGCTCGACCTCGAAGGGGCTGCCGTAGAGGTGGCAGGCCCCCCGGCTGCTGGTGGCGTATTCGCTGGCCATGCTGAAGAAGGCCCGGGCGTCGTGCATGGGAATCTCCATGCCCTTCACGTGGGCGGCCCACTCGGGGTGGCCGTAGTGCTTGCCCATGTGGCGGACCCCCTCGGCGAGGATGCCGCCCAGGCCCCGGCGGTGGGCCATGAGGTCGAGGAGGTAGGGGATGGCGTGGGGGTCCCCCCAGGGGAGCTCGCGGCCCGCCTGCTCCCGGGTGATGAGCCCCTTCTCGTAGAGGTAGAGGGAGAAGGCCACGACGACCCCGGCGCTGATGGTGTCCATGCCGTAGCGGTTGCAGAGCCAGTTGGCGTGGGCGACGGCCTCCAGGTTGTCGTTGGCGCAGAGGGGCCCGAAGGTGGCCGCCGTCTCATATTCGGGTCCGGCGGTCTCCCCGCCGGGGATGGCGAAGGGCCCCGACTCCACCTCCACCACCCGGGCGCAGCGGATGGGGCAGGAGTGGCAGGCCTCGTTGTGGGCGAGGATGGTCTCCTTCATGGCGGCCCCGCTCACCTTCTTGGCCCCCGCGAACTTGCCCTCGGTGAAATACTTGATGGAGACGTCGCCGAACATCTCGGCCATCTCCATGTAGCCGTCGGTCCCCAGCTCCTGGAAGATTTTGAAGGTCGGGGCCTTCTTCATGTGGGCATAGGAGGCCTTGCAGAGCTCCATGAACCGGGCCCGGTCGGACACGGGGACCCGGGTCTGGACCTTGCGGCAGGTGATGGCCTTGAGCCTCTTGGAGCCCATGACCGCCCCCGGTCCACCGCGGGCCGCGGCTCGCCCGTCCTCGCTGATGATGGCCGACACCTTCACCAGGTTCTCCCCGGCGGGGCCGATGCAGCAGGTGCGCAGGTCCAGGTCCTTGTTGTTCAGGACCTCCTGGGTCTGGTAGGTGTCCTTCCCCACCAGGTCCTCGGCGCTGTGGAACTCCACCGTGTCCCCGGCGATGGTGAGCCGCGTCCACCGGGGGGCGCGGCCCCGGATGGCGAGGGCGTCCCACCCGGAGAAGCGGAGCCATGAGCCCCAGTCCCCCCCGGCGTTGGCCTCCCCCCAACAGCCGGTGAGGGGCGACTTGAAGCAGACCACATGGCGCCCCGTGTCCGGGGCCCCGCTGGCAGTGAGGGGACCAGGCATGAAGAGGAGGGTATTGTCGGGGGAGAGCGGGTCCACCCCGTAGTTGCCCCAGTCGTAGAGCAGTTTGGCCCCCAGCCCCGAGCCCCCGATGTAGGCCCGGGCGTCGGCCGGGTCAATCTCCTGCGACTTGAAGGTCTGCTTCCCCAGGTCCACCACCAGGAGCTTCTTCAACATGGACACCCAGCGGGTTCCCCGGGAACTACATAACCGTTTCGCCTCCGGGAAAAACCATAAATAGGCCCCCGCCATCTCTTGCGCGATGACCGACGCCCGGCTCTCCGAGGTTCCCCCGGGGGTTCTCGCCATCCTCCAGTTCGTGCGGGAGGGGGCCCGCAAGCGGGGCCAGGTCATCAAGCGGCTGGGCCTCCCCCCGGAGCAGGCCGAGCCCTGGCTCAAGGAGGCCGCGGCCGCCGGATACCTCGCCGAGGAGAAGGGCCGGCTGGTCCTCACCCCGAAGGGGCTCGCCGAGGTCCTTGCCCTCGAGCAGAGGCGCCCCATCGTCATGCCCCCGCACCGCTGGAAGCACGAGATGTGGCTCGACAAGGCCGCCGGGGGCGTCCTCATGGCCGTCGGCATCTCCCTGGTCTACACCGGCTTCACCCTCGGCCTCCAGATATTCAACACCCCCGCCCCCCAGTTCGAGGCCCCCAACCTGAACATCGGCTCCCTCCTCGGGAGAGGCGGCGGGGAGGGAGGCGACCTGGGCTCGGCCGTCTTCGGCCCCATGCAGCAGATGTTCTCCTCCAGCATCCTCACCGCATTCAAGGCCGCCGGGGCCGGCATCATCGTCAGCGCCGGGGGGGTCCTCCTCAGCCGCGGGGTCCAGCTGTTCAAGAGGCCGTAGAACATGGGCCGGTTCTTCGAGGAGTTCCGCATGGGGGAGGTCCTCCACACCGGGGGGCGCACCGTCACCGAGACCGACATCGTCCTCTTCTCCACCCAGACCGGGGCCCACAACCCCATGTTCCTCAACGAGGAGTACGCCAAGAAGACCCCGTTCGGGGGCCGCATCGCCCCGGGGATGCTCACCCTCTCCATCTCCACCGCCCTCACCTACCAGACCGGGGTCCTCGAGGGGACCCTCATCGCCCTCCAGAGCCTCGACTCCATCCGCTTCCCCGCCCCGGTGCGCCCCGGGGACACCCTCGCCATGGACCTCGAGGTGGTCGGGCTCGAGGACGACGCGGCGAAGAAGCGCGGCCTCGTGAAGATGCGGGGAACCGCCCGGAACCAGAAGGGCGAGGCGGTCCTCGAGGCCCAGTGGAACTTCCTCATGCGCAGGAAGGCAACATGAGCCTCCGGCGGGCCAAGAAGGGGGAGTCCCCCGGGCGGGTGCTGGTCTCCGGGTTCCCCAATATGCGGAACGTCTCCAAGCTGGCCGCCGAGGGGTTCATCCACGGCCTCGACGCCCGGGTGCTCCGCGAGGTCCCCTCCGAGAGCCTCGCCGGCATCCCCCCCCGGATTTCGGTCCAGGAGGGCATCGCCTCCCTCGCGGGGTTCCGCCTCTACACGGCCCGCGCCCCCCGCGGGGAGGGGGACCCCCTGGAGGTCATCGTGGCCACCGGGGAGACCCAGCCCCCCAACGCCCTCGGCTACGTGGCCCTCGCCCGGGAAATCCTCGGCCACGCCCGCGACCTCGGCGTCCAGGAGATATACACCGTGGGCTCCCTCGGCGTCCCCTGGGACCGGCCCCAGCGGCAGGTGGTCGCCGTCTCCGGGAGCCCCGACCTCAAGAGGCGCCTCCAGGAGGCCGGGGTGGCTCCGGGGGCCGACGGGGGCCCCATCAGCGGCATCGAGGCCATCCTCCCCGCCTACGCCCACCTCGAGGAGGTCCCCGCGGCCCTGGTGCTGGTGGAGACCCACTGGGACGAGTCCAC
Organism: Methanobacteriota archaeon; assembly: GCA_016207465.1. Lineage (GTDB taxonomy): Archaea > Halobacteriota > Syntropharchaeia > JACQPP01 > JACQPP01 > JACQPP01. The sequence continues at coordinate 23,723 of JACQPP010000090.1, forward strand.
CTACGCCTCCCCCGACCCCCGCGCGGCCATCGCCGGAGTCCAGGCCATCTCGAAATTCCTGGGCGTCACCGTCCCCACCCGCTGGCTCGAGGAACTCCAGCCCCGGGAGGCCCCCCCGGCCGAGGAGAGCCTCCGGCCGGGAAAAGAAGAACCCGGGGGATACGGATAACCCCTTTTTCTTTCGCGGGACCCCGTTCTACTTCTCGGCCTTCAGGCACTCCATCTCGCGCTCCAGCAGGGAGAGCTCCTTCGCCTCCAGGCTCCGGGGGTCCACGGAGAGGATGAGGCGGGCGTTGCTGTGGGCCACAATCTCCCGGAGCCCGTAGAGGAACTTGAGGGTCCCCGGGAACCCCTTGGTCTGGACGAGGTATTCGAGGGCGTTGATGAGCACCACCCCCTCGCTGCGCTCGCGGAGGAACTTGGCGATGAGGAAGGAGAGCTCCTCCAGGTCCTCCACCGCCTGGAACTCCCGGGAGGGGGGCTGCTGGCCAATCCACACGATGGGGGTCTTGTGGAGCCGGTGGGTGTCGCGGATTCGCTTCGGGGGCGAGCGGGTGAAGCAGAGCCCCGGGGCCCCATGGGTCACCAGGTCGGCGAACATCTCCAGGGCGGCCTCGGGGCGCTCCTCCCGCACCAGGTAGCAGAGCCCCCGCTCCAGGGAGACACCGGGCTGGCCCTCCCGGGGGGCCTCCGCCTCCGAGAGCAGGAGGAACCGGTACTTCACCGCCCCGATGGGGGCCATGTCGAACCTCGCCCCCGCCTGCTCCAAGACCGCCTCTATGTCCTTCTGGAACCGCTTGAACTGGCGGGCCTTCAGCTCCGCCCGGTAGACCACCAGAAAATAGGTCTCCCTCCGGCCCTCCAGGGTGAACTCCCCCCTCCCGAAGGTGAGGGGGGTCGGCCCCTTCTCATGGACCTTCAGGACCCGCTCCACCGTCTGCACCGAGGCCTCATCGTAGGCGATGACCAGGAATCCGAGACCGGCAACCATGACGCTGGGGCTCCAGACAGGGAGAGGGGGGCCCCGGCGAAATATTTATCCATCACCCCCCTCCCCAGTTCTACCCATGCTCTTCGGCAAGAAGAAAAACAAGGAGCAGTACAAGTGCGCCTGCGGCTTCGTGTCCGACAAGCCGGGGACCCACTGCGGCCAGCTCCTCCAGAAGGCCTGAGCGCCCCCCCTCGCCCTTCAGGCCCCGGAGCCCACCAGCGGCAGGTGGTCACAGAACCGCTGCACCAGCAGCAGCGCCCGGCGGCTCGCGTCCACCAGGGAGAGGGGGAAGCCCTCCTGCTTCCGTGCAATCACGAAAATCTCGTCGAGCTTGAGGAAGTTCATGATGTCCTGGGGGGTGGGCCACACCCGGATGTTCACCTGCACCTCCCCCGTGGCAATCTTCCCCAGGAGTTCGCTGGAGCCCACCTCCCCGTTCACATAGCCCACCAGGTCCTCCATGGGCCCCGCGATGACCAGGTGGGCCTTCCCCGCGCGCCCCTTCCGGATGCGGGCCCTCCCCCGCACGAACTGCATGGTGATGGCCCCCTCCTCCCCCATGTCGAACACCACGATGCGGTTCATCCTCCGCATCCACCTCCGGGCCACCCGGTCGTTCTTCAGCCGGCTGGATATGCCATACTCCATCAGCCGCACAATCCCCTCCAGCATCAGCTCTCCGTTCTCCCCTCTCCCGGGAACCGACGGCTCTCTCCCGCGCGCCCCCATCCTGCGCTTGCCGGCCTTCACGGGACAGGGTTTTTGTAGCAGGGATTAAAATCTTTCCCCCAGCATCAACCATGGTCACTGCGCGCGATTTTCGCCCCGGCCTCCGGGTCGTCCTCGTGGAACCCCGCCACGAGGGCAACGTGGGCAGCGTGGCCCGGGTGATGAAGAACTTCGGCTTCTCCCGCCTCTGCCTCGTCAACCCCTGCCCCCTCGGGGGCCAGGCGCGGGCCATGGCCCTCCACGCCCGCGACATCCTCCAGGGGGCCCGCCGCCACCGGACCCTCGAGGCGGCCCTCCGCGGGGCCCCCCTCGCGGTCGGGGCCACCGCGAAGGGTTCGCCGGGCGACGGCTTCCTCCGGGGGCCCCGCATGACACCCCGGGAACTCGCCGCCCACCTGAAAAAGCGGAGGCCCCGGGAGACCGCCCTGGTCCTCGGGCGGGAGGACTTCGGCCTCCGCACCGAGGAGATGGCCCGCATGGACCTCATCGTCACCATCCCCACCACCCGCGCCTACCCGAGCCTCAACCTCAGCCACGCCGCCGCCATCCTCCTCCACGAGCTCTCCGCGGTCCCCTGGGAGCCCAGGTCCCCCCCGGCGGCCCCGCAGAGCCTCCAGGCCTACCTCGACGACTGGGAGCAGACCATGGCCGACATCGGATACTTCCCCCACCGCCGCCAGCGGGCCCGCATCATGCTCCGCCGCCTCCTCGCCCGCGCCGGACCCACCCGCCTCGAACTCTCCATGCTCCGCGGCCAATTGCGGCAGACCCGCAACGCCGCGCAGAGGGGACGCCGCTGACCAGCCCCCATGCCAGTGGTTCTCCCCCGGGAGAAACCGGCGTTGGGCAACCCCAGCATGGGGGCGTGACTCCCGCGCCACCGGAGAACTACTTACCCTGTAAACCCGCATCTATCAACAGGAATGGGTAATCCACTTACCCGCCCGCTTCCCTAACATGTTAGGGACAAGGTTCTCCGGGTCCCCGGGGCCCAGGGGGAGGTGATGCGGCTCGCGGTGGTGGCGGGGGTTCTCCTGCTGGTGCTCCTCGGGAGCGGGACGGTGGGCGGCCCCACCCGTGTCTTCTCCTTCGCGGTGGTCAGCGACATCCACATCGGCGAGGAGTTCCCCGACTACGGGACCCCCGGCTACGCTGACACCGGCGGCGGCCAGGAGTACTGGATTACGGAGAACGCCCGGCGGGCGGTGGCCCGGGTCAACGAGCGGCGCCTCCCCGACGACATCCGCTTCGTCCTCGTCACCGGCGACCTCACCGACTCGGCGGAGCGCTCCGAGTTCCTCAAGGCCCGGGAGATACTTGACGGCCTCCGGGTCCCCTACGTCCCGCTCCTGGGCAACCACGACGTGTGGCCCTACACCCGGGACACCGAGGCCCCTGACCCCGTGGGGGACCGGGTCTTCGAGGAGGTCTTCGCCCCGGCGTTTGACCGCCTCTCCCGCACCTTCCGCCGGTGGGAGAAGGAGCCAGGCCCCGTGTGGGACCCCGAGGTGGGGCGCACCGCCCGGTTCCAGAACCTCGCCTTCGACTACCAGGGATTCCACGTTGTGGGCCTCGACTTCGTCTCCCGCCAGCACGCCCCCCTCGGCCAGCCGGGGGCCCCCGGCGAGGCCGACCTCCACGATTTCGCCGGGGGAACCTACCGGTGGCTCCAGGGCCACCTCGCCGCCTACCCCCGCACGAAGAAGGACAACATCCTCCTCTTCCAGCACCACCCCATGACCAAGGACCCATGGGGCTTCGCCATGGCCTTCTCCTACGGGGAGTACGCCAAGCTCGTGGGCATGCTGAACAACTACAAGTACGACATCGGCCTCTGCGCCGCCGGCCACTTCCACCGCTACGCCGACTACAACGTGCGCACCCTCTCCCTCTGGCCCTCCACCGTCTGCCCGGGGGTGGAGCAGCCCTCCAACAAGCAGGTCATCACCTCCCTCGTCCCCTACTCCTACTACGACCCCGGGATGAGCGTGCGCCTCTTCCAGGTCTACAGCGACGGCCGGGTGGACGCGCAGACCATCTGGGAAGCGTAATCCTCACAGGATTGAGTCGAGCACCTTCTTCTCCGCGAGGCGCAGGTGCTCCATGGCCGTGGGCTTCGCCACCCCCAGAATCTCCGCGAGCTTCGCCAGCCGGACCCGCTTGGGCTTCTCGTAGTAGCCGAGGCGGTGGGCGAGCCGGAGGGCCTCCCGCTGGCGCGGGGTGAGGGACTCCAGGATGGTGGAGCGGGTGAAGTCGGCCGCCGAGAACCGCACAATCCTCCAGCGGAACCCGATTCGGTCCGCCTCCCGGATGAGCCGCTGGAGGCCCTCGGTGGAGCCCCGGATGCTCACCCGCATCTCCCCCTCCCGGACCTCCAGGAGGGGGTCGAAGGAGAGGTCCGTCCGCCGGAGCACCAGCCGGTAGAGGGGGACCGCCCGGTGGCGGAGCCGCATCAGGCAGGTCACGCCTCCCCCGGGGTCCCGGGAGAGGAGTTCGCACCGGAGCACCGTCTCCCGGTCCACCAGCCGCCGCGGGTCGAAACCGGGGCCCGGAGGCCGGAGGTCCACCACCGCCGTGACCTCCCGCTCGTCGTACTTCAGCACATGGAGGGAGCGGACCTCGCCCCACCGGGTCACGGAATGGAGCCAGCGCTCATCCCACTGACCGGGGGGGAGGGAGACCACCAGCCTCCGGAGTTCCATGCTCCCCTACGCCACCCCGGGCGGCGCCATCAACTCGTTCTCCAGCATCGCCCGTTCTTTCTCGCTGACCACTCTCGGGTCGGTCCGCACCAGCAGCACCGCGTTCCCGGACCCCGCCACCTCCTTCAGTGTGGTCACGAGCCAGAAGTACATCTGGAACTCGTAGCGGTGGACCATGTAGGCCGCGCCGTCCAAGAGCACCACGGCGTCGGGGGCCTCGCGGATGAAGTCCTTCACCATGTTGGCCACATCGTCGAGCCGGTTCACGGTCCGGATGCCCTTCTCCGGGGGCTCGGCCCCCAGCCACACGATGGGGGTCACCGCGAGCCCCATCTGCTCGCGCACGCTGCCGGGGTGGTCGCGGGTGAGGCAGAGGCCCGGCCGGCCGTGCTTCGCCAGGTCCCCGAATATTTCGTGGGCCCGCCGGGAGGAGGCGTCGGGGAACAGATAGGCCCCCTTTTCGATACTGTACCTGGGAGGCTGGGGGGACACCGCCTCCTGGGTGGGGGTGATGATTATCTTGTACCGCAGAATCGCAAAACTGAAAAACGCCGCTGTGACAATCCCCGCCTCGTTCTCGTCCACCGGGAGGTAGATTCCAGCGAACATGCGACCGGCACCCGTGGCGATGGAGAACCCCGTCAGGGTGCATACGCCCGCCAGAAGCGCTCCCAGGGCCCTCCTCTCCGCCGAGGAACCCGTTCTCACATACGCCCGCCCCCAGAGGCCGATGGCCAGCAGTGCCGGGACCGCAGCCACCGCCATGTAGGCCGGAATCAGTGGACCGTACTTCATGTAGAAAAATCCCGCGCCCTCCAAAACCGCCACTTCCGTCGCGAATAGACCGATGTCCTGCAGGAACAGAGATGTGAGCACGAGAGCGGGGATGTAGGGGAGGACAAAGAACAGGCGCCGGTTCATGAAACGGACTCTCCGGGGAAACAGGAGGCAGAATAGCAGGAAGGTGGCCGACATGAAGGGGACCAGAACGCCGTTTCCGTAACGGTAGAGAACACGGCTTTCATCCGTGTGCCACCCCATCCGTCCAGGCAGATACGCGAGTGCGAAGAGAACAAAGAAGACCAGCAAGAGAAGGAAGACGCGGCTGGCCGTATCCTCCCGGTTGCGCCGCCATACAATCGCGCCGAACAGGGCGGCGATGCCGATGGTAATCAATGGAAAAATGGCGTTGATGGCCATGTGCATCCGCAAATGCAAATGAAAAGAAAACGAATGCCGCTTATATAAACATTCACTTGTGGCACCGGGACCCTATGCCGCCGGCGCCGCTTGCAACTCGTTCTCCAGCATGGCCCGCTCCTTCTCGCTCACCACACGCGGGTCCATGCGAACGAGCAGGATGCCGTTGCCCGCCCCGGCCACCTCCTTCAAGGTCGTCACGAGCCAGAAATACATCTGGAACTCGTAGCGATGAACCATGTAGGCCGCGCCGTCCAAGAGCACCACGGCGTCGGGGGCCTCGCGGATGAAGTCCTTCACCATGTTGGCCACGTCGTCGAGGCGGTTCACGGTCCGGATGCCCTTCTCCGGGGGCTCCGAGCCCATCCACACAATCGGGGTGGTGGTGAGCCCCATCTGCTCGCGCACCCGGCGGGGGGGGTCGCGGGTGAGGCAGAGGCCGGGCCGACCATGTTTGGTGAGGTCTCCGAAGATTTCGTGGGCCCGCTGGGAGGAGGGGTCGGGGAGAAGGTAGGCGCGACCACCTCGGAGGGTATACTTGGGTGGTTGGGGAGAAACGGCCTCCGGGGCGGGGCTGACGAAGGCCCCGTGGCGCTTCACCGCGTAGCCGGTGAGGACAACCAGGGGAAGAGGGAGGAGGTCCCCCAGTTCTCCGGGCCACCGGCCCGTAAGTTTAAACAGGATGTTGGGTGCCACACCTCCCACCAGCAGGGAGAGGACTAGTCCCAACACGAACAGGAGAATCTGGCGGCGCGCGGTATGGGAACCGCTCAAAAGATAGGAGGCCCCGAATCGGGCCAGCACAAAGGGGACTCCGACCCCCAGGGTGAGCGCCACCAGGGGGAAGAGAGGAAGCAGCTCGTACTCGAACTGGTAGCCGAATTCCAGGAGCGTCAACGACGTGAGCCGGTACACCATCCCCGAGGCGATGGCGACGGCGGAGGCGGCGCTGAGAAGGTACACCCCCGAAAGCACCGGTGTCTGGACCCGGAGAAGGCCATCCATCCACCTCCCCGCCCCAGGAGCCGGTGAGGGAGCCCTGGACAGAGCCGGGAACACACAGGAAAAATGGGCGGTGATGGCGACCAGCAGGACCAGCAGAGAATGGGAGGCAAGCGCGATGAAGGTGTACTGCTCCGGGGTCATGAATTCATCAAAAAAATAAAAGAAGGAGACCCCGGCCAGGATGGCCGCGCCAATGGCAAAGAGCTGGTTCGCCCGGTTCCCCGGGTTCCGCCACAACACATAGACCGCCAGGAACGCGATGCAGAGGAAGGAAACGAGGGCGGGAATGGCGTAGAGAAGGGCCATTGTCCATCCCCTGCCGCGACAAAAGTTAAAGGTAGCGGTTCACCAGATGCCCAGTTCCCGGATGAGCTGCTGGGTGGTGTACACCCACCCGCGCTCCACATCCCGGCGGGCCGCCCTCAGCGCCAGCCTCGCCTCCGGGGTCAGTTCGGCCCCGTCCTTCATTTACCCTCCACGGAAACACCGCCCCATGCAACCATTTATATTTTTTCCCGCGAACGCAGTTCGCGGGAAAAAATATGCTCCTCGGCGCCCATGTCTCCGTGGCCGGGGGCCTCGACCGGGCCCCCGGGAATGGCGCGAGCATCGGTTGCGAGGCCATCCAGATTTTCTCCAAGAACCAGCGCCAGTGGAAGACCCGGCCCCTGGGGGACGCCGAGGCGGGGAAATTCCGCGAGGGGGTGCGGGAGAGGGACATCCGGGAGGTGGTCATCCATGACTCCTACCTCATCAACCTGGCTGACCCCAACGAGGAGGGGGTGCGCAGGTCCCGGGAGGCGTTCGTGGACGAGATGCGCCGGGCCGATGCCCTCGGCGTGGGCTACCTCATCTTCCACCCCGGGGCCCCCAAGGAGGCCGGGGAGGCCTACGGCCTCAAGCGGATTGCGGAGAGCCTCGACTGGTGTCTCGCCAAGGCCGACGAGACAAAAGCAATGCTGCTGCTGGAGAACACGGCGGGGCAGGGCTCCAACGTGGGCTGGAGGTTCGAGCACATCCACGACATCATGGAGGGGGTCTCCGACCGGAAGCGGCTCGGCGTTTGTGTGGACACCTGCCACACCTTCGCCGCGGGCTACGACATCCGCACCCGCGAGGGATACGAGGCCACCGTCCGCCAAATCGAGAGACACATCGGCCTCGGGAATATCCGGGCCTTCCATCTCAACGACTCCAAGAAGGACTTGAACTGCCGGGTGGACCGCCACGAGCACATCGGGGAGGGCAAAATCGGCCTCGAATTGTTCCGCTGGCTCGTCAACGACCCGAGGTTCGAGAATGTCCCCGCCGTGCTGGAGACGCCGGGGGAGGAGGAGGACTTCCGGCGGAACCTGAAGGTCCTCAAGGGACTGCGGAAGAAGTGAACCGAAAGTATTATATCTCATCTCATCTCATTCTAAACCATGGGCGTTCCGGCCACCGTGCGGCGCTGGGGCTCCTCCCTGGCGGTGACCCTGCCAAAGGAGTTGGTGAGGTCCCTCTCCCTGAGGGAAGGGGAGAAAATCCACATCGAGGTGAAGAAGGAGAACCCTCTGCGCGAGGTCTTCGGGAAGGGGAAACTGGACAAGCCAATCGACAAGGTGATGCGGGAGATTGATTCCGAGTTGTGGGGCGGGCTGTGACGACCTACCTCTTTGACACCTACGCCTTCCTGAAACTCTACGAGGGCGCCCGCAGTTATGAGAGGTACTTGCGGGAGGACTTCGTGACCACCGCTCTCCAAATCATCGAGTTGCACTACAAGCTCCGGAAGATGGCAGACCCGGATGCCGATGCGGTCGTCTCCAAATTTTGCCGCCTGGAGGAAATCACTTGCGAGGACGTGGTGGAAGGGATGAAGGTGAAGGAGAAGATGCCGGAGCTCTCCCCCGCCGACGCCATCGGCTACGCGGTGGCCCGGAGACTGGGCATCCCATTCCTCACGGGGGACGGGCCCATGAGAAAACTGCCGGGCGTGGAGTTCGTGCGGTAGATGGTTCCGGGGAGGCAACCTATATACCCCGGCTCCGATTCTCCTCCATGGCCGAGTCTCCCACCGCCCCCGCCGTCCCCGGGGAGCAGCCCCTCCAGATTACGTTCGGGAAGATGTTCCGGAGCCTGTGGTCCCTCTCGGGGCCCGGGTTCTGGGCGGGCTCCATCTTCATGGGCTACATCGGCCACATCCTCGCCCGGAAGGCAATCACCCTGGATGTGAACCTCTTCTTCGGGGCGGTGGTCCTGGGTCCCCTGGTGCTGGGGGGCACGTTGATGCTGAACGATTATTTCGACCGGGAGGACGACCGGGGGAACCCGCGGAAGGCCCGCTCCCCCATCCTGCGGGGGATTGTGGACCCGGTGAACGCCCTCCACGCGAGCCTCGCCCTGATGGCCATCGGCCTCTCCCTGGCCGCCGCCATTTCCCGCGAGTTCGCCCTGCTCTCGGTTGGGGCGGCGGTCCTCGCCGTGGCCTACTCGACCCCCCCGGTGCGCCTCAAGCGGGTGGGGGGCTTTGACCTGGTGGCGAACCTCCTGGGCTTCGGGGTCCTCTGTCCCCTGGGGGGCTGGACCATCGCCGGGGGCCGCATCGCCGACTTCCCCCTCTTCTTCCTCTGGGTCTCCCTCGGGGGCGTGGCCAGTGCGTATCTGGCCACCACCCTGGTGGACTATGAGGCCGACACCCGGGCGGGGGTGCGCTCCATCGCCGTGAAGCTGGGCCGGCGGGCCACCTACTGGGGGGGCTTCGTGGCCATGGCGGTGGCCAGCGCCGCGGTCCTCTACGATGGCTTTGTCCGCGGCCCCCAGGCGTTCCTCTACAGGCCCGAGTTCGTCCAGCGGGTGTGGCCCCTGGCGGTGGCCCCGGTGGGTTTCTACGCGTGGTTCGTCCGGCTGATGACCCCCCGGAACTTCTGGTTCACCAGCGCCATGGTGGCCTTCAGTGTGGCCATCCCCAACATCCTCTTCCTCCTCTGGTACGCGGGGGTGTGGAGGGTCGCATAGGGATGGCGGAGGCGTTCTCCTGGGGGCCGGGGGACCTGAGGGAGCTGGAGGGCAACCTCCTCGACGAGCGCTCCAGCCGCTGGATGTACCTGCGGCTCGCGGAGATGGACGACCAGCGGGAGCGCGCCGAGCTTCTGCGGAGCCTCGCCGACTTCGAGGAGAAGCACACGGGCCTCTGGGAGAAACTGCTTCTCCATCTGGACCGCCGCGTCCCCGGGGAGCGGCGGATGGCGGACCACCGCATCCTCGTGCTCCTCGCCCGCCTCTTCGGGGTGGGGGCGGTGCTCCCCATCGTCCACAAGGGGGAGGTGGACGCCATCGCCAAGTACAAGCGGCAGGCGGCCCGCTGGCGGGACCCGGCGGCCCAGGAGGTCTTCCCGGGGATTCTGCGGGACGAGATTGCCCACGAGGTGGACACCTTCAACGCCATGCGAGGGGCCGGGGCCACCCGAGGGGGACTCCGGAGTGCCATCCTCGGGGCCAACGACGGCCTGGGCTCGATACTGGCATTGGCGGCGGGGGTCGCCGGGGCCACCCGCTCCAGCCCCCTGGTCCTCATGGCGGGGGTGGCGGGGCTCATCGCCGGGGCGGTCTCCATGGCGGCCTCCAACTACGTGTCGGTGAAGGCCGAGCAGGAGGGATACGCGGCCCATGTCCGCATCCAGCGGGAGGCGGCGGAGGCGGCCCCGGAGGTCAAGGGGGCCCAGCTCCAGGCGGCCTACCGGGCCAAGGGGCTCACCGGGGCCGAGGCGGAGCAGGTGGTCTCACGCCTCATGGAGAAGCCCGAGGAGTTCCTCCGGGCCCTGCTGGCGGAGGAGCACGGACTCGCCGGGGACCATGTCGAGAGCCCTCCGCGCCTCGCCGCCTACACGGGGCTCGCCTTCATCCTCGCCGGCCTCATCCCCATCCTCCCCTTCCTGGTGCTCCCCGCCACCCCCGGGGTCATCGCCTCCGTCGTCCTCACCGGAGTGGCCCTCTTCTTCGCCGGGGTCCTCCGCGCCCTCTCCACCCTCCACCCCTTCCTGCGGAGCGGGGCCGAGATGGTCCTCATCGGCATGGGCTCCGCGACGGCCACCTACATGGTGGGGCTGGCGATGGGGGGCGCGGTGGGGTGAGGCCGGATGGGCCTCACATCTCCCCCCGGAACTCCCGGGTCCAGCACCCCCGGCGGCGGTCCCGGACTGGAGGCACAAAGTCTATTAAACACCAAGTCCTGTCCTATTCGATGCCTGGGTCCCCAAGCGTCAACCGGGCGATTACTTTCACCCCCCTCTCGACGAGAGCATATGCATTCATTTCTCGGCCTCTCCAAATAGGCGAAAATCGAAGCCTACCGAGGTATTCTCGATGAGCGACAACAGCAAAATCGAGTGGACTGAGGCCACCTGGAACCCGGTCACCGGTTGCACTAAAATCAGCCCGGGCTGCAAATACTGCTACGCCGAGCGCATGGCCCGCCGCCTCCAGGCCATGGGCCAGCACCGATACCGCAACGGCTTCCGGGTCACCCTCCAAGAAGACCTCGTTGACCTCCCCCGCAAGTGGAAGGAGGGGCGCCGCATCTTCGTCAACAGCATGAGCGACCTCTTTCACGCCGAGGTCCCATTCGACTTCATCCAAAGATGTTTCGACACCATGCGAGAGGCCGACCAGCACACCTACCAGGTACTCACCAAGCGCCCCGAGAGGATGCTTGAGTTCGCCCTAGAGGCCCTGGAGGGACCCTGGCCTCCCCAGGTCTGGGCCGGGACCAGCGTGGAGAACGCGGATTACAAGTGGCGCATTGATATGCTGCGGGGGGTTCCAGCCTCTACCCGATTCCTCTCTATCGAGCCCCTCATCGGCCCCATGGGCAACCTCGACCTTGAGGGAATCCACTGGGTCATCGTCGGAGGAGAATCCGGGCCCCAGGCGCGGCCCATGGAGGCCGAGTGGGCCCGCGAGGTCCGGGACCAATGCCACGAGGCGGGGGTCGCGTTCTTCTTCAAACAGTGGGGGGGAACGAGAAAAAAACTCACAGGCCGCATTCTAGACGGAAGGACATGGGATGAATACCCCTTATCTCTGCCGAAAAATAGGCTAACAAGTAGTGAAACGTCATTCTCCAACTCAATCCGCTTAGCAACACAAGTTTAAAGTGGGTTTATGTGCCTATGGAAGTCTCCTATCACACACGAGTGAAACATAAGCTACTCGGTGACTATCTGAGTATCTGGGAAACGGCAATAAAGGGAAAGATACCGTTGCTTCAATTTGTTGACCTCTTTGCCGGTGATGGCATATGCAAACTTGAGAGTAGCCTTTCAATTACGTGGGATGGCTCAGCCATTTTGGGAGCAAGGATAGTAGGGGGTGTACCTGGCTGGAAGTGTATCCTGAATAGTTGGGACCCAAATGACCGGACTATATGCGACAGGCTAAAACACACTCTTGGAGAGACGAAGCCAAACATCCAAATTTTGAGCGAGGATGCAAATTTGTTGGTTGGCAAGATACTATCCTCGGCCTTCATCAACCCCAATTACCCGTCAATTTTTTTCTTAGACCCTACAGCACACTCCCAACTCCCGTGGTCCACAATCGAAAAAATCGGAAACCATCGAGGGAAAATTAATAGAAACGATACCAGGTTAAGCCGACGTCCAGAGCTCATAGTGACGCTTATGACTGTCGGGATGCAAAGGAACCCGCAAGACCTTCCAGGCATATCGCGCGCGCTGGGCGTGACCGAAGAATGGTTGGAAACCTGGATTGAGTTTTGGAAGGAGTTACCAGAGAATCAAGGTGAACCCATCAACAAATCATTTCTCGATTTGTTTACTCTGAAACTCGAACGCCTCTATGGGCACAAACCACTAACCATGAGTGTTCATAATCGAATGAAAAGCATCGTGTATTGGATTGTCTTCGCGTCAAGCCACAAGAGGGGAGTCGAGATTTATGGGCGCCTTATTCCCTGCGTGGAAAAGTACCATGAGGTAGAGTGGTGGAAGGAAGTGGGGGAATTGAAGATTTTAGAGATGAAGGAGAAGATGCGGCAAAAGGGACAACAATTTCTTGATGAGAGGTTTTCCCGCTAATTCACAACTCCCCCCGGAACGCCCTATCCAGCACCCCCGGCAGCATCGCGTCGAGCCCGGCGGCGGTCTCGGACTGGAGACGGCGGAGGGAGTCCACCTTGGATTGGAGGGTGTAGAGTTTTTTGTCAACGTATCTGCGGCAGGTGTCGGCTTCGGTGTTCATCTCTTCCTCCCCCGTCCTTCCCACCACACCCATATCCCCAGCCCCTCCATGAGCCTCCGGAACTCCCCGGGGTGGGCGGCCTGCCACCGGGTCCCGTGGGCCTCCATGGTCTTGACGATGTCGGGGATGAAGTTGTGCTTGAGGGCCCGCTCCACGGTCCTCTGGAGTCCCTTCTCTGTGCCCTCGCGGAGCCACTTCTCGAAGAGGCGCTGGAGGGCCTCCGGGGTGAGGGCGGGGTCGCGGGGGCGGAGCCGCATGAGGAGGGGTTTGCGGGTCACGGTTTTTTTCCCCCGGGTTCCATCCGCTTCTGCATGGAATACATCTTGAGGACCTCCTGGACGGTGGTGGCCTCCTCGGCCCCCTTGTCTCCCCGGATGTCTCCGGTGAGGCGGGGGAAGCGGAGGGCGTATCCGGGCTCGGTGGGGGTGCGGCCGCAGGTGTGGCTGGGGGAGCGGGTGATTTCGTCGGCGGCCACCTCGATGACATACCGGGGGGTGACCCATGCATCGGGCTCCACGAGGGAGTCCACGTTCCTGGGGCGGGCCCGGAGGGTGATGGCGTCGAGTTTCTTCTTGAACTCGGTCATGTCGGCCTCGGTGAGGCCGGAGCCCACCTTGGCCACGGTCTTGAATGTCTCCGTTTTGGGGTCCCAGACGGCGCCGAGGACGGTGCCCATGCCGAACTGGGCCCTCTGGCCGCGCCCCTTGAAGTAGCCGACGATGGCGAGGTCGAGGGTGTCGGCCAATTCCCCCCGGTAGGAGCGCTTGAGTTTTATCCAGGCGAACTTGCGGGCCCCGGCCACGTAGGGGGCCCGGAGGTCCTTGGCGATGATGCCCTCCAGCCCCGCCTCGATGCAGTGATGGAAGTAGTCCTCGAGTTCCCTGGGGGTGGAGACGTGGCGGGCCTCGGCCATCTGCAGGGTCTCCCCCTGGCGGAGGGCATTCTCCAGCCGGGCCCGGCGCTCCCCGTAGGGGACCCGGGTGAGGTCCTCCCCCTGGTGGTAGAGGAGGTCGAAGGCGAAGAGCCGGAGGGGGAGGTCGCGGGCCGCCTGGGCCACCCCGTGCTTGCGCTTCCTCTGGATGGTCTCCTGGAAGGGGAGGTGGGCCCCGGTGGCCTCGTCGTAGGAGAGGGCCTCCCCCTCGAGGATGGCGTCCCCCGCAATCTGCCGCCGGGCCCCCTCGACAATCTCGGGGAACATGGGGGTGGTCTTCTCCAGGCGGCGGGAGAACAGTTCCACCCGCTCCCCCCGCTTGTGGACCTGGATGCGGAATCCATCGTATTTGGCCTCGGCGAGGCATGGCCCCATCTTCCCGATGATTTCCTCGGGGCCGGGGAGCCGCTCGGCGAGGGCGGGGCGGATGGGGGAGCCCACCCGGGGGGTGAAGCGCCCGATTTTCCCCGGGGACTCGAGGAGGGTCCGGGCGACGAGCCCGAGGTCGGAGCAGAGGTTGTAGGCCCGCTCCAGGCTCTCCTTGAGGGACTTGTCCCCCACCTGGCAGGCCGAGAGGGCCTCCAGGATGGTGGCATCCCCCGCCCCCAACCTCAGTTTGCCGATGGGGACCCGCGCGATATACTTGGCCTCCACCGGGGTGGCCGCGGTGAGGAGCTCGGTGAGGAGGCCGATTTTCACATCCTGGCTCCCCGTCCCGCCGGTGGCGGCCATGCGGGTGAAGGTCTCGAAGACCGAGGCCACCGTGAGGGGCTCGGGCTCCGTGAGGCGCGAGCGGGGGCCCCCCGCGAGTCCCTGGGCGGTGAGCCCCAGGTCCCCCGAGGTCTTGTAGTGCTTCTCCACCTGGGCCCGGCTCCGCCCGGTGGCCCGCGCGATGGCCTTCGCCACGAACTTCTCCCCCAGCCCAATCTCCGCCCCCTCGAATGGGGGGGAGATGCCCCCCTGCAGGAGATAGACCACCCGGTCAATCTCCCCCGCCGGGGTCTCCCGGAAGAGGCCGGCGAGGATGTCCATCATCTCCAGGCGCCGGGGGGTCGCATCGAGGCGCTCGAAGACCTCGCAGAGGCGGGAGAACTCCATGGGATACAGTCTTACGAGAGGCCCGGGATTTCATTAACGTTCTCGTCCATGGCCGACCCCACTCCCCCGCACGGGCGCTGGTTGTTGTTCCTCCTCCCCTTCTCCTCCGTGCTGGTCCTGGGTTTCGGGGTGGCCCTGGTGGGTCCCACCCTGCGGGGCCTCGAAGGGGGACTGGAGTGGTGGCAGAATTCCCTCCTGGCCTCGGCGGTGTTCCTGGGCATCTCGGGGTCGGCCCTGGCCTTCGGCCGGCTCGGGGAGAGATTGGGTTTCCACCGGGTGATTCCCCTGGGGGTCGCCGTGCTGGCGGCCTCCCTGGCTCTCCTGGCCCTCGGCGGCGGAGGGTTTCTCCCGGTCCTCCTGGGGTTCCTGGTGATAGGGGTCTCCTTCGGGGCCATCCAGGCCGCCGGGAACCCCCTGGTTCCCCGATTGTTCCCCGAGCGCCCCGGGGCCGCCCTCAACCTCCTCCACACGGCGTGGTCCATCGGGGCATTCGCCGGGCCTGTCCTGGCGGGCATCTACGCCGCGCGGGGGGACATCCAGGGGGTCTTCCAGATTGGCCTCCTGCTCTCCCTGGGGTTCCTCGGGGGCTCCATGGTGCTGGTGCGGAGGTTCCCCCCAGCCCCCGGGGACTCGGCCCCGGAGAAGCGGGTGGACCTGGGCTTCCCACTCCCCCTCGTTCTCCTCATCCTGGCCAATTTTTTCTACGCGGGCTCGGAGATGTCCATCAACAGCTGGCTCCCCACCTACCTCGGCGCCGGGGGGGCGGGGCAGGCGGAGGCGGGGCTCTCCCTGGGGCTCTTCTGGGGGCTGATGGGGCTCGGGAGGGTCATGCTGGGGCCCCTGCTGGACCGATTCGAGCCCCGCCGGATGCTCCTGGGCCACATCGGGCTCGCCCTGCTCCTCTACGGGGCCTCCCTGCTCCTGCCGGGCATGGCCTTCCTCCTCTGGCCCCTCGCCGGGTTCCTCTACTCGGTGATGTTCCCCGGCCTCATGGTCCTCACCTCCCGGCGGTTCCCCCGGAGGCCGGGGGCCGCCATGGGGGCCATCTTCACATTCGGCGTCTGGGGGGCCGTCGTCTTCCCCGCCCTCCTCGGCGGACTGGTGGCCCGGGTGGGGGCGTGGACGGTTCCCGTGGTGGCGGCGGGGAGCCTGGGGGGAATGGGAGCCGTCATACTGGCCCTACGCGAGAGGCCAGCCACCTGAAGGACGAAGCCGCAGATTTCGCAGATTATGTAGGCTGGATACGGGTGGGGGACTTCTTGTAGAGACCACGTGTAAATTACAGGCGGACAGGTCACACATGACTTCACGAACAGGGCCTCAGTCACAGAGGGGCAAAAGACAGTCCGAGGAGGGGTGGTGGATAATTGTCTCGGCTGATGGGCACAAGTATACCGGTTATGTGGAGAGCGGTGGACAACTCGACGGTTTCTGTGTAGAGTTTGGTGCAGAGGAATGCTTTGGACCATTCTCTACCGAGAGGAAAGCCAGAAAAATTGCTGGGCTTCCACCCTAATTCATTAACGAAGAGGAAACGCTAAGGACAGATGGGGCCAGGGACCTTCTTGTGCTTATCTCCAAGACTAACGAAGACCGGAAAAGCTAAGCTTGATTCATGGATTATGGAGTGTGCCCTATACGGAACACTCCCACAGGTTCGCCGTTACCATCTTGGCCCACCACTATCCGGAGGCGAAGAAGGAAATCGAAGCCGTAGTGGTGGACCCCCATACCCCTCTCGGCCGAGGACACCAGCCGACCCCCTCCAAAGTGCTCCAAGCCCGATTCCGCAGCCTGGGATGGAGGACAGAGAAGACAGTCGGAGAATCAAGCCTCCGATTCGATGCCCTTAAAGGTCGGGTTGCCATTGAAATCGAGTTAACAGACCCCGCGGATGTCCTGAATACACTTCTCAAGTTCCAGATTGCGAATTCCGGGAATCAAATTGACGTGGGTCTGCTCGTGGTCTACGACGATTCCATCAGGGGGACGAACATCCCGAAAATCGGAAAAGCAAAAAGTGACCTTCGCCTGTTCTCGAACTTGGTGTTCTGCCCTGTCTGGGTTATTGGCTTGAAAGAGTAATCTGTGGCTCGTTTATTCAGTAGTTTTCGCTTCTCCGCCGCACGAACTCCCGGTCCTTCGCGTATTCCTGGATGAGTTCGGCGGCGGCCTCGGCGGCCGATTTGGTGGGCTTGTATCCGAGGAGGCGCTTGGCCTTCTCCACGCTGTAGGTGTTGTGGTAGAAGACATAGTCCCACTGGTATCTGGGGAGGCGGTGGAAGCCGAGGGCCCCGGTGACCGCCATGAGGAGGCGGCCCGTGGTGCGGTTCCCCGGCACATACACGATGCGGGACTTGGAGCCGGCGGCCCGGATGAGGGACTCCACAATCTCCTTCTGGGTGCTGGAGCGGTCTGTGGAGATGTTGAAGGCCTGGCCCACGGCCCCCGGCTTCTCGGCGCAGAGGTGGTATCCCTGGAGGACATCCTTGTAGTAGACGAAGTCGCCCCGGGTCTCGCCGCGGTTCATGAGGGGGACGATGCCCCCCTGGAGGACGCGGTCCATGAGGTCGAGGATGGGGCGGTGGTTGTAGTAGCCGGGGCCGCAGATGGTGGGCATCCGCACCGCCGCCGCCTCCAGCCCGGTCTCCTTGCAGTAGGCCCACAATCTCTTCTCGGACTCCAGTTTGTGGAGGCCATACCAGCCGACGGGGTGGTCGGTGGGGGCCTCCTCGGTGCATGGCTGGGGGGGCCGGGTCCCGTAGATTTCGATGGTGCTGGTGTGGACGAACCGCCTCACTCCGGCCCGGGTGGACTCCTTGAGGATGTTGTCCATCCCCCCGATGTTGATGTCCCACCGGGTCTTCTCCGGGAGTTTGGAGAGGCTCTGGACGAAGGCGAGGTGGAAGACCGTGTCCACCCCCCGGAGGGCCCCGGCGAGGGCCTGGGGGTCCCGCAGGTCCCCCTGGGTGAACTCGGCCCCCTCCGGCAGATATTTGGTCTTCTGGATGTCGAAGATGCGCACCTCCCGCTTCTTCTCCATGAGATGGCGGGCGAGGTGGCTGCCCAGGTATCCCGCGCCGCCGGTGACGAGGTCCACGGTGTGTTCACCCCTCCCCCATTCTCCCCCAGATAAGTATATTCTCCTGTCCCTCCATCTTGCCACCACCCATGGCCAAGGTCGGTGTGCTGAAGTTGGGCAACATCGGGGTCTCCCCCCTCCTGGAGCACCTCTTGGACGAGCGTGCGGACCGCGGGGGCCTCGATGTGAGGGCGTGGTCCTCGGGCACGAAGATGGGGGAGCCGGAGGCGGCCCTGGCGGAGGAGGTCAACCGGTGGGGCCCGGACCTCTCGGTGCTGGTGAGCCCCAACACCGTCCTCCCCGGCCCCGCTCGGGCCCGGGCCATCCTGAAGGCTCCCCTGCTCATCGTCTCCGATGGGGCCGCGCGCAAGGCCGCCAGGGACCTGGAGAGGCCAGGCGTGGGCTACATCCTCTTCACGGGGGACGCCATGCTGGGGGCCCGGCGCGAGTTGTTGGACCCCACGGAGATGGTGCTGTTCAACAGTGACATCCTCCGGGTCCTCTCGGTGTGCGGGGCCCTGCGTCTGCTCCACCAGGAGATTGACGGTGTCCTGGACCAGGTCCAGCGGAAGGCCAGCCCCCTGGCGATGCCCCGGCTGGTGGCCGACGGCCCCACGGTGGTGGCCCGCGCGGGGTTCTCCAGCCCCTATGCCCACGCCAAGGCGCTGGCGGCCTACGCCATGTGCGAGAAGGCGGCCCAGATGGCCCATGAGGCCTGCTTCGTCCTCAAGGAGCCCATCCAGTATGTGCCTCTGGCGGCGGCGGTCCACGAGTCGGTGCGTGCGGCGGCCCGCCTCGCGGATGAGGCCCGGGAGATGGAGAAGGGGGGGGACCGGGTCTACCGCACCCCCCACGACAAGGCGGGTGGGACCCAGAGGAGGCGGGGCCTCCTGGGGAAGCCAGAGGGATGAACACCCGGGTTTTCGCTCCTCTGATAGAGAGAATCGGGTGCGAAACGATTAACTGATTGGGGGCTGAATGGTCTGCGATGGCGGGGTGGGTCTCGGAGGTCCGGGAACTGCTGCAGGAAACCCAGGGGCGCCTCGACCGGCTGGCGGGCCATCTGGGGGAGATTGAGGAGGGGGCCAGCCGCAAGGTGGACTTGAGCCGCACCCGGCAGATGCTCGCGGAGCGCATCCGGGAGGTCCGGGGCCTGGAGGAGGAGTTGGGGGGGCTGCGGGTGGAAGACCTGGAGTCGGCCCTCCGCTCCCGGGACCTCCTGCTGGAGGCCGACCTTCGCCGGGCCGTCGCCTTCCTCGACTCCTGGGCGCGCACCCTGGGGACCCCCGAGGCCGTCCAGCAGGTGGCCCGGAGGGCCGCGGAGGCGGTCCGCGTCCCCCTGCAGGCGTGGCTGGAGGAGGAGGCCCGCGTGCTCCGGGCGTCGGTGGAGTCGGCGGTCGCCGCCCGCTCCGGGGACTCCATCCGCATCTCGGCGGAGGTCCGGGCCATCCGGGGCCTCCTCGATGGGCTCCGCGAGCACACCGCCCCCGTGGAGGAGCGCATGGACCGCCTCGAAGCCACCCTCCAGCAGGGCGTCGAGACCTCCCTGGCCCGCGCCGGGGAGGCATCCCTTCAGGCCCGGGGGGCCGCCACCGCGGCAGGCCAGGCCACCGCCCGCGCCGCCCAGGCCGAGGCCCTCATGCAGTCCATCCTCTCCAGTCTCCCCTCCGCCGAGGAGGTGAAGGTCCGGCTGGAGGGACAGGCCGCTTCCCTGGAGCGGCTCTCCGCCGAGGCCCGGAGCCTCTCCGAGCGCCTGCAGCGGCTCCCCGAGGCCCTCCGCCTCGACGTGGAGACCGCCGCCTCCGCGGCCCTCGGCTCCCGCTCCCGGAGCCTGGAGGGACGGCTGGAGGGCGTCGAGTCCCTCCAGGGCCGCCTCCAGGCCGACGTGGCAGCCCTCCGGGGGTCGCTGGAGGAGACCGACACCGCCCTCCGCCGCGAGACCGCCGGGCTCCCTGCCCGGGTGGAGGTCGCCCTGCACCAGGCCAGCCAGGCCACGGAGGGCATCGAGGGCCTCCGGGGCCAGGTGGAGGGTCTCGCCCGGCGGCTCCAGGAGGAGGGGGACCGGGCCCGCTCCGAGGCCTCCCGCCTCCAGGCTGAATTCTCCCGTTCCCTCCAGGCGGCGGTGGAGCCCGTCTCCCGGGCCCTCCAGCGGGCGGAGGCCGCGGCCGGCGAGGCGCGGCAGCTGGGGGAGCGAATCGCGGGCCTCGACCGGAGGATGCAGCACGTTGACAGCGACATCCAGGGGAGCCGGGAGGAGGAGCAGAAGGCCCGGGAGTCCCTGGTCCGGGTCCTCCTGCGCCACGAGCAGGCACTCGACGAGCTCCCCGCCCGCTTTCCCCTGTGGGAGGAGTTCGAGGCCAATCTCCAGGCCCTTGAGCAGAAGGTGTCCCGGCCTCCCCCGGAGCCCTCCCCGCCTCTGGAGGCGAAGATGGAGGCCGTGGCCGCCGAGGTGCGGGGCCAGGTGGCCGCCCTGGTCCAGCGGCTGGAGGCCCTGGAGACCCGCCCGCCCCCACCGGGACCTGGACATGCCCCGGTTCCCGATGTTGCCATTGTCCCCGTGGATGCGGCCAGCCATGATGGCGCGGCTCCGCCTCCCCGGGACCCCTTGCCGGTGTCGCTGGTGGACCGGAGGGGCCGCCGGGGGGCGCTGCTCACGGCCATCGCCGTGCTCGACCGGGACTACCGGCAGGGCCATCTGAAGCCCGAGGAGTTCGAGGCCTCCCTGCGGGCCATGCGGGCCGCCCGCCGGTCCCCGCCGGAGCCGGAGAACCCGGACCCCCCGCGACAAGACGGGTGAAACCACGGAACCGGCGGGTTCAGAGTTGGTATTTCATGAGCCAGTCGCCGCCGTCCACGGTGAGGACCTCGCCGGTGATGTAGTCGGCCTCGTCGGAGACGAGGAAGGCGACGGCCAGGGCGATGTCCTCCGGTGTGCCCCACCTCTGGAGGGGGACGCGGTCGCGGATGCGCTCGTAGGCCCCGGGGATGGAGAAGAACCGCTCCTTCGAGCCCTCCGTGATGATGGCGCCGGGGGCCACGGCGTTGACGCGGACCTTGAAGCGGGCCCATTCCACGGCGAGGCTCTTGGTGAGGGCGATGGCGGCGGCCTTGGAGGTGACGGTGTGGCACATGCCGGGGGCCCCGGTCCACGCCAGGGGGGTCACGTTGTTGACGATGGAGCCAGACTTCTGCTTGAGCATCCGCCGGGCGGCGGCCTGGGAGCAGTAGAAGGTCCCGTGGAGGTTGATGCCCATCACCGCGTTCCAGGCGTTCTCCGAGAGCTGGAGGGCCGGGCAGGCGAAGTTGGCCCCCGCGTTGTTGAAGAGGATGTCCACGCGGCCGAAGCGCTCCACCGCGGCCTGGACCATGCGCTCCGCCTGCTCGGGGACCCGGATGTCCGTGGGGACCACCTGCCCTTCCCCCCCGAGACCCTGGACCTCCTGGAGGGTGGCCTGGAGGGGCTCGGCCTTCCGCCCCGAGAGGGTGAGGCGGGCCCCCCGGCGGGCGAACTCCAGGGCGGTGGCCTTCCCGATGCCGGTCCCCGCCCCGGTGACGATGGCCGACCGGCCCTCCAGCGGCCGGCTCATGGCCGGTTCCCCCCGGTCTTCTTCTTCGGCGCGGGGAGAACGGAGAACATCTCCATGATCCCCTGGCCCAGCCAGGAGCCGCCGTCCACGGTGATGACATCCCCGTTGATGTAGTCCCCCCAGTCGCTCACCAGCAGGCCCACGATGTTGGCGATCTCCATGGGGTCCCCGAACCGCTTGACGGGCACGTGGTCCCGGAGGCGCCGCTGGACCTCCGGATTGGGGAAGAGGTTCTGCATGGCCCCCTCGGTGAAGATGGGACCCGGGGCCACGGCGTTCACCCGGATGTTGTGGGGGGACCACTCCACCGCCAGGGTCTTGGTCATGGCGATGACTCCCGCCTTGGCGGAGGCATTGTGGCTGGTCCCCGGCCCCCCGGTCCACGCCATGGTGGAGACGATGTTCACGATGCGCCCGTACTTCTGCCGGACCATCTCCCGGCCCGCGGCCTGGGAGCAGAAGAAGGTCCCGTTGAGGACGATGCCGGTCACGGCGTTCCACCCGTTCACCGACAGTTGCATGGCGGGGGAGACGAAGTTCCCCGAGGCATTGTTCACCAGGATGTCCACCCTCCCGAACCTCTCCTTGGCGGCCGCGACCATCCTCTGGACCTCGGCCATCACCCGGACATCCGTGGGGACCGCCAGGGCCCCCGCCCCCCGGGCCTCCAGCTCCTTCACCACCGGCTCCAGGTGCTCCCTCTTGCGGCTCGCCACCACCACATTGGCCCCCAGATGGCCCAGGGTGAGGGCGATGGCCCGCCCGATGCCCGTTCCCCCCCCGGTGACAATCGCGGTCCTCCCCTTGAGGCAGCCCGCGGGGAGCATGGGCTTCAGCCCATCCGGGGGCGGAGAGGGACCCGAATCCTTGACCGGGGAGGACGTGGCCATCGAGAATCCCGTGGACTCATACTGGAAGGGGGCTCAAAAAGATTCCCCACCGGCACACCATTAAGAGGAGAAGCCTCTTCAGATGAAACCGGAGTCCCCCATGCCGCAGTCCCGCGCGAAGCCCCACCGGACCCCCCGGATGAAGCCCCTCAAGTCCCTCATCTCCCTGGAGGAGTGCCGCCATATCCTCCTCGACTCGGTGAAGCCCATCCAGGGGGTGGAGGAGGCGGACCTGACGGGGGCCCGGGGGCGGGTGCTCGCGGAGCCCCTCCAGGCCGGGGTGGACGTGCCCCCGTTCCGGCGCGCGGCCATGGACGGATACGCGGTGCGCGCCGGGGACACCTACGGCGCGGGAAACATGAGCCCCCGGAAACTGCGGCGCATCGAGAGCATCCACGCTGGGGAGACCCCCACCCGCCGGGTGGAGAAGGGCACATGCACACAAATCGCCACCGGGGCCCCCATGCCCGAGGGGGCCGACGCGGTGGTCATGGTAGAGGACACCGAAGCACAAGGCGAGGCCATCCTCATCTACGACGCCATCCACCCCGGCGGGAACTCGAGCCCCGCCGGGGAGGACATCCGCCGGGGCACCACCATCCTCCCCGCGGGGGCCATGCTGGACCCCGCCAAGGTGGGAGTGGCCGCCGCCCTCGGGGTGGCCCGCGTCAAGGTGTATCGGAGGCCCCGCGTGGCGGTCATCCCCTCCGGCAACGAGGTGGTCCCCCCGGGGGGGCCGCTGCCCGCGGGGAAAATCTACGACGTGAACACCTACACCCTCTCCACCCTCCTCGCGGAGCACGGCGCCGAGCCCCGGACCTACCCCGTCGCCCTGGACACCCTCGCATCGGTGAAGGGGACCCTCGAAAAGGCCCTGCGCGAGTGCGACATGGTGGTCCTCAGCGGAGGCTCCAGCGTGGGGGAGAAGGACCTCATGGTGGAGGCCATCGGCGCCCTCGGCGAGGTCAAGTTCCACGGAATCGCCGTCAAGCCCGGCAAGCCCACACTGGGGGCCGTCGCCCGCGGGAAACTCATCCTCGGAATGCCCGGATACCCCACCAGCTGCCTCACCAACGGCTATGGCGTCCTCGTCCCCGTCGTCCGCCGGCTGGCCCGCCTGCCACCCTGGGAGCCCCGCATCCAGAAGGTCCCCATGAGCCGCCGAATCACCAGCACCATCGGCCGCCACCAGTTTCTGCCCGTGCGAATCCAGAACGGCGAGGCGGTGCCGGTGTTCAAGGAGAGCGGGGCCATCACCAGCATGAGCGAGGCCGACGGATACATCGAGATACCCGCGAACGTGGATTTGGTGGAGAAGGGGGAGATGGTGGAGGTGAAGCTGTTTTAAGAAGCGAAACCTTTAAGTTTTACACCGTGTAATACGTTGTGATGGCGACGCTCTCTGTTCAGGTCCGCCGCGTGGGGAACTCCCTGGGGGTCCTCTTTCCCAAGCAGGTGGTGGAGGATATGAAGATTCAGGAGCGGGATGTGGTGAAGGTGGAAATCCAGAAGGAGAAGGTGAGCGGATTCGGGATGGCCCGGGGGGCGCCGCCCTACGACCGCAAGAAAATCCGAGACGACATCCGCGAATGGTAGCCTCGTATATTGTGGATACCAGCGCGTGGATTGAGTATTTTGAGGGCACCGACGCGGGACGCCAGGTGCGGCAGGTGGTCGAAGCCCCGAATCAGATGGTTCTGGCCCCGGAGTGCGTGGTGGCCGAACTGAAGATATGGGCCCTCTTGGCCGGGAAGGAGTTCGAGCCCTTCTATGGGGTGGTGCGCAACATCGCCATCGTCGAGCCCATCCATCTGGAGGAGTGGCTCGAAGCCGCGCAAATCCGGCAGGAGATGAGGGCGCAGAAGGACCGGAAGGACTTCGGCATCATTGATGCGCTGCTGGTGGCGAAACAGCGAAGGCATCACGCGAGAATCGTCACAGGGGACCCTCACTTTAAGGGGTTGAAGGATGTCGTGTTCATCAAGGAGTGAAGAGGAATGGTTCCGCCCCGCTACAGCAAACTGACCCCGGCCCTCTTGGATTCCCTCCGCTCCATCGTCGGCCTCCCCCATGTTCTCACCGACCGGGAGTCCCTGAAGCAGAATGCCACCGACGCCACCGGGGTGATTTTCCGCATGCCGGAGGCGGTGGTGCGGCCCGGCTCCGCCGGGGAGGTGGCGGGGGTCCTGCGGCTCTGCGATGAGCACAGGGTGCCCGTCACCCCCCGCGGGGGCGGGACGGGGTTGAGCGGGGGGGCGATGCCGGTCCAGGGGGGCATTGTCCTCGTCCTGGACCGGATGAACCGGATTCTCGAGATTGACCGGGAGTCCATGGCGGCCGTGGTGGAGGCGGGCGTCACCACCCAGGCCATCCAGGAGGCGGTGGAGGCGGTCGGCCTCTTCTATCCCCCGGACCTCCCCACCAGCGGGTCCTCGACCCTCGGGGGGAACATCGCCCACAACGCGGGTGGCACCCGGGCGGTGAAGTACGGGGTGACCCGCGACTGGGTCCTGGGGTGCGAGGCGGTCCTCCCGACGGGCGAGGTCATCCACTTGGGGGGGAAGCTGGTGAAGAGCAGCACGGGCTACAACTTGACCCAGCTCCTGGTGGGCTCCGAGGGGACCTTGGCGGTGGTCACCCGGCTCGTTCTCCGCTTGCGTCCCTTCCCCGCCCACTCGTGGACCCTGGTGGCCCCCTTCGCCGACATGCACGCCGCGGCCCGGCTGGGTCCCGAGCTTTTCCGGATGGGGGTGGTCCCCCGGACCCTTGAACTCATGGAGCGCAGGGCCATCCAGGCCGTGGAGGAGAAGACCGGCGAGTCCCATGCCTTCGGCAGCGGGGGCGCCATCGCCCTCGTCGAGGTGGACGGGACCGACCCCGGCGCCGTGGAGGCAGAGGCCCAGAAGGTGGGGGAGGCCTGTGCCCGCCTGGCCAGCGGGGATGTGATGGTCTGCGACACCCCGGCCAAGGTGCAGCGGGTCTGGAAACTCCGCGACAGCTTCGGCGAGATTCTGCGGCCCCGGGTCTCCCGCGCCCCCGACATCGTGGTCCCCCGGTCCCAGGTGCCCGAGTTTTTCCGGGCCCTCGACGAGGTGAAGGGGAAATATCCCGCCATCGAGACCATCAGTTTCGGACACGCCGGAGATGGGAACATCCACCTGATGGTCCTCAAGGGCAGCACCGCCGAGTGGCGGGACACCGTCAACAGGGCCATCGAGGAGGTCTACCGGCGGGTGGTGGCCCTCGGGGGCACCATCAGCGCCGAGCACGGCGTGGGGGCGGTGAACCGCGAGTTCCTCAAGCTCGCCTTCACCGAGGCGGAGGTGGACCTCATGCGCCGCATCAAGATGGCCTTCGACCCCCACGGCATCCTGAACCCGGGAAAGATTTTCTCCCCGGGTGGGTGAACTGCGCGTGTGAAGCCCCCCATCGAGTTCCCCGAGGAGCAGAAGGTCCTCGAAATCGCCCGGAAGACATTCCACGCCCTGGTGGGCATCGGGACGATGGTGCTCTTCGTGCTCTTCGGGCGGTTCTGGCTCGCGTTGTTCCTCTGCGGGATGCTGGCCCTGGGGGTGGCCGTGTCGGAGTGGTCCCTGCGGGGCCGCCGCATCCCGTTGTTCACGGCCCTCATGCTGCTCTTCGACCGGCCGGAGGACATCCGGCTCCGCCCGGGCTTCGGGGTCTTCACCATCCTCGGGGGCTTCCTCCTGGTGCTGGTGTTCCCGTATCTCCCCGGGGTCTCTCTGCTGGCCGCCCACGTCCCCCAGGTGTGCCGGGGGCTCTTCTTCGGGGCCATTGTCCCCTGCTCGCGGCTGGACCCGTGGGGGGTGGTGACCCTCTCGGGGATGCTGGCGGCCACATTCTCCGACACCCTCTCCACCGTCGGGGGGGTCTATTTCGGGAAACATCGGTGGCCCCACAACCGGAGGAAGTCCCTGGAGGGCTCCCTCTTCAACCTGGCGGGGGCGGTGGGGGCGGTCTCCCTGGTGGCCCCGGTGCGGGTGGCCCTGGTGGTGGCCCTGGTGGTGATGGTAGTGGAGTCCCTCCCCCATGTGGACGACAACCTCAACATCCCTGTCGCGGGGACCGCCGCCACCGGGGCCCTCTTTGCCCTCGGCTTCGCCGGATAACGGTGAACCTATAAGCGGGGGGCGGGGGATTGTTGGCAGTCCATGGGCGAGCCTCTCCCCGCGGTCCCGGCGGTCTCGAAGTGGGCGATGCTGGGGATGGTGTCGGTGGGGGTATTCATGGCGACCCTGGACTCCTCCATCGTGAATGTGGCCCTGCCCACGGTGCGCACGGCCCTCTCCCCGCCGGGGGAGCCCGCGGACATCGGGCAGGCCCAGTGGGTCGTCACCGCCTATATGCTGGTGATTGCGGCCACCCTCATGCCCTTCGGCCGATTGGGGGAGCTGCGCGGCAAGGGGCGCATCTATGGCCTCGGGTTTCTCTTCTTCATCTTGGGCTCGGCCCTCTGCGGCCTCGCCCAGAGCCTCCCCATGCTGGCGGCCTTCCGGGGACTCCAGGGGGTGGGGGCCTCGATGTTGATGGCTCTGGGGCCCGCCCTCTTGGTGGGGGCCTTCCCGCCGGGGGAGATGGGGCGCGCCATGGGGCTCATCGGCATGGTGGTGGCCGCCGGGGTCTCCGTCGGCCCCGGCCTCGGGGGCCTCCTGGTGGGCATTGACTGGCGCACCATCTTCCTCCTCAACGTCCCCCTCGGGCTCCTCGGGGCCCGGTGGGTGTGGCGGGCCATTGGGGACGTCCCCTCCGACCGGGGCCCCTTCGACACGGGGGGCGCGGTTCTCTTCGGGGGGGCCATCTCCCTCCTCGTCTTCCTCCTGGCCCCCCTCGCGGGCCGGGGCCTCGAGCTCCCCGCCCTGCTGGCCCTCCCGTGGCCCCAGGGGCCCCTGGGTCTCGCGGCGGCCCTGGCCCTCCTCGTCCTGTTCGTGCGGGTGGAGATGCGGAGGGAGAGCCCCATGGTGGACCTGGGGCTCATGAGGCACCGGGCCTTCGCCTCCGCCGGCCTGGCGAGCCTCCTCTCCTTCTTCGCCCTCTCCTCCACCGCCATCCTCATGCCCTTCTTCCTCTACGACGTGCGGGGGTTCTCCCCGACCCAGATTGGCCTGATGCTCACCGCCCTCCCCCTGGCCCTCTCGGTCCTCGCCCCCCTCGGGGGGCGGCTGGCCGACCGCGTCGGGGTGCGGGGGCCCGCCACCGCCGGCATCCTGGTCATGGGGGGAGGTCTCCTCCTCCTCTCCGGGGTCAACGGCTCCACCCCGGTGGCCGACATCGTCGCGCGGTTCCTGGTGGTGGGGGTGGGCGTGGGGCTCTTCTCGGCCCCCAACAACAGCGCCCTCATGGGCTCCGTGCCCCGCGACCGCCTGGGGCTCGCCGGGGGGATGCTGGCCCTCGTGCGGACCCTCGGGGGCCTCCTTGGAATCGCGGCCAGCGTCTCCATGTTCACCCTCCTCCGGGCCGGGGGCCTCGACTTCACCCCCGCCATGAGCCGGGTCTTCCAGGCCTTCGCCATCGCCTGCGCCGCGGGGGCCCTCTTCTCCCTCGCCCGCCCGGGGCCCCCATCCCACGCCCCGGGGTCGCCCGGGAAAGTTTGATGGTCCCCGCGCGCGAAACCAGCCCCACCCCCATGGCCC
>JACQPP010000097.1 GCA_016207465.1 Methanobacteriota archaeon
AGGCCACCCCAGGCCCCCCGGCCCCCGCTGAAGGCCATCCTGGAGGCCGCTCTGGCCACCGCCAGCGTCCCCCGCACCCCCCCGCCATTGGCTGCCCTCGCCGAGGCCCCCGAGGCCGAGGTGGAGCAGAGCCTCCGCGAACTCCGGGCCGACTACCAGGGGCGGGGCCTCGAACTCGCCGACCTCGGGGGCAAATACCTCCTCCAGGCGAGCCCCGCCTGCGCCCGCTACATCCAGAGCCTCGCCCCCCGCGAACTCGAGAGCCCCCTCCTCCGCACCCTCAGCGTCATCGCCTTCAACCAGCCCGTCACCCAGGCCAGCGTGGTCCGCGTCCGCGGCCAGAAGGCATACGAGCACATCCGGGAACTCGAGGAGCGCCGCCTCATCCGCTCCAAGCCCTACGGCCACAGCAAGCTCCTTGAGACCACCGAGCAGTTCGAGGCCTACTTCATGGTCAGCCGCCAGGACATCGAGCAGTTCAAGAAGGAGCACCCCCAGGCCACCCCCATCCCCGCCCCATCCTCCGAGCCCGCATCGGCGGAGTCCATCCCTGTCACCGAGGAGCCCGCGGCCCCGGAGGCCCAGCCACCGCTCCCCTGAGAGAGAAAAAGGGGAAACGCCCTCAAAAAAATGGGGCGTTATCGCTCAATCTTGAAGATAATCCGGACCCGGGCCCGGTACTCCTTCAGCCGGTTGTTCTCCACGCGGGCCTCCAGGTTGTCCACGACCACCCGCTCGATGCCCCGCACGGTCTTCCCGGCGTCCTTCACCGCGTTGGCCACGGCGTCGCTGAAATCACGGGCCGATGTTCCCTCGAGTTCGATGACTTTGAAAACCACAGTTCTCACCTCCCCCTGTGTTCTGGTGTTCGTCCACGTCGCGGGGGGAAAATAAAAGGATTGCCCTCCCTGCCTCAGCCAGCGGCCAGTTTCACAGGCTCCCGGGGCGCGAGACCCCCGGTCTCCCGGGGGGAGTCGTAGTCCACCAGGGGAATCCTCCGGCCGCAGGAGGGGCACCGGTTCCCCCGGAAGAGCCTGCGGGTGCGGTATCCGCTCCTCTGGATGAGGAGGGTCCGGCAGTCGGGGCAGTGGGTGGACTCCCGGCCGTCCCCGCGGACGTTGCCCACGTAGATGTAGTGGAGCCCCGCGCGCCGGGCCTCCCGGTAGGCCCGGTCCAGGGCGGCCAGGGGGGTGGGGTAGTCCACGGGGGTCCACCCGTAGGGGTAGAAGCGGGAGAAGTGGACCGGGGTCTCTGGCCCCAGGCTGGAGGCCGCCCAGTGGCAGAAGTCGCGGAGCTCCCGGGGGTCGTCGTTCTGGGCGGGGATGATGAGGTAGGTGACCTCCAGGTGGATTTTCCCCTCGCGGCGGATGCGCTCGCAGGTGCGGAGCACGGGCTCCAGGCGCCCCCCGCAGATGCGCCTGTAGAAGGTGTCCGTGAACGCCTTCACGTCCACGTTGGCGGCGTCGAGGACCGGGGTCATGTAGGCCTGGGATTCCTCGGTGAATGTCCCATTGGTGACGAAGGCCGTGTAGAGGCCCTGCCGCTTGGCGAGGAGGGCGCAGTCATGGGCGTACTCGAGCCAGATGGTGGGCTCGTTGTAGGTCCACGCCATCCCCGCGGCGCTCCGCTGCATGGCCAGGGCCACCGCCTCCTCCGGGACGATTTCGCGGGTGGGGACCCGGTTGGCCCCCTCCTCCCGGGCCACCCTCTCGGGGACCCGCGCCTCCAGATGGCCCCCCGTATCCGCCTGGGGCCTGGCGAAGGAGAGGAAGGCGTTGTGGCAGTGGGCGCAGCGGTAGGAGCAGGAGACGCTGGACATGGAGAAGATGTCGGTCCCCGGGTAGAAGTGGTAGAACGGCTTCTTCTCGATTGGGTCCACCGCCGTGGAGGCCACCGTGTTGTAGATGAGGGTGTAGATTTTTCCCCCGCGGTTCTCCCGGGTCCGGCACACCCCCATGTGCCCGGGGGCAATCTTGCAGTACTGGGCGCAGACGTTGCACCGGGTCCGCCCCATCTCCCAGGGCTCGTAGAGGACGCCTTCGCGAATCATGCCACACCTCAGAAATGGGAGTATCCCTTCTCCTCCACTCTGTCGGGGCCGATAAAAATACCTTCGGAGGCCGCCACTCTCCCCAGCCAGGCCACCCCCGACACCGCCCGCTCCACCGCCCCCCGGCGGCCCGGGGGCACGGTGAAGAGCAGCCCATAGTCCCCGCCCCCGTAGAGCACCCAGGAGAGGGGGTCATGGCCGAGGAGGCGCGCGGCCCGGGAGACCCCCGGAGAGGGGCGAAATGCGCCCGGTTCCAGGCGGAATCCCACCCGGGAGTCCCGGGCGATGTCGTGGAGGGAGAGGGCCAGGGAATCGCTCACATCGGTCATGGCCGAGACCCCGGCGCGGGCGAGGGCCATCCCCTCGCGCACCCGGGGAACAGGCTCCACCAGACGGCGCCAGAGGAACCGCTCCACACGCCGCCCCCGCCGGCGGAGGGCGAGGGCCGCCATGGCCTCCCCCCAGGGACCGAGATGGCCCGCCCAGTGGCCCGGCCGGGCCCCCCCGCGGGAGAGGGGCCTCCGCTCGGCCCGACCCGAACCCTCCCGGTGAAGACGTCCTCCCCCGCGGTCGGGCCTCTTCTCGGCTCGACCCGAACCCTCCCGGTGAAGACGTCCTCCCCCGCGGTCGGGCCTCGGGGCCTCTCCGATGGCGGTGGCCGCAATGGTGACCTCCCGCGTATGGTCCAGGTCCCCCCCGATGATGCACGCGCCATAGCGGCGGGCGCAGGAGTCCAGCCCCCGCACGACCCCCCGGGCCAGGCGGGGCTCCATCCGGGGGAGCCCCAGCGCCACCAGCAGGTAGAGGGGACGGGCCCCGTGGGCCGCCAGGTCGCTCAGGTTGGCGGCCGCCCCCATCCACCCCATCTGCCATGGGGTCATCCCCCGCGGGAAATCGGAGGAGGCGTGGAGCAGGTCGGTGGTCAGCACCCAATATCCACCCCCGGGCAACCGGACTACCGCCCCATCCCCCCGGCCCGGCCCCACCACCACCCGGGAACCCGGGGGACCCAGGAGAGGGAGGATGGAAGAGAGGAGACGCCGGTCCGGTGTCGTCATGGGTGGAAGATAGCCCGGGCCGGGGAAATAGGTTCATTCGGAAAAAACTCGCGGACTGCGTCCGCTCGCCAGGCGGCTCCGGTGGACCCGCCTGGGAAAGAAATTGTCGGATGTGTTCAGAATGGAAAATGAATTGACGCCCCCCCGGAAGACCGGGGGGGCAATGGGGGTGGGGGATCACTTCGCCCCAGAGGGGCGAAATGAGAGGGAACTCAGCCGACCCGCTTACTGGAGGGTCTTGAGGCTGAGCCGGATGGTCCCGGTGGCGGTGACCTGGCGCTCCTCGCCCAGGTTGACCCCCACATCGTCGAGGGAGAACTCGACCGCGGACTCCTTCCCGGTGACGCGGTCAAGCACATCGTTGACCGCCTTCCGGACATTCTCCGTGGCCTCGTTCACCGACTCGTTAATCCGGTCAAAGACACTGGTGTTTTCTTCCATGATTTTCACCTCCCTGTGTGTTTATTGGAACTTTACAACGTCCCTGCAACGTAGTAATACCATCCCCTATATAAAGGTTTCGACCCCCGTGGAGGGTTGTAATTATCCCGCCCGATTTCTCGCCTACCTATATGGTTTTCACAAACGCCGTCGGCAGGCCCTTAGCAGCGCCAGAGAGGCCAGCCATGCAGGCCCCGCAGGTGGGCCACCTCATGGGCCGCGGTCTCCGCCACCGGCCCCTCCCCCAGGCGGTCCCCGAGGGTGGAAACCATGGCAATCCCAGAGGCTGGGAGGGCCACCCCGAGGATGGCATGGAACCGGTAGAGCTCCCGGGCGAGGCCCACCGGGGGCAGGACGGAGAGGGGGTAGGGGGTGACCCCCAGGAGGGCCTCCGCGGGGCCACGGCGGCGGTCCGGGTCGAGGGCCTCGGCGGCCCGGGGGACGAAGAGGTGGCTCCCCCACTCCACCGCGTCCCGGGGGGTGGCCCGGGGGCCGGAGGTCTCCACGGGGAGGCGGAAGTCCCTCTCCAGCCGCTTCGCGATGGCCGCCAGATATCTGGGTCTCCGGGAGCCGAAGGGAACCAAGCGGACCCGGTCGAGGCGCTCCATCCTCATCCGGCGCCCCGAGAGGGCCTCCACGAGCCCCAGGGTGACCCGCTCGGCGGTGTAGTAGAGGGCGCGCTCCAGCATGGGGGATAGGGAGATGCCCCGGGCTATGAATCTTGTTCAGGATTATTCAGGAGCGGACGAGGATGGCCGCGTATCCCACGACGCTCTTCCGGTCGCCCCCGGCGTCGCCGCTGGTGGCATATTTCAGGAGTTCGGCGCTCCCGGTCCGCCCCTCGAGGGCGTGGAGCATGGAGGCGATGGCCCCGTATCCGCAGAAGGAGGCGTCCTTCTCGCGGAGACGCTGGTAGAACTTCGCGGGGTTGCGCTCGACGGCCCCCTCCAGCACGTAGAGGTCCGTCTTGCGGGCGTATTCGTCGGGCTCGTAGTGGGTGCAGTCGCTGGAGGCCAGCACCACGGCATGGCGCCCTGTCTTTTCGAGGGCGGCGCGGACCTCTCCCCCGACGTCGCGGGCGGTCTCCTCGTCCTGGAGGCCGAGGAGGATGGGGACGATGCGGAAGGGGTGGGTGAAGCGGTGCTGGAGCATGGGGACCTGGACCTCGAGGCTGTGCTCGGGGCGGTGGGCCTCCTCGTCGGTGTCAATGATGCGGCGGGGGAGGGCCTCGATGAACTCCCGGTCCACCCCGACGCGCCCCAGGGGGGTCTCCCAGTCGCGGGTGGAGACGGCCACCGCCGAGCCGCGAGCCCGGTGGTTCGGCCCCAGGAGGATGTAGGTGTCCACCGGGGGGAGGCGACTGTAGGCGTGGGCGGCGACGCGCCCCGAGTAGATGTATCCCGCGTGGGGGACGACGGCGCCGAGGACGGTGGAGTCGGGCTGTGGAGGATGGCCCTGGAAGCACTCTTCGAGTTGGGCGCGGAGTTTGTCGGGCCGGGCAGGGTAGAATGTACCTGCGACGGCAGGGCGTCGGACGGAGGACATGGAGGTCTCTATGAGGATTCGTTCTGAACACATCAAGAAATTTCTTTCTTTTTTCGGGACTACGCCACGGTTTAGGATGACTTGACCCTGGAAGACCATAAACCCCCGCCCCTTCTACCTTTTGATGAGGGGATGGAACAGACCGAAATCGCCATCGGCCTGTCCCTTC
>JACQPP010000113.1 GCA_016207465.1 Methanobacteriota archaeon
AGCGCCTGCCGCTCCACGTCCACCGACCCCATGTAGACCTCGCACGGGAGGCCGAACATGGCGGCCGCCGTGGCGGTGGCGACCCCGTGCTGCCCCGCTCCGGTCTCGGCGATGATGCGGCGCTTGCCCATCCGCTTCGCCAGGAGCCCCTGGCCGATGCAGTTGTTCAACTTGTGGGCGCCGGTGAAGAGGAGGTCCTCGCGCTTGATGTAGAGGTGGAGCCCCAGTTTTTCCCCGAGGCGGCGGGCCCGGTAGAGGGGAGTGGGGCGGCCGCCGTAGTGGCGGAGGATGTGATGGTACTCTTTCCAGAAGGCGGGGTCGCGGGTGTGGGTGCGGAAGGCGGCGTCGAGTTCCCCGAGGGCGTGCATGAGGGTCTCGGGGACGTAGCGGCCCCCGTAGGCTCCGAAGTAGCCGCGGGGGTTAGGAGCTGCGGTCCGGGTTTTTCGCGGTGGCATGGCGGTGGGTTGGCTCTCTCCTCCTATAGTCCCTTCGCCCTCCGGATGAACTCCTCGACTCTGCGGGGGTCTTTTTTGCCGGGGCTCTGTTCGACGCCGCTGGAGACGTCCACCCCCCAGGGGGAGGCGCGGCGGATGGCCTCCTCCACATTCTGGGGGGTGAGGCCCCCGGCGAGGAGCATGGGGGGGGAGAGGAATTCGCGGAGGTGGATGGCCGTGTCCCAGTTGAACGTATGGCCTGTTCCGCCGGCCCCCCGGGGGCCGGCGGTATCCACGAGGATGAAGTCGCAGGCGTCGTCGAGCCCCCGGAGATAGGTAGAGGGGTCGGCCCCCGGGGGGTAGCGGAGGAGGCCGTCGGGCTGGATGTGGAGGGCCTTGATGACCCGGGTCCGCCGCTTGGCCTCGCGGAGGAGGTCAAGGGGCTCGTCTCCGTGGAACTGGATGGCGAATGGCTGGAGGCGCTCCGCGGCCTCCTCGATTCGGGCGGGGGCGGGGTCCATCATGACGGCGACCACGGGCTTCACGGCGCGGGCGGCGATGGCCTCGGCCCGGGCGAGGGTCAGTTTTCTGGGGGTGGCGACGGGGACCTCCACGACGAGCCCCAGGAGGTCGGCCCCGGCGCGGGCGGCCATCCGCGCGTCCTCCAAGTTGGTGTTCCCACAGATTTTGACGGCGACCATGGTCCGGGGTCAGAGGGCGAGGCCGCGGAGGATTTCGGAGGGGCGGGTGGTCTTCATGAGGGTGGTTCCGACGAGGACGGCGCGGGCCCCGGCCTGGACGACCCGCCGGACGTCCTCGCGAGTCTTGATTCCGGACTCGCAGACGAGGAGGGCCCCCGGGGGGATTCGGGGGGCGAGGCGGAGGGTGGTGGCGAGGTCCACCTGGAGGCTCTTCATGTCACGGTTGTTGATTCCGATGAGGGTGGCCCCGGCGCTCCGGGCGGTGTCGAGTTCCTGCTCGTTGTGGACTTCGACGAGGGCCTGGAGGCCGTGGGCGCGGGCGGTGTCGAGGAACTCCCCGGTTTTTTCCCCGAGGACGGAGACCATGAGGAGGACCGCGTCGGCCTCGTAGGCGTAGGCCTCCTCGAGTTGGAGGGGGTCGAGGATGAAGTCCTTCTGGAGGAGGGGGAGGGCGACCTCCTGTCGGGCCTGGACGAGGTTTTCGAGGTGGCCTCCGAAGAAGTGGGGCTCGGTGAGGATGGAGATGGCGCTGGCGCCCCCGGTCTTGTATTCCCTGGCGCGGGCGGCGACGGTGAGGCCGGTGGCGAAGGCGCCCTCGCTGGGGCTGCGGGGCTTGATTTCGGCGATGAGGGCGGGGCGGGTGCGGCTCTGCTCGATGGCTTTGCGGAAGTCCTGGATGGGGGTGAGGCGGGTGGAGAGGTCGGGGTCCCGCTTCTTGCGGCGGGCCACCTCCTTGCGGACCCGGGGGAGAATCTGGTCGAGCATGGCTATGGTCCTTGTCATAGGAAAGTATAGCCGTTTTCAGGTCCTATCAAACCTCGTTGCCCGCCCGAAGGGCGGAGGCCTGTCTTGGGCCTCCAGGGCGCGGAGCCTTCCGGTGTCGCCCCCGGTGTGGGTGACGAGGGCGCGCACCTTCTGGAGGGCGGCCCCGGTGTCAATGGCCTCGGCGGCGAGCCTGCGTCCCTCGCTCCAGGTGGTGGCCCTGTCGGCGGCGCGGAGGGCGACGGCGGCGTTGGCGAGGACCATCTCCCGGAGGGGCCCCGGGGCCCCCCGGAGGAGGGAGAGGAGGGTGCGGGCGGCCTGGGGGGGCTCGGCCCCGGCGACCTCGGCGGGTGTGGCGCGGGGGGCCCCGAAGTCCTTGGGCTGGTAGAGCTGGGTCCTGACCCGGCCGTCGCGGGCCTCGGAGATTCGGGTGGCTCCGAGGGTGGAGACCTCGTCGAGTCCATCCATGCCGTGGACGACATATGCCCTGCGGGTGCCGAGGGCGGCGAGGACGCGGGCGAGGGTGGCGGTGAGAGGGGGCTCGTAGACGCCGACCACCTGGGCGGTGGCCCCGGCGGGGTTGGTGAGGGGGCCGAGGAGGTTGAAGACGGTGCGGAGGCCGAGTTCCTTGCGGACGGGGCCGGCGTGCTTCATGGCGGGGTGGAAGCGGGGGGCGAAGAGGAAGCCGATGCCCGCCTCCTCGATGGAGCGCTCCACCGCCGGGGGCTCGGCGGAGAGGTTGACCCCGAGGGCCTCCATGAGGTCGGCGCTGCCGCACCGGCTGGTGACGCTCCGGTTGCCGTGCTTGGCCACGGGGACCCCGGCCCCGGCCACGACGAAGGCGGCGGCGGTGGAGATGTTGAACGTCTTCACGCGGTCGCCCCCGGTGCCGCAGGTGTCCAGCAGGGGGCCCCGGACGCGGGGGTGGATGGAGACGGCGTGCTGGCGCATGACCCGGGCGAAGGCGGTGATTTCCTCCACGGTCTCCCCCTTGGCGCGGAGGGCCACCAGGAGCCCGCCAATCTGGGCGGGGGTGGCCTGTCCGCTCATGATTTCCTCCATGGCCCCCCGGGCCTCCTCGGGGCCCAGGTCCGTGCCGGCGGCGGCCTTGGCCAGCGCCTCCCGAATCATCGGCGCATCTCCTCCAGCAGTTTCCGGGCGCGGCCGGAGGCCAGGGCCTCCTCGCTCATCCGGAGGGCTTCCTTGGGGTCCTCGGTCTTTCCGGCCGCGTAGAGCCGGAGGGCCGCGTTCATCAGCGCGGCGTTTCGCGGGGGCCCCGCGGTTTTGCCCTGGAGGACCTGTTCGATGAGGGCGGCGTCTCCGGCGGCCCCGGTGATTTTCAGGTCGAGGGAGCCGCGGGGGAGGCCGTGCTCCTCGGGTCCCAGGCGGTGGGTGCGGAGTTCTCCGTGGCGGAGTTCGCAGACCAGGCTCCCGGAGTCCGGGGGGAGTTCCTCGGAGCCGGAGACCCCGTCCACGATGAGGGCCCTCTCGGCCCCGAGGTCGGCGAGGGCGCGGGCCATTTTCTCCAGGTAGGGGCGGTGGGAGATGCCCAGGAGGTGGGAGCGGGCCCCGGAGGGGTTGAGCATGCGGGCGACGGTGTGCATGGCGGAGCGGACCCCCAGTTCTTTCCGCAGTTCGAGGAGGCTGTGGACCTCGGGGGCGAACTCGGTGATGTGGACGAACTGGAGCATCTTGCCGGGGCGGGGGCCGGTGTGGACCCGGAGGGCGCGGAGGGTGTCGAACATGGAGCGCCTCCCGGCGAAGGCGGGGGCCGAGCCGTTGCCGTGGCGGACGATGGCAACTCCGGCGGAGGCGGCGATGAAGTCGGCGGCGAGGCTGAGGAAGGGCTGGGTGGTGCGTCCCGCGTAGTCGGCGGTGTCCAGCACCCCCGGGGGGCCGGGGACGGGGCGGAGGCGGGCGCGGGCGGCCTCGGTGAACCCGGCGTGCTCCGGGGCGGCCTCCCCTTTCATGCGGAGGGCCATGAGGAACCCGCCGGTCTGCGCGGGGGTGGCCTTTCCCCGGAGGATGAGGTCCATGGCCTCCCGGGCCTCCTCGCGGGTGAGGTCCTCGGATGCCTTCTCCCCGGTTCCCACAATCTTGTTGTAGTAGGCCAGGGTCTCCCCGCGGCCCGGGATTCGCTTGGCCATGGTTATACGCTCTCTGCGAAGTTCTGGAGCATCCGTTTTCCGCCCTCGGTGGCCACCGACTCCGGGTGGAACTGGAGCCCCTCGATGGGATATCGTTTGTGGCGGAGCCCCATCACCTCCCCAATGTCGGTCTTGGCGGTCACGACGAGGGGGCTCTTCACGTCCGTCACGATGAGGCTGTGGTAGCGGGTGGCCGTGAGCGGGCTGGGGAGCCCCTGGAAGACCCCCCGGCCGTCGTGGTGGACGGGGCAGGTCTTGCCGTGCATCAGGCGGGGGGCGTGGGTCACCTTGGCCCCGTAGGCGAGGCCCATGGCCTGGTGGCCGAGGCAGATGCCCAGGGTGGGCAGGGTGGGGGAGAGGCCCCGGAGCACCTCGAGGGTGAGGCCGGAGTCCTCGGGGCGGCCGGGGCCCGGGGAGATGACGATGGCGTCCGGCTTCATCTTCTGGACGCGCGCCAGGGGCTCCCGGTTCCGCAGCACATCCACCCGGGCCCCCAGGGCTCCCATGGCCTGCACCAGGTTATATGTGAATGAATCATAGTTATCTATGACGACTATTTTCATCTGCGCTCGCCCCCCTTGCCGAGGTCTGCGATGGATTCGACGAGGGCCCCCATCTTGTGCTCGGTCTCGCGGTATTCGCGGGCGGGCTGGGAGTCGGCCACGATGCCCGACCCGGCCTGGAGGTAGGCGCGGCGCCCGCGGGTGAACAATGTGCGGATGGTGATGGCGAAGTCCATGTTGCCGGTGAAGTCGAAGTAGCCCACTCCCCCGGCGTAGGGGCCGCGTCGGGCCCGCTCGAGTTCCTCGATGATTTCCATGGCCCTGATTTTGGGGGCCCCGGAGACGGTTCCGGCGGGGAAGGAGGCGCGGAGGACCTGGAAGGCGTCGAGGCCGGGGCGGAGGCGGGCCCGCACGTTGGAGACGAGGTGCTGGACGTGGCTGTATTTCTCGACCCCCATGAACTCGTTGACCTCGACGGAGCCGTATTCGGCCACCCGGCCGAGGTCGTTGCGTCCGAGGTCCACCAGCATGAGGTGCTCGGCGCGCTCCTTCTCGTCGAGGAGCATCTCGACCTTCAGTTTCTCGTCCTCCTCGGGGGTGGTCCCCCGGGGGCGGGTCCCGGCGATGGGGCGCAGGGTGAGCTCGCCGTCGCGGAGGCGGACCAGCATCTCCGGGGAGGCCCCGGCCACCTGGGTCTCTCCGTAGTCGAGGTAGAACATGTAGGGGGAGGGGTTCACCCGCCGGAGGACTTCGTAGAAGCCGAGGGGGTTTCCATGGTAGGGGGCTTCGAGGCGGCGGGAGAGCACCACCTGGAAGATGTCCCCCTCCCGGATGTATTCCTTGGCCCGCGCCACGCTCCTCTCGAAGTCCCGCTGTTGGATGCTGGGCCGCGTCCTGCCGAGGCGGAGCCCGTCCCCCGGGGTCTCCCTCGGGGTCTTCCGGGCATCCCTCCGGAGCCGGGTCTCCATTCTCTTCCATCCTGCGGTGTCTCCCCCGGTGTTTCCCAGGCGGCAGGTGGCATGGAAGACGCGGCGGGTCACGTGGTCGAAGGCGAGGACCTGGCGGGGGATGATGAAGTGGGCGTCGGGGAAGCGGAGGGTGTCGGAGATGCGGCGGGGGAGCTCCTCGAAGAACCGCACCATGTCGTAGGAGAAGTATCCCACCAGGCCACCGGAGAAGGGGAGGCCCGACCGCGGAGGAGGACGCTTTCCACGCGAGGGTTCGGGTCGGGCCGAATTGAGGCCCGACCGCGGCGGGGGACGTTTTCCACGGTATCCGGTGAAGAGGTCCCGCAGTTTCTCATAGGGGTCCTCCGCCCGCTCTCTCCGCCCGTCAATCCGGACCTCCCCTCCCCGGGACTGGAACTCGAAGAGGGGGTCGAACCCGATGAAACTGTAGCGGGCCACCTTGGCGCCCCCCTCCACCGACTCCAGGAGGAAGCTCTTGCCCCCTTCTTCGCGGATGGTGCGGTAGACCTCGAGGGGAGCCAGGGGTAGGTCTGCCCGGGAGATGGTGGTCGAGACCTTCTGTGAAACCATGAACTAAAATAACCATGAATGTAATATTTAATGCTTTTTAGTATAAATCTATACTATATCCTCTGTGTGCTTCTCGGGTAGGCATAGTTTTTTATCTTTTCTGGGAAAGGGTGGGGTTGGACATCGGGTGTTTCTCATTCTGGGATGGATTTTTTCGGCCCTGCTTGGAATCCTCTGGGTTTCTGTGGGTCGTGCTGTTCCGCTGGGGGCTGACCGGGTTCCAAGGAATGAAAACGAGGTGACACAGGAAATATGCGAAGGGATAATCGGTTTGACCGCCGCGGTGGCGGCGGTGGAGGCGGCTACCGCGGAGGCGGTGGCGGAGGCGGCTACCGCGGAGGTGGTGGCGGAGGCGGCTACCGCGGAGGTGGTGGCGGAGGCGGCTACCGCGGAGGTGGTGGCGGAGGCTACGGCGGTGGAGGCGGCGGAGGTTATGGGGGCGGCGGACCCGCCTTCGGGCCGCGCCAGTCCTACACCGACCGGCCTGTGAAGGAGGGTGAGACCTATGATGTGGTCATCTCCGAGGTCGGCAACAAGGGGGACGGCCT
Source organism: Methanobacteriota archaeon (assembly GCA_016207465.1). Classification (GTDB taxonomy): domain Archaea; phylum Halobacteriota; class Syntropharchaeia; order JACQPP01; family JACQPP01; genus JACQPP01. Next base: position 6,634 of record JACQPP010000113.1, read on the forward strand.
GACGAGGGTGAACAACTTCGTCATCTTCGTCCCGGGGACCCAGAAGGACGAGCGGCTGAAGATTCGCATCCGCGAGGTCCGGAGGACCTGTGCCATCGGCGAGCGCGCCGGCGAGGCCGGTCCCGCCGCAGAGGCGGCCCCCGCCGAGCCCGCCGGGGACGAGGAAGAGGCACCGGAGGGCGAGGAAGAGAAGGTGGAAGGCGGGGACGACGAAGAGGCCTCTGGGGACGAAGAGGAAGAGTAATCCGGCACTTGATTCCGGTCCCCCGCTCTCGCGGGGGACCCCGACTTTTTTCTAATTTTTGCGGGGTGACTGGAGGTTCCGGAGGCTCTCGCGGAGCGTGCGGGGAGCCATTGGAGGGAGAGGGGGGAGAGGCGCCCCAGTTCGGTGGCTCCGGCGGCCATGAGCCATGGGATGGCCCCCCGCTTGTCCCCGGCCATGACGCGGTCTGTGAGGCGGGCGTGGAGGTCCCAGGTGCGGAAGTGGCGGAGGACCCGGCGGGTGTAGGCCTCGCCATCGAGGCCGCTTCCATTGAGGCTGTCGAGGAGGAGGGAGGCGGAGCGGAGGGACTGCTGGATGCCCTCGCCAATCATGGGGACCACGGTGCCGATGGCCTCCCCGACCCCCGCCACCTTCCCCTGGACGAAGGGGAGGCAGCGGCTCGGAGGAATCCCGCGGATGGAGCCCCCGGTCTTCTCGAGGATGGTGCCTGGGTAGCGTTTCTGGAACTCCTCGAATGTGCGGTGGTGGCGGGGCTCCGTGGCGATGGAGCCGATGTGATAGATGTTCTCCCCGAGGGGGAAACTCCAGAGGTATCCGAGGAGGCCCCGGTAAACATAGACGTAGAAGTCCCTCCACTGGAGGGCGTCGGTTCGGTAGCGGTACTCGACGGTGGGGGCCTTGAAGTCGCGGGCCACCGGGGGGAGCATCACCCGGTGGGCGCCCGAGGCGTCCACCACCAGGTCGCTCTCCTCCACCAGCCGCCGCCGGGCCTCCCGGTCCATGTCTACCCCGAACTCCACCGGCAGGCCCTCGACGAGGTCGAGGAGAAGGCGGGTCTTGTCGAAGGTGCAGAGGCCCCACGCGCGGCCGTAGATGGTCACCCACCGGTACTCCATCTTCAAGGCGCTGCTCCGGTAGAGCACGTAGGGGGAGAACTCCATCCCGGCCCGGGCCAGCAACCGCTGCATGATGTGCTCCTCGGTCCCCCAGGCGCACCGCGCGCGGAACCGCTCCCTCCTCTGCCGCTCCACCACCCGCACCTCGTGCCCCATCCGGTGGAGGCAACGGGCCAGGTAGGAGCCCGCCATCCCCGCCCCCACGATTCCGATGCGCATTGCCCTGGTGCAGAGTCCCCCTACCTTGACTTGCGTTTTTCGACGCTCCTCTCGAAGGCCCGCACATCCCCCTCATATCCCGAGGGGCCCCGGAGGTCCTTTCGACTTCGTCGAAAAACCTCCGTTCCAGCAGACCGGAGGTCCACGAACCGCTTCCCCTTCCTCCCCAGCTCCGGGAGGCTCCCCGGGGGAAGGAGGACCACCTGGCCGGGGGACCACCAGACTCCCCCGCCCAGCCTCTCCCCGAGGCTCCTCCGCAGGGCGGGGCTCTCCCGGGCCTCCACGTAGAGCCTCACCTCGTCGAGGCCCCTCCGGTTGCGGTCCACGACGCAGAGGTAGGTGCGCACCCCCGGCCGGGAGAGCACGGCCTCGTCAATGGCATAGGGACTCGTGAGGGCCCCCTTGATTTTCACCAAGTCGTCCCGGCGGTGCTCCACCGGCATGATGCGCACCGTGGTGCGGCCGCAGGGACAGGGCCCATGGTCAAGGCTCGAGATGTCCCCCGAGCGGAACCGGAGGGCGAGGGTCCCCGTGCGGGTGAGGACCGTATAGACCAGTTCGCCCCTCTCCCCATCCCCCAGGGGCTCCCCAGATTGAGGGTTGATGCACTCGACGAGGGTTTGGTCCTCGGGCCAGTGGAACCCCATCCGCTCCCCGCACTCGGCACCGGAGCCGCACTCCGAGAGACCGTATCCCCGGCGCACCTCCAGCCCCCACTCCCGCTCCAGCCGGTCGCGCACCCGGTCGGGCAAGGGCTCCCCCAGTCCGTAGAGAAGCCGCAGGGAGGACTTCCGGGGGTCCCCCACCACCTCGCGGTAGTCCCCCGCCCACTTGAAGAGGAACTGGGGAATCCCCAGCACCACCGTAGGCCGGAAGAGGCCCATCAGCCGGGCCACCTGGGCCCCGGAGGCGAGCCTCCCCGCGGGGACCACCCGGGCCCCCACCCGGCGGGCCCCCTCGTGGAGCATCCCCCCGGCGAAGAACATCCCATAGGGGACCAGGTTGAACACCGTGTCCCCCCGCGCGACCCCGACGGTCCCCAGGTTGCGCGCCTCCAGCCCGGTCTGCACCTCCACATCCCCCCGGGTGAAAGCCACCACCGTGGGGCTCCCCGTGGTCCCCGAGGTGGTGTGGAACACCGAGACCTCCCCCGGTCTCCCGATGGCCCCCGGAAAATCGGAGAGGTCCCTCTTGGAGATGAAGGGAAGTCTCTGGAGGTCCCCCGGCCGCCGGATGGAGCCCCGCGCGAGGCCCGCCCTCCTCCAGAGGCGGCGATAGAGAGGAGTCCCCCAGCCCAGGGCCACCGCCCGGCGCAGCCGCCGGGCCTGCAGTTCCCCCAGCCTGCGCCTCAAATTACTTGACATCCTTCAGGATGTTCCAGATGGTCAGGCAGAAATAGATGACCCCCCCGTAGACCGCCAGGGAATAGACCCCGTAGGGGACGAAGTTCCCCATGGCCTCCGTCCCGAACCACTCCACGGGGGTCAGGGCCGCCCAGGTGTACATCTGCACGATGGTGACGATGGCCATCGGCACCGCCACCAGCGTGAAAAAGTGGCTGAGCTTGTCATAGTGGAGGAAGAGGCGGGCCTTGATGACCGCCTGGTTCCTCTGCAGGCCCTTCAGGAGAAACCCGATGCTGATGAGCACGAAAACCCCCAGGAGGACGCTGAACCCCTGCAGGGCCGCCGCCGTCGTCAATTGCTGCATACCCGGATGGGGAATCAACCGGGGGCTATATGAATGTTATTTGGTGTGGACCACGACACTCTTCACCTGGGGGAGCCTCCGCAGCCGCTCCAGCACCTCCCCGGGAATCTCCCCCTCCAGGATGAGGGTGAGCCGCGCCTCCTCCGCCAGATAGGGGTCGTCGGCAATGGCCTGCCGGATGGAGATGCCCGCGTCCGACACGGCCTTCGCCACCTCCTGGAGGATTCCGGGCTCCGAGGCGTCGGAGGCCACAATCTCCACCACCCCCAGCCCGAGGGCCGGGGCCGCCTCCTTCAGGAACACCGTGGGCCAAAGCCGGGTGAAGACCGCCGCCAGTTCCGGCACCCCCAGCAGCCCCTGCACCGTGGCCACCACCGCCCTCCGGTCCACCCCGGCCCGGCGGGCCACCTCCGCCTCCGCCACCCGCACCTCCCCCGCGAAGATGCCCTCCGGGGAGACCCGCAGCCCCAGAGAGAAGAGCAGACGCGCCACCCTCCGCTGCGCCGGAGAACGCGAGAGAGACTCATCCAGCAGTTTCCAGAGGTCCCGCATCACACCACCACCAGCAGGGACAGCACATAGGCGGCCCCCGCCCCGAAGAGCAAAAGGAGGCTGAAGGTCTTCAACACAACCGGGTCCACAGACGGCATCAGATTCCCCCGGAAAACCTGGGGGAGAGCATTTCAAATAGTTTGCGCCGGGGGCGGCGCGCCACCCGGCCCCGGAGGATTTCGCGGATGAGGTCCCGGGGTCAGTAGGCCACGACCTGAACCCCGGGGATGCGCTCGAAGTCCTTCCGGTTGCGGGTCACGATGCGGTTCTCGCCGTAAGCGAGAGCGATGGCGGCAATCATCAGGTCCCAGTCACCGACCGAGACCCCCTGCCGACGGAGGCCCGCCTTGAGGCGACCGTATTCCCGCACCGCCATCAAGTTCACATCCAAAACCACCATGTTCTGCAGCATCCTGTCGATCTCGTCCACCCGCTCCCTGGCGCGGGAATACTCCCATGCGCCCTCATACATCTCTGCCGCGTTGATGATGGTGGTGACGACCCTCTCGCCACGCGAGAGCATCTCCTGCAGTTTCTCCCGCGCCCCGGGCTCCCCACGGCTGATGTCCACCAGAAAACTGGAGTCCAGGCAGACCACGTCCCTTCACCGAAACTGCTTCTTGCCCCGCTCGGCGATGACCCGCTCGAGGATAGCCACGTACTCCTCGTCCCACGGGTGCTTCTCGAACCACTCCAGCAGGAACGCCGGGTCCCCGCGCCGGACCAGTTTCTCCTCCATACAATCCGATGTCTCCCTGCGGCGCTATTAAGGCTTTCGAGAGGGGCGCCAGCGGCCCCGGCCCGCACCCCGGGAAACCTGGGAGAGAGCATTTCAAATAGTTTGCGCCGGGGTGGCGCGCCACCCGGCCCCGGACTACCCACCCCCGCCGTGGTCCACAACCTCTGGGTCCTCCACAATGTGTGGGAGGCCCGATGGTTCGGGGAGACACCGC
>JACQPP010000091.1 GCA_016207465.1 Methanobacteriota archaeon
GGGTTCGCCCCCCTCCGCCTCTCCGAGACCCGCCAGGTCCTCCCCGTCCTCCCGCAACTCCACCACCGCCCCGCAATCGCTCAACACCGACTCCAGACCCCCCTCCCGGATGGAGACCCCTGGCGAGACCCGGGTCACCCCCTCCCCCGGGGGACAGGAGACAGCCGCCAGCAACAGCCCCGCCGCGCTCCGCTCATCCGGGTTCAAATTCCGCAGACAGTCCCCCTCCAGCCGCACCACCCGCGGCCCACCGGGAGGACCCCCCAGAACCAACTCCATAACCACATCCCGCCGGAAATCATGAGAGAGACAGAAGGCCGCCACCATGCACCGGCAGAGGACATCCACCCGCCCCGCCCCCGGCAGATTGTCCAGAGAGAATGGCCCCGCCGGAGCCCGGCCGCCCACCACCACGAACCGCCGCATACCACCCCTACCCTTGTCCCCCCGGGGACTTATAGGGCACCCGTTATAGGAAAATATAGGCAGCCAGCATCGTTTTTCAACCATCGTTGACCGCCCGGAGGGCGGCTCCTATGCCCCGATAGCGCTTTCCACCCCCCGCCCCCCTCTCATCCCCCTTCCGGTTTCGCTCCCTCACCCCAAGTTCCGGTCCACGCCTCCCCCGGGCCCGGCACCCGGGAGGCGGGGACGCCCCCCCCGATTTTCCACCGCCCTTCCCCGGGAAGAAAACCCTGAGTTGTTGCGAGAGACACATATCAACCGATAGCCATCACGTGACAACAGAGAACCCGTGTATCCACTGATTTCGCTATCGGAAGAACACGCATATCCTGGAGGCAGCCGAGAAAGAAGGCCCAAGAACCATAGCATAGTGGAAACCGTTCTTTCGAAAACCTGCAACGAAAAGTATATATACGACTTGGGGGGTATTCTGCTTTCTTGAGGGGATGGAGAGTGGCTAACAGCGAAGTCCGACAGCGGATTATGGCGTATCTCCTGGACGGCGCCGAAAAAGGACCCCGGTACTTCAAGTCGAAGCATATCGCTATCGAGCTGGGCCTTTCCCCCAAGGAAGTCGGCGCCAACCTGGGAATCCTCCAGAATCAGGCGGACGGACTCAAAATCGAGAAGTGGGGCTACTCCAAGAGCACCACCTGGAAGGTCGAGCGCCACGCCAACGGCAACGGAACCCAGCTCTGACGGGCAGGGCGGAACGCCGGAGCAAATGGGCGCGAGCGGCCCCGGAGTCCCGACTCTGCGGTCCTGCACCGAAACCAGTATGCGTGAACCATTTTCGGGGGTTTTGGAGCCGGCGAAAGTTTATTAATGGGGGAGGGAGCAGTGGGTGCGTGATAACACTCAATCGTTCATCATCAGGTTCCCCTATCACCCTCATCTTTCCACCGAAGTTTTGAAAAAACGCCGGAAGAAAAGAGCCCCCGGGTCGCCCCGGGAGGCGTGATTCCCGGGCCCCACCGGGGGCCGGGACCCCGAACCTGGTTGTGAGCGGGAGGAACACACATGGCAGAAGCAGACACAACGAAATACATGATCCGCGCCTCGATCTCCGCCGAAGGGGTCGTGGAGAAACCCGACATCATCGGGGCGGTATTCGGCCAGACGGAGGGCCTCCTCGGCGAGGACCTCAACCTGCGGGACCTCCAGAAGACCGGCCGCATCGGCCGCATCGAGGTCAACGTGGAGTCCAAGGGAGGCAAGGCCAAGGGCTCCATCATCATCCCATCGAGCCTGGACAAGACCGAGACCGCCATCCTGGCGGCCTCACTGGAGACCATCGACCGCATCGGGCCCTGCGTGGCCGCCATCAAGGTGGAGAAGCTGGAGGACCTGCGGGAGTCCAAGCGGAAGCAGGTGGTGGAGCGGGCCAAGCAGATCATGGAGATGTTCGACCAGGAGGTCCCCGAGAGCCAGGAGCTCACCGAGGAGGTCCGGCAGTCCATGCGCGTCGAAGAGATTCGCACCTACGGGCCCGACAAGTGCCCCGCGGGGCCGAACATCGACGACTCCGACGCCATCCTGGTGGTGGAGGGCCGCGCCGACGTCCTCAACCTCCTGCGCCACGGCATCAAGAACGCCATCGCCGTGGAGGGCACCAACGTCCCCAAGACCGTCATCGACCTCTGCAAGAAGAAGACTGTCACGGCCTTCACCGACGGCGACCGCGGGGGCGAACTCATCCTCAAGGAGCTCTTCCAGGTGGCCGACGTCGACTTCGTGGCCCGCGCCCCCGACGGCAAGGGACTCGAGGACCTCACCCAGAAGGAGATTGTCAAGTGCCTCCGCAACAAGCTCCCCCTGGACCAGTACCTGGCCCGCCAGCGAGGGGGCGACGGAAAGCGCTTCCGAAAGGACCGGGGTCGCCCCGCTGGGGACACCGCCCCTGCCGAGGGCCCCGAGAGGCCGCCAGCTCCGCCGGTGGAGGCGGAGCGGGCCCCCGGGGAGGAAATCCGCGAGCGGCCCCCCCGCGTCGAGCGGGTGGAGCGCCCGCCCCCGGCGGAGACCTCCCCCGCCATCCGGGAACACTTCCAGAAGCTCGGGGGCACCCTCCAGGGGCGCATCCTCAGCGCGGAGGGGACTCCCATCAAGGAGGTCCCCGTGCGGGAGCTCGCCGACACCCTCCAGGCCACCGAGGGGGCCCAGTCGGTGGTCTTCGACGGCATCATCACCCAGCGCATCCTCGACACGGCACAGGCGAAAGGGGTCCAGGTGGTGGCCGGCGCGCGGACCGCCAGCGGCATCCGCCCCCCGCCGGGAATCCGCATCCTCACCGCCCGGGACCTCTCCTGAGGGGCCTGCGGAATCTGCGGTTCAACTGGCCGCAATCTTCCGCGCGGAGAGCCCCTCCGGGGGCCCCGGGTCCAGGCGGCGCCGCATGACGAGGGCATCCTCCCCGTCGCTGTAGTATCCGGGGATGAGCCCCACCACCGAGAACCCGAAGTCCCGGTAGAGGGCCTGGGCATGGAGGTTGCCCTGCCGGACCTCCAGGCACACCGAGAGGATGCGGTGGCCCCGGTAGAACTCGAAGGCCCGGTTCAGGAGGACCCGCGCGATGCCCCGCCTCCGGTGGCGGGGGTCCACCGCCACGCTGAAAATCCTCCCCTCCCCGTCCTCCGCCAGGGCCGCCACCACATACCCCGCCACCTCGCCGTCCACCTCCGCCACGAAGAACCCCTCCCCCTGCATCCGGTAGACCGCCACGTAGAGCCCCGGGGCCCCCTCCATGAAGGAGTGGGCCTCGATGTCGGTGACCCGGGTCAAGTCGGAGGGCTGGAAGCGGCGGATGCGCATCATGCCACGATACCTTAACGGTGGCGCCCGGGTAATAGATTTCGGATGAACCGCCTTCCCCCAGCCCTCTCGACCCCGGAGATGCGGGCCCTCGACCTCAACGCCCCCTACCATGGATTCTCCATCCTCCAGATGATGGAGAACGCCGGCGCCGGGGTGGCCCGCCGCATCCGGGCCCGCTTCCCCCGCGGGGGCCGGGTGGCGGCCTTCGCCGGCGCCGGCAACAACGGGGGCGACGCATTCGTCGCCGCCCGCCGCCTCGCCCCCCACTTCGAGGCGGAGGTGGTGCTGGTTGGCCGCGCCCGGGACATCGCGGGGGAGGAGTCCCGCCACAACTGGGACCTCCTCCAGGACACGGGCATCCTCCTGCGGGAGGCCCGGGACTCCCGCGACCTCCAGCCAGTCCGGGCCACCGCCATCATTGATGGCCTCCTCGGCACCGGCAGCCGCCTCCCCGTCCGGGAGCCCATCCGCAGCGCCATCCGGGCCATCAACCAGAGCCGGGGCCACGTGGTCTCCGTGGACATCCCCAGCGGCATGGACCCCGACACAGGCCGCGGGAGCCCCGTGGTCAAGGCCGACCTCGTGGTCACCCTCCACGCCCCCAAACCGGGGCTCCTCAAATACCGGGGGGAGGTGGCGGTGGCCAGCCTTGGGCTCCCCCCGGGCCTCGACCGCCGCGCGGGCCCCGGGGACCTCCAGATGCTGGGGAGACGGGCCCCCCGGAGCCACAAGGGAGACCACGGCCGCATCCTGGTGGTGGGCGGGGGGGAGTTCTTCGGCGCACCCGCACTGGCCGCCCTCGGCGCCCTCCGCGCCGGGGCCGACATCGTCACCCTCGCCGTCCCCCGCCCCGTCGCCGACATCGTCTCCACCTACACCCCCGACTTCATCGTCCGCCCCCTCCCCGGGGACCACATCTCCCCCAGCCACCTCCCCCGCCTCCGCCAACTCCTCGGGCGTCACGACGTCCTCTGCATCGGCATGGGCATGGGAGACAACCCGACGGCCCACCGGGCCGCCCGGGAACTCATCCGCCATGCCCCCCGCGCGGTGGTGGACGCCGAGGCCCTCGACCCCACCATCCGGGGCCGCCGGGGGACCCCCGGCGGGTCCATCATCCTCACCCCCCACAAGGGCGAACTCTCCCAATTGCTCGGAGGCCGCGCCATCCCCGAGGACAAACGCAGGGAGACCGCCATGGCCTACGCCCGAAGCCACAACCTCACAGTCCTCCTCAAGGGACACCCCGATGTGATAACCGACGGCACAAGATACAGGCTCAACACCACCCACCACCCCGGCATGACCGTCGGCGGAACCGGAGACGTCCTCGCCGGAGTCACCGCCCGCCTCCTCGCCGAAATCGAGGACCCCCTCTGGGCCGCCAGCGCCACCGCATTCACCACCGGGGCCGCCGGGAACCTCGCCGCGGAAGAATACGGAAACGGGCTCACGGCCAGCGACGTGGCGGAAAGGGTGGGATGGGTGATGAAGAGGTGGGGTGTATGATGCAGAGAATGGCTCCGCAGACAGAACGGCGTGAGTTTGCAACAAGTAGAGTCCTGCGGTACTGGATACTGCTGCTACCTCTTCTGAGTATGCCTGTGTCGTCATTACGTCAAGTCGATAGTGAAGGAGATATGGTAATCATCGGAGAGACAGACGTTAATTTCGTCTGTCCCGACCAAGGGTACACATATGCTAAGGCCGTTTATGAGTTAGGTGGAGATAGAGTTATCCAATCTACCACTTTTGACACAACAAAACCCCCACAGCCCAAACCTGGAACATATATCGTAGCTTGCGTAAGTGACGTCTCGAAAAAAGAGACAACCACCCTGCCATCAACGGGTCTCTATAAAGTGGGCTTTGTTCATCCCAGCGTTGCATTCTACCTCCATTCCGGAAACCAGACTTATAAAAGCCAAGTAGTAAATTCAGTGGCTATTGGAGATACAATCACCGCCAAAGTCTCCACAAATCTGAATGTAATTCCAAAATGTTTAATCGAACTCATCGTCCAAAACGAGGATGGACGCACAACACATCAGGTATGGCTGCCGTCCATGGATGACTATGGAAATGCTGAGGGGGTCCTCAATTTTCCAGCGAGTGTCTATCGTCCTGGACGTTACAACTTATCTGTAAGAGCCGACGCCAAGACGTGCAACGGGGTGACAGCAACTAAATCCTGGCAGAACTTTATCGTGTCTGAAGCAAAGGCAACGATTACCGCAGATGTGAATAATCTCACCATCACCGCCCCATCCCCCAAACCAGTTGTTATCCGAGTATCCGGACCTCCGTTTTCCAGTTTTGACATAGGAGTTTCCCCTGTGACCGGGGTATCATCTCCATCTCAAGTAGAATTCGAGAAGATTACTCAAATCGGCCCTGGGAGATACCGCATCATTCTGGGCTTCAATGGAAATGGCCGGATGACATTTTCCCTGCTGCCCGAGATGGCATATGTCGAGTATGTTTTTAAGACAGGCACGACACTTGCTTTGGCCACCACCACCGTTTCGGCACCCCCGAGTGAAACGATTGTTGCGGTTTCAAAATGTATCGGAGGAACAGAAGTGTCTCTCGGAAACTGTACTTGCCCCTCGGATACCCGTCGAAATGATGCCGGAGCGTGTATCGTGCAATCGAGGCCGACTCCGACAGACACACCACTTACAGCACCGACCCCACCGCTGCCGAGTCCTCCCCTTGTGGCCACACCAACACCCATTGTCACCGCAACGGTAGCACCATCGGTTCCTCCCACACCCCGCCAGCCCGCCTTTGACATGGTCTGGGCCGTCGCAGCGACGGCGATGTTGGCCGTTCTCTATCGATTCCAAAGGCGCGGGTGAAGTGGAGGCATCGCAAGGAATTTATCCCTCTTCAATCCGTTTTCCCCCTCGATGGCCCCCCAGAAACCCCCGGCTCCCCCCAAGGACTACGCTCCCCACCGCATCGAAACCAAGTGGGCCCGCGAGTGGAAGAACCAGGACCTCTACCGCTTCCGTCTCCGCAAGGGCGTGAAAACCTTCGTTTTGGACACCCCTCCGCCGTATCCCTCGGGGGAATTCCACATGGGGAACGCGTTGAACTGGATGTACATGGATTTCCTCGCCCGTTACAAGCGGATGCGGGGCTTTGAGGTGATGTTCCCACAGGGGTGGGACTGCCATGGGCTGCCCACGGAGGTGCAGGTGGAGAAGAAGTATCAGATTCGGAAGGGGGACATCCCGAAGGCGGAGTTCCGGAGGCGGTGTATCGCCCTCACCCGGGAGAACATCCGGAACATGAAGTCCCAGATGCAGCGGCTTGGGTTCTCGATTGACTGGAGCCTGGAGTATCGCACCATGGACCCCGCCTACTGGGGGCGCACTCAACTGTCGTTCATCAAACTCTACCGGAAGGGGCTCATCTACCGGGGCCACCACCCGGTGGACTGGTGCCCCCGGTGCCAGACGGCCATCGCCCACGCGGAGGTGGAGTATGACGAGAGGGAGAGCGTGTTGAACACCCTCTGGTTCAAGGACGTGCGCATCGCCACCACGCGGCCCGAACTGCTCTGTGCGTGTGTGGCGGTGGCGGTCCACCCGGAGGACGCGCGCTACAGGGGTCTGGTGGGGAAGCGGCTCCCGGTGCCCCTCTACAATCGGGAGGTGGAGGTCATCGCGGACTCGAAGGTGGACCCCGGCTTTGGCACGGGGGTGGTGATGATTTGCACCTTCGGGGACCGGACCGATGTGCGGTGGGCCCAGCAGTATAAGCTGCCGGTCATCCAGTCCATTGATGAGACGGGCCATATGACCCCGGCGGCGGGCCCCTATGCGGGGAAGGCGGTGGGGGAGGCGCGGGAGGCAATCCTCGCCGACTTGGAGAAGCAGGGGCTGGTGGCGGCCCGGGAGCCCCTCCGGCAGAGCGTGGGCATCTGCTGGAGGTGCAAGACCCCCGTGGAAATCCTGCCGAAGGCCCAGTGGTTCCTGGATGTGACCTCTTGGCGGGAGCGCATCCTCCGGGAGGCGGAGAGGGTGGAGTGGGTGCCGGAGGCGATGAAGGTGCGGCTCCGCGCCTGGGCGGAGGCGATGGAGTGGGACTGGGTCATCTCGCGCCAGCGGATTTTCGCCACCCCCATCCCGGTGTGGTACTGCCGGGGGTGCGGGGAGGTCCGGGTCGCGGGGGAGGACCAGGTCCCCCTGGCGGACCCCTCGCGGGCCATCCCCCGGGAGTCCTGCGCCAAGTGCGGCAAGAGGGAGTGGAGGCCGGAGGAGGACGTGTTCGACACCTGGATGGATTCCTCCATCACCATCCTGAGCCACAGCCGCTGGCCCGACACGAAGTCGGAGTGGTTCCGGAGAACATTCCCCGCCGACGTCCAGCCCAACGGGACCGACATCATCCGCACCTGGGACTACTACCTGCTGGTGCGCCACCTCGCCCTCCTGGGCCGGGCGCCCTACAAGACGGTGCTCATCAACGGGATGGTCGTCGGCCCGGACGGGAAGAAGATGAGCAAGTCCCTCGGCAACTACGTGACCCCCCCGGAGCCCATCCGGAAGCACGGGGCCGACGCCCTGCGGCAGTGGGCGGCCCTTGGGGGCTCCATGGGCTCCGACATCCCCTACCAGGAGAAGGACGTGGTGGCCGGGGCCCGGTTCCTCCAGAAGATGTGGAACATCCTCCGCTTCGCCCAGCCTCACATCCGGCGCGACCCCCGTGCCCCTCTCGCACCCGTGGACCGCTGGATTCTCCACGAGCTCGCCGGGCTGGTCTCCTCGGCCACCGGGGCCATGGAGGAGTATGCCTATGACCGGGCCCTGAAGGAAATCCGGGGGTTCGCCTGGGAGGTGCTGGCCGATGAATACCTGGAGCTGGTGAAGTGGCGCCTGTATGGCCCCGACGGGCCGGGGAAGCGGGCGGCGCAGCACACCCTCTGGGTGGTGCTCGATGCCCTGGCGCGCCTCCTGGCCCCCTTCACCCCGTTCTTCGCGGAGGAGATGTTCTCCGTGGTGCGTCCCGGGGGGGGCAAGGGGCCTGCTTCGCAGTCCCTCCCCCTCTCCCTGCGGGATAGGGGGAGTGTGCATCGGCAGCCCTGGCCCCGGGTCGAGCCCTCGTGGAGGAATCCGCGGGCCGCCGAGGGGGGCCGGGTGGTCCAGCAGGTCACGGCCGAGCTCCGGCGGGTGAAGGCCGAACGGGGCCTCCCTCTGAACGCCCCTCTGGGGGAGGTGGTGGTCCACGCCCCCCGGAGGCTCGATGTGGCGGAGGTCTCGGGGGCCGCCCGCTCCCCGGTGCGCTGGAGCCCCCGGCCCCCGGAGTTCCACAGCCGCGTCCAGGGGGTGGAGCCCCTGCCGGGGGCCATCGGGCCCCTCTACAGGGCGCGGAGCCCCCGGGTGGCCGAGGCCATCAAGGCGATGGACCCGGAGGAGGTGGCCCGCCTGGTGGACGCGGGACAGCCCATCCCGGTGCAGGTGGACGGGGAGACCCTCCAGGTGGAACCCCGCTGTGTGCGCCTCCAGAGGGAGACCCTGCTGGGGGACGCTGCGGTGGAGGTGCGGAGGGTCGGAGAGGTCACCCTTGTCATCCCCAAATGAGATAACAGAAAGTTGATAGACTCGGTTCCAGGCTTTTCCTCTGATGGCCGTATCCGACGTTGTCCCCGGGGCCGAGATTCGGCGCCGGATGGCCCGGGTGGCGGCCCGCCCCCGCTTCTTCTACCATCTCTCCCTGGTGACCTCCGTCGGGGTGGGGGCCTCGGCGCTCCTCATCACCCCGGAGAACGCCCTCTTCCTGCTGAACGCCATCTTCCAGGCCCTGGCGGCGGTGCTGGCCCTGCTCTTCGCGGGGTTCATCTTCCTGAAGCAGAGGCTGCTGGACTTCGAGGACAAGCTGGAGGAGTTCTTCGAGGAGGACCGGGCCAGCGCGGTGGCCTACCTCAACCTCCTCCAGACCGAGGGGCTCCTGGCGGGGGAGGAGCCGGGGCGGATGGTGGCCCTGGTGGAGCAGGCCTCCAGCCGGAAGGAGAAGGTGGAGGCCATCTCCACCCTGGTGGAGCAGTTGCCCAGCCGCAGAATCTTCGGGGCCCTGAGGGACTACGTGGCCCAGAGGCTCCAGGGGACCCAGTGCGACCTCTCCTACGCCCCCCATGAGGCCATGGTGGCCTGGAACGTGGACAACGAGCGGTTCCGCATCCGCGCCGGGCTCCAAGGCTCCCGGCTGGTCCGCGAGAGCCCCACCTACAGCCTGGAGAGCCCCCCGGTCTCCCGCCGCCTGAAGCCCCAGATGGAGAAGGCCCTCCAGCTGGCCGACCTCTCCTTCCGCTTCGACCGCAGCCTCCACCGCCTCCCCCTCCGCGAATACCTCCTCCTGCGCTCCGCCACCACCCAGCAGTTCTCCATCGGCCTCTTCCTCATCCTCTGCTTCACCCTCGCCATGGTCACCAGCCTCGTGGAACTCTCCCTCCTCCACCTCGGGGGACCGGCGCTCCAGGGGGCCATCGGCCTCACCGTCGGCCTCACCAGCCTCGGCATCTGCCTCCTCTCCTACCTCCTGCTCCTCATCCTCAAATCGTGAAATTTTTGCCTTCGGCAAAAATTTCACAAAAGGAAGGCTCAACCGAGCCCCAACCCAGTGCAACTCTTTATGTTTCTTCCCGCCGAAGGCGGGAAGAAACATGATGGAATACAAGCAGGCCATCGTCATCCGCTCCGACTTGGACATCTCCCGGGGCAAGACCGTGGCCCAGGGGGCCCACGCGGCCCTCCTCGCCTGCGAGGCCGCCGGGGAGAATGTGCGCCGCGCCTGGCAGGGCCAGGGGGGCAAGAAGGTGGTCCTCAAGGTGGCCGGGCTCAAGGAACTCCAGGGACTGGAGGCCCGGGCCCGCGAGATGGGGCTCCCCTGTGCGCTGGTGCAGGACGCGGGGCTCACCGAGGTGGAGCCCGGCACGGTGACGGCCCTTGGCATCGGCCCCGCCCCGGCGGGGGAGATTGACCGGCTGACGGGGAACCTGAAACTGCTCTAATCTGCGAAATCTGCGGATAACTCACCATCATGGAACCACCCCCGGAGGAGGAGCGGCGCATCGGCCTCGAGCGCTACCTCACCTCCACCCCGGGCCTCGGCGGCGTCCTCAAGGTGGAGCCCGCGGATTTCGTGGTCGAGGAGATTCCCCTCGGGGAAATCGAGGGCAGGGGGGACTGCCTGGTGGTGGAGGTGGTGAAGGAGAACCGGGAGACCCACCGCACCGTGCAGGAGATTGCCCGGGGGCTCCATGTCAGCCGGGCCCGGGTCTCCTACGCGGGGCTGAAGGACCGCCGCGCCCATACCCTCCAGAGGATGTCCATCCGCGGCGTCACCCCCGAGATGGTCCGGGGGCTCCATATCCCCGGGGTCGAGGTGCGGCCCCTGGGGTTCTCTCCGCGTCCCATCACCCTCGGCGACCTGGGGGGCAACCGGTTCCGGGTGGCCATCCGGCGCATCCCCTTCCCCGCCGGGGAGGCCGGGGCGCGGGCCCGGGCCACCCGGGAGGCCATCCAGGGGGCCGGGGGTGTCCCCAACTACTTCGGCCCCCAGAGGTTCGGCACCCTCCGCCCCGTCACCCACCTGGTGGGAGAACACTTGGTCCGGGAGGACCTGGAGGGGGCCCTCATGGCATATCTCGCTCTCGCCTGGCCGGAGGAGGCCGCGGACGCCCGGGAGGCTCGCCTCCGCCTCTCCGGGACCAGGGACTATGCGGGGGCCCTCCGGGAGTTTCCCCCGCGCCTGCGGTTCGAGCGCTCCATCCTCCAGCGGCTGGTGGAGCGCCCCGGCGACTGGGCCTATGCCTGGGAGGCCCTGCCCCCCGGCCTCCGCCGGCTCTTCGTCCACGCCCATCAGGCCTACCTCTTCAACCGGGTCCTCAGCATCCGCATGGCCCGCGGCCTCCCCCTCGGGGAGCCTCGGGTGGGGGACATCCTCCTCCTCTCGCGGGGGCGGCTGGAGAAGGTGACCCCCCGCAACCTCGCCTCCGCCGAGGCCGCCGCCCGCGAGGGGCGCGCCCGCCCCACCGGCCCCCTCTACGGCCCCGAGTGCCCCCTGGCCGAGGGAGAGCCGGGGGAGGCGGAGCAGAGGGTCCTCCAGGAGTCCGGGATTGACCCCGGGGCCTACGCCCGCGTGCCCGGGGCCCCCTCGCGGGGGACCCGCCGCCCCCTCCTGCTGCGCGTGGAGCCCCTGCCGGGTCCCCCGGAGCCCGACCTGGTGGGCCACTCGCGGGTGGTCCTCGAGTTCACCCTCGACCCGGGGGCCTATGCCACCGTCGTGCTCCGCGAGTTCATCAAGGGACCCATGGAGCGGCCCGCGGAGGGCAATCCGCCGGGAAAATGAGAGGGGAACCCCTCTGCTCCACCCCGGGTTCCGACAGGGAGACTATGGGATGGTCTGGACGAGCGAGGGCTCCCAGCGGCACTTGTCACAGAGGGCCATGACCATGTCGTCCTCGGAGCCGAGAACCAGGAAGGTCAAGAGGGTCTCCTGTGCGCCGCAGACATCACATATGCCCATAAGGCCACTACACCGCCTATATGGTGGTATTTAAACTTTGTGGTATTTCTTGAAGAAACACCCAATCTGGGAGCCAATTACTTGAGGCGCGTCGCCATGAGCGGCCCTCGGACTCTGCTGAATCTCCAGTAGAAACGTCCTCCGATGCTGTTTTATGGGGGTGGTGTGGGTCCGCGGGGGCCGGTGGGGGGCCCGCGGCGGCGCCGGACCATGAGGAGGGCCACGATGGCGGCGATGGCGAGGCCGGCGATGCCCATCAGGGCCATCGGCGGGGGTCCCCCGGGGGCGGGGGGCGGCA
>JACQPP010000095.1 GCA_016207465.1 Methanobacteriota archaeon
CACCAGCGCCCCCAGCCCCTTCTCCCCCGACAGCCACGAGCTCTACGATGACTTCCAGGACACCCTCGACAAGTGGTACAACGTCTCCGGCCCCAAGACCAACTGGACCCTCGAAGCCGGAGAACTCAACAACACCGGCAACTCCGGCAACCCGGGGGACATCCTCCTCGCCAACACCTCCTGGCTCCGCGACTACATCGTCGAGGCCCGCGGCTCCGCCCGCGACACCAATATGCTCACCCACAGCCTCGTCGTCGCCTACCAGAACAACTCCAGCTTCTACGTGGTCCAAGTCTACCAGGGCGAGTTCGCCATCTACGAGTGGACCAGCACCGCCTGGAACCGCCGCGCCTTCAAGACCGTCTCCCACAACCAGACCCTCTTCTACCCCCTCCGGGTGCGCCACAACGGCACCGAGATTACGGCCTTCTTCGGCAACACCACCCTCCGCTGGACCGCCGCCCCCCGCGGGGGCCGCGTCGGACTCCGCCAAGCCGCCGCCTTCCACGTCCACTACGACGACTTCCTCGTGGCCAGCGGCAACTACACCCACACCCCCGAGGCCTCCAAGTTCCTCGAGACCCTCAGCGAGAACACCACCTACTTCGCCGTCCTCCGCGACGCCTCCGAGCGGGTGGTCCGCACCCTCGGCTCCACCGGCCGCGACACCGTCGAGAAATTCGACGGCCTCGAAGAGACCGGGGCCGTCGTCTACTACGACGAGCGCTACCGCGTCAACTGGGTCACCCTCAACCAGAGCCGCGCCGTCCGCGACTACCTCGCCGCCCGCGGCTTCGCCATCAAGAACGCCGACGAACTCCAGTACTGGATGACCTGGGCCATCAACTCCAGCGAGGCCTACACGGGCACCGACCGCGACCCCGCCGGGAAAACCGTGGTCGTCATGAGCCAGGACATCTGCCCCGACACCGTCTGCCAGGAGAACTCCAACACCACCCTCATCCGCAAATACATGGACAGCGGCGGCAGGGTCGTGTGGATTGCCGACGTCCCCTTCTACTACGTGGGATACCGCAACAACTCCAACTACGGGGCCGACTCCTGGGACACCTGGGGCTACACCGGCCAGTCCAACCTCCTCGACGTGGACCGCGACCCCCTCGGCGAAAACGGGGCCACCACGCAGATTCTCACCAACGGCACCCTCTGGGGCCTCACCCGCACCTGGCCCTCCAGCCGCCCCATCTTCGGCCAGACCATCACCACCTACAGCCCACCCCTCGACGCCACCAACAAGACCGGGGGCACCAACGGATGCACCCGCACCCTCAGCAGCACCATCAACAGCCAGGGCAACACCGCCAACGGCGAGGACATGTCCTGCAGCCTCAACTGGGAACACATAGACTGGATTAATGTCTCCGACACCACCGTCGCCCCCGGCACACCCGTCACCATCGGCGTCCAATACCGGTGCGACCCCAACAACGCCAACGGCTGGGGAGAGGACTCCCTCTCCCTCGCCATCAAGGAGCAGGGAGCCGCCAACTTCACCCCCTACTACACCTCCAACTGCACCGCCGGAGGAAACCAGACCTACTACACCACCTACGCACCCACCACCGCCGGCACCCTCCGCATCCGCGCCAGCATTGACTGGCAGGGCAACCGCCTCAACTCCACCCCCGCCACCACCGGGGGCCTCACCGGCAAATACTTCGACCGCACCAACGGCGGCGACGTCACCGACGACGAATACGTGGCCGCCACCTGCCGCGTCATCAGCCCCACCGTCAACATCAACATCGGCGACGTCGCCCCCTCCGAATGCAGCGGCGTCGGCAACAACGACTTCAACGTCCGCTGGACCGGCCGCGTCTACGCCGACTGCGACGCCAGCTACACCTTCTACGTGACCACCGACGACGGCGCCCGCCTCTGGGTGGACGGCAGCCGCCTCGTCAACTCCTGGACCGACCAGGGGGCCACCACCTACTCGGGCTCCATCACCCTCACCACCGGCTGGCACGACATCCGCATGGACTCCTACGAGAACGGGGGCGACTACCGGGCCCAGCTCGAATACGCCTCCTCCTGCTTCAGCCGCGCCATCATCCCCTCCACCAAGCTCAGCCCCCTCTGGGTCACCCCCATGGGGCCCGACGGCGACAGCGACGAGATCACCCTCTCCGTCGCCACCGTCGTCCCCCCCGAGGACCTCAACAAACTCGCCAACAACACCACCGGCAACAACTACGCCAACGCCTCCGCCTACCAGAAGAAATTCAACCCCACCTACCCCTACTCCGGCTTCGTCCGCCTCTGGGACTACAACATCGCCGCCCTCTCCACCGTCCTCACCCCCGGCGACACCCGCAACCTCAGCGACCTCTACAACGTCTCCGTCGCCAACATGTCCATCTACACGCCCTCCCGGCTGCCCGACGGCGCCTACACCATCGCCATCGGCGCCACCGACCTCGCCGCCAACCTCCTCACCGCCGAGGCCTCCAACAAGCAGAACATCAACAACACCGCCAACACCACCAGCAAGGGCGCCTGGGTCAACGGACTCTACACCGACACCCGCGTGGACGACGCCACCAACTTCGCCATCATGGAGAACAAGACCGACGCCGTCTCCACCACCGTCTTCGTCACCGGCAACCCCACCTTCTCCAACGGCGGCTCCGTCACCGGCGGCTCCGCCTCCGACACCAACTACAACGACGGCTCCTACCAGCAAATGAGCGAGAGCTGCGCATTCTCCTTCCCCTACCAGGCCTGCGGCACCGAGTTCTACTACAAGTTCTCCTTCTCCCAGATTCTCGCCCCCAACAACGTGGAGCGCATTGACATTGACCTCAAGGCCACCCGCGAGAACGACCCCATCAACGTCAAAATCTGCTCCTCCATGGACGGCACCGTCTGCAGTGCGTGGAGCACATCCGGCGCCTCCTACTCCAGCCTCCCCGGCGTGGACTCCAGCCCCTACCTCCAGACCGTCTGCTCCAGCGCAAGCGCCTGCGACGCCTACATCTCCAGCGCCGGAGAGATGCGGGTCTTCTTCCAGGACCCCTGGGAGGGGTGCTGCGAGGACAGCGACTATGTGCGCATTGACCGCCTCGCCGCCATCGTCTACTACAAGGCCGCCCGCCTCAACACCGAGTTCACATTCAACATCAACACCGACCCCCCCACCCCCGTGGTGGACCCCGCCAACGTCTCCAAGGTCAGCCTCCGCACCGACGCCTGGACCGAGAAGGTCAACAGCACCGCCACCACCGAGAACTGGGCCATCGAGAAATACAACACCGTCTTCGGGGCCTGGGAGAGCCTCGGCACCGTCACCGCCACCACCAACGCCGCCCCCCAGAGCCGCATCCTCTGCGCCGGCACCTGCAGCAACTACATCACCGCCGGGGGCGACATCAAACTCCGCTACCAGGACCCCAGCCCCTCCGACACCACCGACGTCCTCATCAACCGCCTCCGCATTGACATCCACCAGATGGACATCACCTACGGCGCCCCCCGCGGCTCCGTCACCGTTGACACCACCCCGCCCACCGCCACCCTCACCCAGCCCCTCACCAACACCACCATCAACACCACCGTCTACACCGTCCAGTCCAGCGCCAGCGACGCCACCTCCAGCGTGGACCGGGTCCTCCTCGCCTACTCCACCGACCTCGGGCAGAACTGGACCACCCTCGGCAACCTCCTCGCCAACGAGGAGTTCCGCAACACCACCAGCGGGTGGACCCCGGTCTCCGGCACCTGGACCAACGAGCGGGACGCCCTCCACAACGAGAACACCACCGGGGGCCTCTCCTACACCCGCGCCGACACCACCGGCTACGCCAACGCCACCTTCCGCGCCCGCGTCAACATCCGAAACATCACCAACGACTCCAACCCCCTCGTGGGCCTCCTCATCCGCGGCCAGGGCTCCGCCCTCTCCGGATACTTCTGCGGCCTCGGCGGCAACTACACCGGCAACCACTACCGCGTGAACCTCAGCCGCGTCACCAACGGCGCCTTCACCCAGCTCGCCACCGCCGAGGACACCTGGAGGAACATCCAGGGCCCCCGCGACATCGCCATCGGCGTCTACGACAACTCCATCACCTGCTACATTGACGGCGCCATCGAGGCGAGCGCCGCCGACTCCACCTACACCACCGCCAACAGCGCCTACCTCCTCAACCGCTACACCCACACCGACTTCGACGACGCCGTCCTCTGCAACGACGACCCCGTCAACCAGTGCGGCTACAAGAATGCCAGCGCCTACGAGACCAACTGGAACCTCACCGCCATCCCCGACCAGAAGAACATCTGGGTCAAGGCCCGCGCCCGGGACACCATCAACAACGACTTCAAGCTCTACGAGTCCGCCGAGCACCGCGCCACCCACGGGTGGCTCGCCTACGACAACGACCCCCTGGGGTCCATCACCAACCAGTGGGACGGAACCCTCCAGAGCCGGGTCATCAACTTCTCCAACTACAACCAGGTCGGGGCCGACCAGACCGGATACGTCCTCGGCGTCCCCCTCGGCAGCGGCATCGCCAACGCCAACAGCAGCGCCTGGAACGACCCCCGCGTCGTGGCCGAGTGGAAGTTCAACACCAGCGAAATCTACACCTTCTACGTCAGCGTGGAGACCCCCAGCGGCCAGAAGTTCATCACCTACGACTACACCAACAGCGCCCCCTACACCTCCGGCGCGGGACAATACTGCATCCGCGGCATCGGCCCCGGCGGCGGCGCCTGGCGCACCATCCGCCGCAACCTCCGCGAGGACCTCCGCGACTGCCAGCGCGACAACGCCACCATCAACTACGTCCACGCATTCCTCGTCCGCATGCGCGGCCGCCTCGACGACGTCCGCCTCCTCGCCGAGGACGTCGCCGCCAACATCACCCTCGACACCACCCCGCCCCAGGGCGGCCTCCGCATCGGACGGGTCGGATTGAACGTCACCGGCAACCGCTCCATCGGCCTCGTCAACCTCCTCGGCTCCACCTGCTCCCTCGACAAGCCCTGGACCGGCTTCTCCAACACCTCCTACTGGAGCGCCGTCCGCACCTGGGCCAACACCAACGGCTGGGAGACCGAATACATCAACAACACCACCACCTGGTACAACAATTTCTCCCAGCACGAAATCCTGGTCTTCCTCGGGGAGAACGTATACGACGACTGGACCAACCTCAGCAACTACCTCTCCTACGACAAGGTCATCGTCCACCTCGGCGGCGGCGCCCTCTTCAACAACACCACGAACAGCGCCTGCACCAACACCAGCATCGGCCAGCCGTGGAACAGCCGCCTCGGCCTCCTCAACGGGACCTGGAACAACACCTCCTTCTCCCAGAACATGCGCCGCGACACCCCCGAGGGGGTCGGCATGTTCTACGACGTCGCCAACGGCTCCTCCGTCACCGTCTCCAGCGGCCGCGGGACCTACTGCGCCAACGCCAGCCTCTGCACCAACACCAGCCTCATGGTGGGATTCACCAACCCCCTCCGCCGCCTCGCCTCCATGGCCTTCTACCACGACGGCATGAGCAACGTCAGCGGGGGCTACATCTTCGACATTGACGAGCCCATCGGGAAATACTACGGCAACAGCCAGGTGGAGACCGACCGCGTCCTCGGCTGGATTGTCAACAACACCACCGCCCGATACAGCCACACCGAGAGATACACCACCACCCCCTACGTGAACCTCAGCCTCCAGTACGGAGACGCCCTCACCAACGCCACCCAGGTGCGCTTCACCAACAACTACACCGCCACCCAGACCGACCCCAGCCAGTGGAGCCCATGGTACACCCCCGCCGCCCTCTTCTCCTGGAACATCACCGACACCACCTACGGCGGCAACACCAGCGACGGCCTCAAGGTGGTCGTGGCCGAACTCCAGGACGGGGCCGGGTTGTCGTCTTTTTTCGGCGACGCTGTCTACCTGGATACCACATCGCCCACCGTGGTCCTCACCGTCTCCCCCTCCGCATTCGCCCCCCACTACAACAACTCCCAGAACAACACCACCATCACCGCCAACTTCAGCGAAACCGTGGACTACACGTTGCGAATCATAGACCCCGACGGAACGACCGTCGTTACCAAAACGGGCACCGGCAACTCCACCAGCCTCCAGTGGTGGGGCGAACTCGATGGCAACGCCACATTCCAGGAGAACTTCTCCACCTACACCGAGAACCAGAACGACACCGCCGCCCCCACATGGAACATCCAGGCCGGAAACTGGCAAATCCAGAACGGCGAATACACCATGGTCGGCTCCGCATGCGGCTCCAGCACATGCTACCTATCGAAAGCCGGAGACCGCAACTGGACCAACTACACCCTCGACGGACGCATCAAAGTCGCATCCGGAGCCAGAGGGTATCTATCGGTCCGCCTCAACAACACGTCTCAAGCGCGATACGATGTCGGATTTTTCAATCCAAGCAAGGTGGAAATCAACAGGTGCACGGACCTTACGACGTGTACCCAGGTGAACAACTCCACCGGCTCCTGGCAGGTGGGAGAGTTCCACACATTCAACATCTCTACCAACGGCCCCCAAATCCGCGTCTGGGTGGACGGCCGCCTCGAACTCAACTACACCGACCCCGCCCCATTCCTCAACGGCTCCATCGGAGTCGCCAGCCGCGGGACCAGCGTCTTCTTCGACGACATCAACATCCGCGGGGCCACATGCACAGACGGAGTCTACAACGTCACCGTGAGAGGGGTAGACCCCGTGGGCAACGAGCTCGTCCCACCCCACTCCACCACCGTCACCTGCTCGCCCCCCGACCTCGCCAAGCCCACCTGGGAGCGCCCCTTCGCCAAAAACGTTACCGCCACATACTACAACGCATCGGCCAACGGAACGATAATTTATAAGAACCAGACCGCCACCCTCGGCGCCAACTGGAGCAACAACGCCCTCTACACCGCCACCCTCCAGACCAACCTCTCCAACCGCTCCACCACCGCCCCCGAGGACTTCAACACCACCTCCATCACCGGCGCCACCAACTGGAGCAACTTCACCTTCTCCCCCGGCGGATTCCTCAACTTCACCAACTACACCCCCGGCAACATCTCCTGGGCCATCCGAGGCGAAGACACCTGGCGCAACACCAACACCACCGACACCCTGTGGTTCATCCTCAAGGGCTGGTCCACCGTCAGCGTCACCCAGCCCGCCGCCGGCTCCGACTTCGGCCGTGGCGCACGCGTCCGCTTCCGCTGCACCGTCAGCGACCAGACCAACGGCTCCGCCATCGCCAACTACCCCGTCTCCTTCTACTGGAGCAATGGCACCGAGCCCAACACCACCAGCGGCCTCACCCCCGCCACCGACACCACCGACTCGTCCGGTGTCGCAGAAACATTCTGGTACACCAACACCTCCATGGCCGAGGGCGGATACACCCTCCGCTGCCAGATTGGCAACAACACCGCCGCCTACTACGACGCCACCGGAACCAACGCCAGCGTCGGCATCAACCTCGTCGGCATCGAGACCTGGCTCGACGAGGACTGGCACTACCGCATCCCCGTCGAAATCAACGCCTCCAGCCACGACCGCTTCAACCAGCCCATCATCCTCTGGAAGAACTTCACCCGCGAACTCGAGAAACTCAGCCAGCTCCACTACTACGGCGACTTCGAGGCCACCAACAACTCCTGGGGCGACTGCACCGGCTCCACCTCGGGGACACGCGACAACGCCACCCGATACCGCGGCAACCAGTCCTACAAGGTCCAGGCCACCGCCGGCAGCAGCAGCATGCGATGCGACGTCAACCCCACCGGCTGGACCAGCACCGAATACCCCGTCCTCACCTTCGGCTACCGCGCCACCGCCAACACCCCTGCCTGCATCCAGGTCAAAAACACCAGCGGCTCCTACATCACCATCGCCGGGACCCCCGCCTGCAACCCGGGCTTTGCCTCCAACCCCGCCGACTGCCGCCGCCAGGGCACCAACCTCACCGCCGACGACCGGTGGCACACCGCCACCGTGGACCTCGCCACCCTCACCGCCACCTGCGGCAACGCCACCCCCGAGACCACCGAGTTCACCGAACTCCGCACCTTCACCAACGCCAACGCCGCCTCCGGCTCCACCCTCTGGCTCGACGAAATCAAGGCCGCCGCCAAGAAACTCGTGGACACCGCCGGCATCCACGGGACCTTCGACAACAACTCCATCCTCCTCACCGAGGTCAACCGCGACGGCACCCTTCTCCGCGACCGCATCCCCATCCAGTTCGACCCCGACACCACCTCCAACAACACCACCAGCGCCACCGGCGAACTCGTCTGGCTCCTCAACGGCTACACCCCCGCCAACACCTCCCGCTACTACCACATCTACTTCGACCTCCTCGAGAACGGGGCCAAGACCCCCGCCACCTACACCACCAACCTCTACCAAATCAACCGCACCGCCTGGTGGGACGACACCCTCCCCGCCGGCGAACCCAACGGCGACGCCACCTGGGAGACCGACCCCGACAACGTCTCCTACGGCAACCGCTCCCTCTTCTTCGCCACCGCCGGGGGCATCCACTCCGAGCAGGTCCAGGGCCTCGTCCCCCTCTCCGTGCCCCCCGGCTCCATCCTCCGCACCATCCTCTACCTCGACCCCACCAGCCTCCCCAGCGAGGTCATGCTCCAGTTCCAGAACCAGAGCGGCTCCTACGACCACCGCGCCTTCTGGGGCGACAACCTCGTCAACACCACCAACGGCTGCAACACCACCCGCTCCGCCGCCGAAGAACTCAACGCCTCCTGCTACTACATGGGCGCCATCCCCGCCATGGGCCAGTGGTACGCCTTCGACGTCCCCGCATCCACCCTCCGCCTCGAAGGCGACCGCCTCACCGGCTTCAACATCACCTTCTACGGCGGCCAGGCCTGGGCCGAAAACATGTCGGTCTACGTCCCCGGCAACGACTTCTGGGTCGAGAACGACTACTACCGGGTCGGCATGAAAAACACCAGCGGCGGCCTCTTCGTCACCTACCGCCCCCGCACCGGCGACGACTCCAACCTCGCCGGAACCAGCGCCCACCGCATCTCCTACAACGACAGCGCCGGCACCTACTACTCCACCGAATACGAGACACAGCCCCGCGTCACCGTCCGCCCCGGCCCCCTCCGCATCCGCTACACCGCCACCGGATTCTTCCGCGCCAGCGACTCCATCTCCACCGGCAACGGCTACACCGTCACCTACGACTTCTACGACAACACCACCCTCTTCCGCGTGGACGAGCGCAGCAACATCAGCATCAAGAAGACCCTCTCCCGCTTCGGAAACACAGAGTTCAACTGGGTGGACTCCCCCAACACCTCCTCCAGCGACGACGAATTCTCCAGCCTCGGGTCCAACTTCTCCTGGAAATACCCCAACGGCACCAGCCAGACCTCCCTCAACACCCAGGGAACCGGCGCCGACCACAACTTCACCACCAACTCCACCGTCTGGTGGGACGACACCGTCCCCGGCAAAACCTGCGCCGCCGGATGCACCCTCACCGGCACCTGGACCTGGGCCGGGACCCCCCTCTACAACGGGAGCGCCAGCGTCACCAGCGGCGCCGCCTGGGGGGCCCACAACTCCACCTGGACCAACACCTCCGGCGGCTCCTGGCTCAACATCACCGCCCAATCCATCCTCCAGGCCTGGGTCTACCTCAACCCCGCCGACCCGCCCCGCGAAATCCTCCTCGCCTTCAACGCCAGCGACAGCAGCTCGTGGGAACACCGCGCCTACTGGGGCGAAGACCTCCTCGACGGCGGCATCGTGGACAACACCAGCCGCCGCTACATGGGCCCCCTCCCCGCCACCGGCCGCTGGGTCCGCCTCGAAATCCCCGCCCTCCTCCTCGGCCTCGAGAACCGCAGCGTCAACGGCCTCAACATGAGCCTCTTCGACGGCCAGGCATGGTTCGACCGCATGAGCCTCATCCACGACCCCCTTTACATCGGCCTCCAGAACTTCAAGACCGACTCCTCCGTCGGCCTCATCCCCATCGGACGCGAGCAGACCAAGGAGGCCTCCCCGCGCCTCAACCTCACCGACGGGACCAACGAGACCATGTTCCGCCGCGTCATCGGCGCCAACACCACCGTCATCTTCGGCGACTGGTTCTCCGAGACATTCTACATCGCCACCTGGAACCGCACCCTCCTCAACCTCACCCCCAACTCCTCCTTCGAGGGCGGCCCCACCTGGACCCTCCCCACCGGAAACTTCAGCCACGTCACCGACGCCGCCCAGGCCCGCACCGGGACCCGCTACCTCCGCTTCAACGGCACCGGCCTCACCCAGAGCGTCCTCGAAGCCACCTCCCCCGCCCTCCCCGCCGAGCCCGGCACCCGCTACCGAATCACCGGCTCCCTCTGGAAGGACTTCAACTACAGCGTCCAGGACTCCTTCACCACCTACACCGCCAACACCACCGGCGCCCCCAACTGGACCGTCCTCAACGGCACATGGCAGGCCAACGACAGCGGCAACCAGTGGTACAACGGCTCCGCCACCAACTGGAGCAGCAAGACCGTCATCGGCAACCTCTCCTGGACCAACCTCACCGTGGCCGTCCGCATCCAGCTCAAGAACGGGACCACCGCCGGAGTCGCCCTCCGCCAGAACAGCGCCCACCTCGGATACATCGTCAACGTCTCCGCCGGAGGCGACTGGATACGCGTCTACAACGAAACCTGCCGCTGCGTCGTCGCCCAGGCCAGCGTCGCCCTCGAGAACGACACCTGGTACGACATGGCCGTCAGCGCCACCGGCCGCGTCATCGCCGGCCTCATCAACGGCACCACCGTCGCCTACACCGACGCCAACACCACCTACGCCAGCCGCGGCCGCACGGGCCTCGTCACCGGCGACACCACCTACGCCCGCGCCTACTTCGACAACATCGTCGCCGAACAGGGGGGCATCGAATTCCACATCGCCGCCTACGACTCCGGCCTCGCCCTCCTCGGCGAGAGCGCCACCCGCGCCGCCACCCCCTACAGCATCGGAGACCTCAACCGCCAGTGGATAGACCGCACCCTCTCCTTCCTCACCCCCGCCAACACCCGCTACCTCCGCGCCCACGCCGCCATCCTCAACGAGACCAGCGGCGAGGTCCGCATGGACGACATCACCATCACCCGCGAGCCCCCCCTCGAATCCCTCGAACGCGCCGCCCACGACCCGCCCCGCGTCTACCAGAACGAGCCCGAGGGATACGGCCCCGACGTCGTCTTCTACGAGGCCCCCCTGAACACCACCCGCGGCGCGCTCAACCTCACCCTCCGCGCCTACGTCCGCAACACCGGCACCCGCAACCTCAACGACCCCTGGCTCAACTGGACCCTCCCCCCCAACTGGACCCTCTCCTCCGGAAGCCTCAACTACTCCTACAGCGGCACCCTCGCCTTCGGCGACCGCTTCTGGAACAACATCACCGTCACCGTCGAGACCAACGCCACCCTCGGCTACAACCTCATCCGCGTCTCCAGCAACGCCACCACCGACACCGGCACCTATATGACCGACCACGAGGCCCGCAACGTCCTCGTCTTCGAGCCCACCGCCGAATGGTGGAACCCCACCTGGCCCTACCGCGTCCCCATCATCCTCAACTCCTCCAACTACACCCGCACCAACTACACCGCCGTCCACTGGAAGAACTTCAGCCTCGAGCTCGCCAAACTCGGCATCGCCAACCAGACCTTCGACCCCAACAGCATCCGCGTCGTCGAATACAACAACACCACCGGCGACGTCCTCTGGGAGACCGTCAGCCAGTGGGACCAGGACGTCATCGGCTACCGCAACCGAACCCAGGAGGCCTTCGCCTACACCGCCACCATCACCACCGGAACCAACGTCTCCGGAGGCGTCCACTCCACCGCCGCCGACGACAGCAGCGGCCACAGCATCCAGGAGACCGGCACCAACCAGGTGACCCTCGACCACTCCTGCAACTCCATGGACGTCCTCGCCAGCTGGGGGACCATCAACTACGGCGGGTGCAGCGACACCGCCCAGGAGGGGGGCACCGACATGCAGTTCTCCGAGAAGAACGACCAGGGCCTCCCCTGCGGCCTCTTCGTGAGCTGCCAGGCCAACGTCACCGCCACCTTCACCATCTCCATTGACAGGTCGGCGGTGGACTCGCTGAAAATCTTCACCGACATCTACATCACCGGGAACGAACACGCCAGCATCTGGGTCCGCAACTTCTCCGATGGCGACTCGACCGGCTGGAAATACCTTGGCCAGTCCTCCAGCACCCAGACCACCCAGACCCTCACCGTCTGCACCACCACCACGGCATGCAACAACTACATCTCCGGCACCGGAACAGTCACCATCCGCTACAAGGACATCGGCGAGGGAATCTATGACAATTCGGACTCCTACAAAATCGACTACCAGTCCGCCCAGGTCACCTACAAGGGACAGCAACTCGACGCCTCCTACGCCTTCCGCGACGACCACGTCGCCAACAGCACCCTGAAGACCACCGACATCATCCAGGTGGACTACGTCACCGACGCCTCGGTGAACGCCTCCACCCCCGCCGAGAACTTCTACATCTGGAAATACAACTACACCCCCACCAACCCCGCCCTCAGCAACTTCGCCAGCCAGCAGATGACCTGCAGCCACTGCGGCACCGTCACCCCCAGCAGCCTCGTCACCGCCAACACCTACACCCAGACCGATGGCGACGGCAACTCCGTCGAGGTCCGCGAGCACTGCCACCGCTCCTTCGACTTCTGGAACCAGTACTGCGGCGCCTCCTTCGAGTTCATCTTCCAGCCCACCGGGGTGGACCCCGCCAGCATCAACTCCATCGAGTTCCTCACCGACGGCGAGAACGTCAACGAGGACACCGCCAGCATCTACGCCTACCGCAGCGGCTCCGGCTGGGGCTCCTCCATCGGCACCACCAGCCTCCCCGGGAGCCCTCTCCAGACCATCAGCCTCTGCACCGGCTCCACCGAATGCTCGGCCTACATCGTCAACGGCATCATGCAGCTCCGCTACTACCTGCCCGAGATTGGCGCCCTCACCGTGGACGAGGACGGCTGGCGCATTGACTACCACTCCATCCGCATCAACTACGGGGGCACCGCCAAGGGATGGGAGAACACCACCACCCAGGTCCCCACCTCCGGCAGCCCCTACACGGTGAACATCTGCACCGCCAAGAACTGCACCAACTACATCTCCTCCACCGGATACCTCCAGGTCCGCTACCTCGACACCAACAGCTCCGACTTCGTGGACCAGCGGCTCGTAGTGGACTACCAGCACATGAAGGTCCGGGCCTACCCCACCCCCATCTACCAGAACTGGAGCGGCGAGTTCGTCTGGTTCGTCAACGGCACCACCCTGCCCCAGACCGAACGCACCTTCCACGTCTACTTCGACACCCTCGAACACACCCCCATTGACCCCGCCACCGGCTACTACACCGGCAAGACCCTCTACACCTACCCCTCTCCCGACGCCAACTTCACCACCAAGAGCCACTACTCCATCGCCAGCGGCGACCTCACCAACATCTCCACCAAGAGCGGCCTCTCCACCCGCCCCAACACCACCGGCGAGGTCATCTTCCGCAACGCCTACCTCCGCGGCCACACCGACAACATCGGCGGCCTCCTCGACACCCTCGTCATCAACGCCACCAACTGGGACATCTTCGGCAACACGGACTGGGAGACCAAGGCGGGCTACGACGACAGCGTCCACATTGACGGCGGCGCCAGCCCCAGCCCCACCAACCTCAACACCACCGAATACGACTACGTCACCCTCTGGACCGGCCCCCTCCGCAACTCCTGGGTCTACCGCACCAGCCAGACCAACTACCTCCTCGAAAAACGCTACAACATCACCGCCTACGACAAAACCGTCGGCGTCAAATACAACATCAACAACACCGGCGCCGGCAGCCACACCTACAAGAACTTCGTCCGCAACTTCAACAACAACTCCTTCACCAACTACCTCGACATCGGCACCGCCACCAACGGCCCCTACACCACCTGCATCCCCCACACCCTCCAGAACAACACATTCACCGAGCGCTACCTCAGCGGCTCCTTCAGCAACCCCGGCCACGGCCTCATGTGGAACACCATCGCGGCCCCCGGCAACGACAAGGTCGAGTGCGCCGACGGGGGCACCTCCGACAACCTCGACATCTCCAACCTCTTCCGCCCCGACACCGACACCCTCGGCGCCGGCACCAACCGCACCCAGGACCTCATCACCATCGCCACCACCGGCGCCCCCGGCGCCCTCAGCGACATCTACAACCAGACCATCCGCGACATGCCCCGGCAGACCCAGCTCGACCCCGAAATCCAGGCCCTCAGCGTCATCGTCACCACCCCCTCCATCGTCCACCGCGGCTCCGACGAGACCTTCACCGGGATGGCCATCAACGTCCTCACCCGGGACCTCACCAACGTCAACCTCACCTGGGTCCTCCCCGCCAACTGGACCATCGTCTCCGGCAGCGCCACCCAGCTCTTCTCCACCGTCAAAGGCATCTCCCAGAGCGGCCCAGGCGAAACCGTCACCAACGACATCGTGGTCCACATCCCCGAGAACGAGACCCTCGGGGCCAACCGCACCATCACCTTCCTCGTCAACTACGAGATTGACGGCGTCCCCCCGGCCCAGCCCATCGAGACCGTCCGCACCGCCCAGGTGTGGGGCTACTCCAAGGTCAAATGGATATCTCCCTCCTACGGGACCCAGGCCACCTTCGGCACCAACGTCTCCCTCAAGTGCGAGGTCACCGAGTTCACATACTCCCCCGGCCTCGTCGGCCGCTACTACAACATCCTCAACCCCGGCCAGTTCAACGCCACCAGCGTCCTCGCCCTCACCCGCCAGGACCCCAACGCCTCCTTCTACTGGTCCGGCTCCCCCGGCGCCGGAGTCAACGCCGAGAACTTCACCGTCGAGTGGAACGGCCGCCTCTACATCGGCGAGGACTACGACACCACCTTCACCCTCGGCGCCGGGAGCGGCGAGACCGCCGGCCTCTACATCGACAACGTCCTCATCCTCACCAAGAACTCGACACAGACCACCAACACCACCCTCTGGTACCTCACCCCCGGCTACCACACCCTCCGCCTCACCTACAACGAGACCACCGGCAACGCCAACATCACCCTCGCCTGGGACGCCCTCGACGGCGTCCGCCGCAACATCACAGCCACCAACCTCTCTTCACAGTTGCCGATCGCCAGCTACCCCACCGACTTCTACAACAACACAGTCACCTTCCTCGGCAACAACAGCAGCGACGCCCACGGCTACGTCAACGGCACCCTCCGCGCCCAGAAGGGCGGCGACAACTACGTCTCCTGCCACGTGGGGGACAACTCCACCCTCTACTACAACGCCTCCGTGGAGAGCGACGCCACCAGCCTCATCTTCATCCAGAAACTCCAAATCCAGGCCGCCCTCCGGGCCCGCCTCTGGACCGAGAGCGGCGGCGAGTGGGCCGACGTCTACTTCGACGGCAACCGCGCCCCCGTGGGCACCCTCAACAACACCCACACCTTCGCCCCCCTCAAGATGCGGGTCTCCAGCCCCTCCCTGAACTACGTCACCATCCCCAGCGACCCGCGCGGCGGCCAAGCCATGGACCTGGAGGGCCGCAACCCCAACTTCCTCTTCGTGGGCCGCAGCAAGTGCCTCTTCACCGGCACCATCGAGCTCCTGCCCCCCGTCATCGAGCTCGGACCCGGACTCTACACCGTCTTCGGCATCTGGCCCGACCAGAACGACGACCAGATATTCGCCATCGGATTCGGCAACGGCGGCCCCACCATCGCCGACATCCAGGCCCAGAAGTTCGCCGGAAAGGCATTCTTCTTCCTCGGCGCCACCACCGGGGCCAAGGAGACCACCCTCACCACCTTCACCAACTCCACAATCCGGGTCCTCAACAACACCATCACCACCATCGCCAACCGCCTCAACACATTCAACCAGACCTACAAGTACCAGCAGATTTCCCAGCTGGGCCGCGAAGTCCTCCTCACCCTCAGCCTCTTCATCGACCAGGAGACCCGCATCAACTGGTTCTCCCGCCCCTACACCCAGCAGTTCATCAAGAGCGACTGCGTCGGGGGCAGCGGGGCCGCCCTCTTCGGAGGGCTCCTCGATGCCCTCATCGACAGCCTCGCCGGTAGCGCCAGCGCCGAGACCGGACTCATTGACGCCTACCACATCACCTACAACTCGGTCCGCGACTACACCGAGATGACCCGCATCGCGGCCCGCGACTCCACCGTCAAACCCTACGCGGAGGGCCTCTTCCGCAACATCGCCCGCCGCAGCCCCGACATGTTCGGGCCCAACGACGGCACCAACGGCCTCACCTACCTCCTCAACGGAACCTTCCAGGCCCCCGGCTCCTACTGGGACCAGTTCGTCAACGGCCGCACCTGCGGACAGGGCGACCTCAACCAGTACATCTGCGGGTTCTGGGACTGGCTCGACTCCCTCATCGAGGTCACCGCCCGCCTCGCCAAGATGTTCCCCCAGGCCTTCCCCGACAGCGGGACCTACAACATCCAGGACTACGTGGACGACAAGCTCAAGCGCGACGCCTACCGCAAGGAGTTCGGCAACATCTACTGGAGCGAACTCAACAACCAGTCCAACGTCAACGAGACCGCCAAGAAGACCTGGAACGTGGTCTACTGGACGCTCCGCAACCTGAACAAGGCCGCGGACAAGTCCCAGTACACCAGAATCCAGCCGGTCGCCACCCGGCTGATGGCCAACGACACCAAGACCTGCGGCGACCCGCCCGGCTCCCTCCCCTCCTGCACCCAGGGCACCCACTCCAACCTCTGGTGGATGCTCGGCAACCTCGACGGCACCGACGGCCAGGAGACCTACAAGATGAAGGGCATCGTCGAGAAACTGAACGGCTCCCTCGCCTACCGCATCGGGGACTTCACCAACGCCTACTTCGACTACTACACCTCACTCATCCGCTTCGCCGGCCAGATGGGCCGCGAACTGCCCAATGCATTCCCACCCTCATGACGACAAGAACCCCCCAAACCAGCATCGCCCGGCGCCTGCCGGAAACCGAGCGGAGGCTCCCGCAGGCCGAGACGGGCGGAGCCGCCCCCCTCTCCCTCCGCAACGGCAACCTCCTCCGGGTCTTCGCCGGACCCGACGTGGGAACCGAACTCACCATCCAGGAAATCATGAACCGCGCCTCCCGCTCCTACAAGCCCACCTACTACGCCCTCATGCGCCTCGTCCGCGAGGGCTACCTCACCCGCCACCGCCAGGGCTGGAAACACCTCTTCCGCCTCAACCTCGCCAACCCATTCGTCCGCAAACACCTCGAACTCATCGAGCTGGAGCGCCGCGAGTCCTACCTCGCCAGCCTCACCCCCGAGGCCCGCGGGACCCTGGAGAGGACCCTGGACGAGGTCACCGAGGAGGTCCCCGTCATGGCCATCATCCTCCTGAACGGGGTGAAGGACGTTCCCTCGAACACCTTCCGCCTCCTGGCGGTAGTCCCCGAGGCCGACGGATTCGCCGGGAAGATTGCCGCCATCGCGCGGCGCCTGTCCAACGGCATCACAATCCAGACAGAAACCACCACGCTGGAGGAACTCCGCTCCGCCATCCAGGCGGGCGAAGACCTCCGCCCAGAGCTGAACGCCGCCACGCGAAACGTGGCGGCGTTGGCCAACAATACGGTGGTCACCCTGTTCGGATACGAGTTCTTCCTGCGCGAGAGGGTCCGTGCCCTCCGCAACGGGAAGGTTTCGACTTCGTCGAAACTCGGCGGTTCCTTCGGAGCCGCCGATGGGAACGAAAACGGCCACACGTCTGGCCCCACGAACGGCAACGGGAGTGGGACCAACGGTGGAAGCGGTCCGGCTACGCCGGGCCCCGCCGGAGCGAACGGACGCGACGGCGAACACAACGGAGGAAAACATGGGAACCGAAATGAAGGAACTGCGCCCCGCGGGCCTGCCATTGCAGGCGAGCCTGCTGGGAACACGAATGGAGACACCCCCTCAGCGGGTGGAGACAGTGGGCGGGCCCCACGCGGGCAACCGCAGGGAGGCTCACGTGAGTGAAGTCTTCCTCGGGGTCTTCCCCATCGGGAAGGAGCTGGCCATCCAGGAGGTGATGGAGGCGGCCGGCCGCTCCTACAAGCCCACCTACTTCGCCCTCATGCGGCTGGTGGAGCGGGGCTACCTGCTGCGGCGCCGCAGGGGCTGGAAGCACCTCTTCCGCCTCAATGTGGCCAACCCATTCGTCCGCAAGATGGTGG
This sequence comes from Methanobacteriota archaeon, assembly GCA_016207465.1. Taxonomy (GTDB): domain Archaea; phylum Halobacteriota; class Syntropharchaeia; order JACQPP01; family JACQPP01; genus JACQPP01. The sequence continues at coordinate 18,360 of JACQPP010000095.1, forward strand.
AAATCAAGGAACTCGAGCGCCTCGAAGCCCTGGCACTGCAGCTGGGGGAGCATGGCCACGCCATGGTGGAGATGCTCCTGGACCGCGTGACCGAGAAGGTCCCGGTCCTGGCCGCAGTCACCATGGAACCGTTGCGGGTCGAAACCACCCCGGAGGGAAAGGAGGTGAAGCACCTCTCGGTGCTCTTCGTCGTGCCCCATCAGAACGGCTACGGCGATGACATCCGGCAAGCGTGCGAGGCGGTATCCCGCCTGAACGGCCTCCGCATCAAGTCGGCGGTGGCCTCCCGCGACGTCTACCGGCGCATCGTGGGCAACGGGACCGCGCCCAGGCTCAAGGAGGCCCTCAACCAGGGGGTTCCCCTGCTGGGGCAGGAGTTCATCCTCCGGGAGAGACTCCGGGCGCTCCAACCGCCCACCGCACCCCTGAACCCCATCGGCAACGGGCACAATGGAAACGGCCACAACGGGAATGGACACAGCAACAGCAACGGCAACGGGCACAACGGGAACGGCCACAACGGAAATGGACACACCAGCGGCAACGGAAATGGCTACAGCGGCCCCGCGGACCACCGGGGGAACGGGAGGGGTATCGGCGCCCTGAACGTCACCCTGGCGAACCCCTACCCCATATCCCCCCTCGGGATACGGCACAGGAGGTGAAATCCACCAGAGCACAGGAGCAGAACAGGATGAAAGTATATATATACGCAAAACGGCCCCGGGGGCTCCCCTCGGACCACGCCGCTGCCTGTATCCGAGCAGCGACGGCAGTCCCCGCCCCCGGAGGAGACCATGGCCGCTGAGACCCAACTGCTCGGGTTCGTTCCCCCCGACCGGGAGGTCCGCATCGGCCAGATTGTCGAGGTCTCCGGGTTGAGCTACAAGACCGTGTACACCGGGCTCCAGAGTCTCGCCCTCCGTGGACTCCTGGAGCACCGGCGCACGGGCTGGACCCATCTCTACCGGCTCAACCTGGCCAGCCCCGCCGTGGCCAAGCACCTGGAGATGACCGAAGTGGAGAGAGGCGAAGCCTTTCTCCACTTCCACGGCGACGCCTTCCGCCAGGCCTTTGATGGTTTCATCCGGGACCTGGAGTCCCGGACGGTCCCGGTCATCGGGGTCATCGCCCTCGGCGGCACCCAGAGCCTCTGGCCCGCCCTCATGCTCATCCTGCCGGAGAAGGAGGGATACGGGCTCTCCATCCAGCAGGCCGCCGCCGCCCAAGGCCTCCGGGTCGTCACCCTGGGCCGCCGCATCCTCCTCACCCTGCTCTCCCGCGGCCTCTCCGAGCCGGTGGACCTCCGCCTCACGGAGTCGGCCCGCTACGGCCCCCTCCTCTACGGCTACGAGGCCCTCGTGGGACTCCGCATCCATGCTCTCCGCGAGGCCCGCGAGGGGGAACAGCCCCCGCCGGAGAAGACCGCTCCATCCGCTCCCCATCCCCGGACCCAGCCCGCCGGAGGCCCGCCATGAGCCTCCTCCACGGTCTCCTCCTGGGGGCTCTGCTTCTCGCCGCCCCCGCCCTCGCGGGAACCCGGCCCACCCCGACCCCCAATGCCCTCCCCGAGCAGCACTGGCTCATCCTCCTGGAGCCCAACGGCGACGCCCGCATGGTCCTCGAGATTGTGGTGCCCCCGGAGGCCCTCCCCAACACCTCCCAACTCCTCTCCGACCCCAACCTGACCGGCGAGGTCTCCGCGGGCATCGCCCGGGACTTCGAACTCGCCTCGGTGGAGAACCTCGAAATCCAACTCCGCCAGGACCGGGTCCTCGAGTCCTTCCTGGCCCGCGGATTCGCCACCTCCCGCGGCGGGAGATGGGCCACCCACGACATGCCCCGCATCAACGGGACCGTCCGCCTCGACGCCCCCCCGGGCATGCTCTTCCTGCCACAGAACCTGGGCCGCCTCGACCTCGAGGTCACCGGGGGACACCTCCCCACCCTCGAATACGGCCCGCCCCCCACGCC